>NZ_JAEULU010000248.1 GCF_016792925.1 Gemmobacter sp.
CGCGATGTCACCCATCATCTGCAATTCCATTCCGCGCCCCGGCGCGGCGGCGACAGCCACGGGTTCCACCATGGCCTCCATTACAGCATCCGCAACTGCGGCCCCCCCCACCATCGGCGGCTCAGGCTTCTCGGCCCGGCGCAGATCGGGCCAGAGGTCCGAAGGCGCGGCCTGCGCAGCAGGTTGCGCGGTGGAAAGTGTCAGTGCCACGCCCTGCCAATCCTCGCCCGAAGATTGGCTGACCAAAGCGCCCCGGTTCAGCACCAGCTGCGGCGCGGGCTTGCGCGTCAGATGCGCATCATAAACCGGCATCCAGCGCGCCTCGCTGACATAATGGCTCAGCGTGATCTCAGCCTTGCCAGCCTGCGGCTGTTCCAGATCGACCGAGAGCAAGGCCTTGTCGGCCTGCGCGGCACGGCGGGCCTCCTCGGCGGCGCGGGCCTGATCCAGCTTGGCGCTGGCCTTGTCCAAAGCGCGTTCCAGCGCCGGACGCCCGGCGCGCAGCTCCAGCGCAGCCTGTTCGGCGGCCAGCACCTCGGCCCCGATCATCTGCGCCATGGCGGCCAGATCGGCGGGGGCTTGCGTCGTCACCTCGGCCTCGGACCGGCGCAGGAAGTCGCCCCGCGCCGTGATCGCGCCGATCTGCGCATCCAGCCGCGCCAGCTCCAGCGCCGCCGCATCCCGCGCGGCTTCGGCCGCGCTCACCGCCGCCTCCAGCTCGGGGAAGGGCACCTCGGCCCCCGGTGCCATTCCGGCCTGTTGCAGCACAAAGGCCCCCAGGCTGGTGGTCTCGGCGCTCAACCGGATCAGCCCCGGATCAATGCCCTGTGGCAGATCGGCAATCCGCAGCTGATGCGCCCCCGCAGGCAGATCAAGGCTGACCACCCGCGTGACCTCGGCCCCTTGCGGATACAGCGTCACCGAGGTGATGCGGCTGGTGGCGGTAAAACTCTCGGCATGGGCGCCCAAAGGCAACGCGGCAAGAGCAAAGGCGAACAGGCAATGGCGCATGAAATCCCCCGGTGGCAATCGCCCGCAGGATGCGTCAGCCCTCGTCGCCCGGCAAGCCCCAAGCCGCGCCCTGCATCTCGCGCAGGCGGCTGGCGGTGCGTTCAAATTCAAAAGCGCCGGTGCCTTCGATATACAGCCGCTCCGGCACATCGGCGGCGGAACAGATCAGCCGCACCTTCGCCTCATAGAGCGCATCAATCAGCGTCACAAAACGCTTGGCCTCGTTGTAGTTGCTGGCGGAAAGCTGCGGAATATCCTCCAGGATCAGCACCCGCACCGCCTGCGCGATGGCCAGATAATCCGCCGCACCCAGAGGCCGCGCGCATAGCTCCCAGAAAGAGCAGCGCGCCACGCCATTTGCGAAACGCGGCAGCTCCACCTTGCGGCCATTCACCTCCAGCACCAGCGCCTCGCCCGCGCTGCCGCCCGACAGATCGTGCCAGATCGCGCTGATCGCCGCCCCGCTTTGCCCAGCCGGGTGAAAGTAAACCTGCGCGCCCTGCAAGCGGTGCTGCCGGTAATCATTCGGGCTTTCCAGCTGATGCACCACGAAGGTTGCGCGGATATGGTCGATGAAAGGCAGGAACAGCGCCCGGTTCAGCCCGTTTTTATACAGGTCTTCCGGCACCCGGTTCGAAGTGGTGACAATCACCACCCCCGCCTCTTGCAGCATGGTGAACAGCCGCCCCACGATCATCGCATCGGTGATGTCGGTGATCTGAATTTCGTCAAAGGCCAGCAGGCGCAGGTCTTTCGCCACCGTCTCGGCCACGGGTTTCAGCGCATCATCCACGCCCTTTTGCCGGGCGGCGTGCATGCCTTTGTGAATTTCCTGCATGAAAGCGTGGAAATGCACGCGGCGTTTGGCCGTGATCGCCAGATGTTCGACAAACAGGTCCATCACCATGGACTTGCCGCGCCCCACCCCGCCCCAGAGGTAAAGCCCCTTGGGCGGCGGCGCGGGTCGGGCGAACAGCCCGGCAAACAACCCGATCTTGCGGGTGGCATTGGCCTCCAGCCACGCACGCAAATCTTCCAGCACGGGCAAGACCGCCCGTTGCGCCGGGTCTGCGCGCAGGCTGCCCTCGGCCACGCGGGCGTCGTAGATCTCGATCAATGTCTGTCGCATGCCATAGTATACCGCGCCGGGCCGCCCGATGCTACAGGCAAACCAGCGTGAGGAAATGGCCCGAGACATCGGTCCAGCGGCCACTGATTACCCGCCCCGCCGGGATGACCCCGACATCCTGCCGGAACCGGGCCGAGAACTGCCCCGGCGCGATGGTCACCGCGACCGAGTCGAAGCCCAGCATCTGCCGGGTCAGGCCATATTGCGCCTTATAGACCGCTTCCTTGGCCGAAAAGATCAGCTTGGCCTCGTGATCGGTCGCCTCGGCCTCCTCGGGCACCAGAACGCTGTCGCGCAACTCGGCAGGCAAGGCGATGGCGGGCTCCAGGTCCACCCCCATGGCGCGGAACCGCCCGGCCACCGCAAGGCACAGCCGCTCGCTATGGGTGATCGAGCCTGCCACGCCCAAGGGCCAGATTGGCGCGCGATCCGGCCCGGCCGGCAGCGGGCGGGCGGGCAGGCCCAGCTCGGCCAAAGCCGCCCGCGCCGCCTCGCGCCCGGCGCGAAACTCGGCAATGCGCTTGGGCACGCCGCGCACAGTTTCCCCCGGAAAGGCGGGCCAATCGGCGCGCGGGTCCGCCACGCCAAGCGCGCAGCCCGCCGGCACCAGGCCGCGCGCCGCCGCAAGGAGAGCGGACAGATCAGGCGTCACGGCCCGCCCGCATCGCCCGGCGCCGCGCCATGGCATCCAGCCGGGCATCGGCGCGGTCGTTTCCAGAGGGGGCATTCGCAGAAGGGGCAGTGCTGGCATTCGCCACCGCAGCCACCACGCGCTGCGGCGCGGCAAGGGGTGTCGCCGCATCGCCCAGATGCGCCGCCAAGGCCGACAGCACGGGGAAGCGGAAAATATCGGTAATCGACAGTTTCGACAGGCCCAAGCCATCGCGCAGCTCGCGATGGGCCTGCACCGCCAACAGCGAATGGCCGCCAAGCGCAAAGAAATTGTCGCGCGCCCCCACTTTCGGCACCCCCAGAACCTTTTGCCACACGGCTGCGATCTGCGATTGCAGATCGGTCTCGGGCGCCTCATGCACCACCGGCTCGGCCACGGCAAGCCTTGGTGCGGGCAGCGCCTTGCGATCCACCTTGCGGTTCGGCGTCAGGGGGAAGTGATCCAGCGTCACGATATGGGCGGGCACCATATGTTCGGGCAGCACGGCGGCAAGGGCCGGTTTCAGCCCGGCCTCATGGCCCGAGCCGGTGACATAGGCCACCAGCCGCAGGTCGCCCGGCTGATCCTCGCGCGCCAGAACCACCGCCTGTTGAACCCCCGGCAATGCCTCCAACCGGCTTTCAATCTCGCCCAGCTCGATGCGATAGCCGCGCAGCTTCACCTGAAAATCGGCGCGACCCAGGTAATCCAGCTTGCCATCGCCGCGCAGCCGCACCAGATCGCCGGTGCGATACATCCGCGCGCCCCAAGGGCAGGCGCCCTCGCGCACGAAGGGATCGGGCTTGAAACGCTCGGCTGTCAGATCCTCGCGCTGCCAATAGCCGCGCGTCACGCCATCGCCGCCAATCCACAGCTCGCCGGCCACGCCCGGCGGCACCGGGTTCAGGCTGTCATCCAGCACATAGACCTGCGTATTGGCGATGGCTGTGCCGATATTCACCACGCCTTCGCCCTCGCCCGCCGCCTCGACCGTGGACCAGATCGTCGTTTCGGTCGGGCCATACATGTTCAGGATGCGCGCGGGCGTGACCTTGCGCAACTCGCGCACAAAGGCCCCCGGCAGCGCCTCGCCGCCCAGCATCAGGGTTTGCACCCCGGCCAGCGCGCCCTTGGCTTCCTCGTTCATCAGGATCATCCGCGCCATCGAGGGCGTGCATTGCAGATGCGTCACGCCATGGCGGATGATCTGCGCCGCGATCGAGTAATCATCCGCCTCCGGCTGCCCGCCCGCATTGGCGCGGCGCAGCACCTCGGCCAGCGGATACAGGCCCTCCATCACCACCTCGGGCGCGATGCCGTAGTCAATCAGGCAGGCCACCTCGGTCACGCCGATCCGCTTCAGGCTTTCCACCCGGTCCAGCGCATCCTCCACCGTGCCGAACAGGCCCGAATCGTCGAAATAGCGCTGGAAGGCGAAATCGAGGATCGCCTCATTCTCCTCGCCCGACAGGCTGCGCAGGTCGATGTCATCGGGCTTTTCAATGCCTTGCGGTTTCTTGAACGCCGGGAAGGCCCAGGCATATTGTTTCACCAGTCCCACCGCCGCCGCGAGATAGGCCTTCATCGGGCCTTCTGCCACGCGCCGCGCCTGCTCGCGGTCGCGGCAGACATAGGTATGCAGCATCAGCGTCACCTTGAAGCGCGCCGGATCATGGCCCGCCTTGCGCAGCGCCTCGTGATAGAGGGCGATCTTGCCCGCCACCTCCTCGACGCTTTGGCCCAGAAGATGCGTCAGCACATGCGCGCCATTCTCGCCCGCCTCGCGCCACGTGGCCGGATTGCCCGCCGTGGTGATCCAGACCTCCAGCTCCTTCGAGACCGGGCGGGGCTGGGTCACCACGCCAAAGGTGCCGGTTTTCGTTGGAAATTCAACCGCTTCGCCGCGCCACAACTGCCGCAGCTGCGTGATGCCGCGCATCATCGCGGCCTTGTTGTCGGGCGGGGTGTTTTCGGGGCGCAGCACGAAATCATCAGGCTGCCAGCCCGAGGCCACCGCCAGCCCGGTGCGGCCATTGGTCAGGTTGTCGATCACCGCCCAATCCTCGGCCACCCGCGCCGGGTGGTGCAAGGGCAGCACGACCGAGCCCGCCCGCACCGCGATATTCCGGGTGACCGAAGCCACCGCCGCCCCGGTCACCGCCGGGTTCGGATAGGGGCCGCCAAAGGCGTGAAAGTGCCGCTCTGGCGTCCAGACCGCGCAAAAGCCGTGGCTGTCGGCGAATTTCGCGCCCTCCAGCAGCAATTCGTATTTCTTCGGCCCGGCGCCGTCGTCATTGCCCCAATAGTAAAGCGAGAACTCCATCCCCTTGGCCGAGCCGATGCGCCCGTTCGACACCAGCGCCCGGTTTTCATCGCTGGTCAGCACCAGCTTGAAGCCGCGCGCCAGCGTCCAGAACAGCTCCAGCACCGAAATGTCGAAGGACAGCGAGGTGACCGCCAGCCAGACCGCCCCCGCCGCATGGTCGATGCGGTCATCCATGCCCGCAAAGAAATTCGCCACATTGCGATGTTCGACCATCACCCCTTTGGGCCGCCCGGTCGAGCCGGAGGTATAGATCATATAGGCCAGATCGGCGCTGGTGACGCCACTTTGCGGGTTGCGATCATCCGCGCCCGCCAGCCGCCCATCGGCATCAAGGCACAGCAAATCGACCGAGCGCGGCAGGCCCGTCTCTAGCGCGCTTTGCGTCACGATCACCGGGCAGGCGCTATCCTCGATGAACAGCGCGGTGCGGTCGGCGGGATAGGCCGGGTCCATCGGCACATAGGCGCCGCCCGCCTTGAAGATCGCCAAGGCCCCCACCAGCAGATCCAGCGAGCGGCGGCAATGCAGGCCCACCAAGGTGCCGGGCCGCACCCCCATTCCGATCAGCACATGGGCGGCGCGGTTGGCGCGGGCGTTCAAGGCGGCATAGGTCAGGCTTTGGCCCTCGAACACCACGGCGACGGCATCGGGCGTCCGCGCCACCTGCGCCTCAAAGGCCTGATGAATGCAAACGCTTGAATCATAGGTTTTTTGCGTGCGGTTCGGGGCGTAAAGCGCCGCCTCGCGCTCGGCCTCGCTCAGCACGGGGCGCGCCTCGACGCGCGCATCCTCTGCCGCCACAAAGGCCCCAATCCGCGCGGCCAAAGCCTCGGCCTGCGCTTTCGGCAGGCGGCTCGCATCATAATGCAGCGCATCGGGGGCGAGCGTCACCACCGTGCCGGAAATCGGCGCAGCCCCGATCCCGAAGGCCGGGGGCTTGAGGCCGAACAACCGCCGGTCCCGCGCCAGAAGGTCGAGCGCGAAGCCATGCGCCCCAGCCATCGCGGCCTCAACCGAGGCCACCGCCTGCGCCACCGGACCAGAGGCCGTCACGCGCAGCGGCGCCCAATCCGCGATGATCCCGGCCTCGGGCGCCACCGCCACGGCCAGATCGGCCTCGGTCTTGCCCGCCAGCCGCACCGCCGCGAGGGCGCCAAGCGCCAGCGAGGGCAGCGCCAGCGGCAGGGCTTGCCAGAATTCCGGCGCGCTGGCCTCCGATGCGCCGGGCACCTCTGCCGGGTCCAGCGCCAGCAATGCCTTGCGCAGCCGCAATTCCTGCGGGGCCACCGCCGCCAAGGCCGCCGTCAGCGCCGCCGCCTCCGGCCCGCCGGAAATCGGGTTCGGCAGGCTCAGCCCCGAGACCGGGAAGCCCTTCTGGCAGGTCAGCCGCGACAGCCGCACCGCGCCCGTGGCACAGGCCACCGTCACCGCCTCCTCCGAGGCCGCCAGAACCTGCCCCGGCACACCGGCGCCCGGCACAACCTCCGCCCCGCCCGCCAGCACAAACCGCCGCCCATCCCACAGCTTTGCGCAAGTGAGCGGGTTCCAGTAGCTGCCATGATCCAAAGCCCGCACCAGCGCCGCGACGCTTTCGGCGCTTTGGCTGAAATCCAGCCGCGCCGCCGCCGCCGGGCGATCCGCGCGTTGATGCAGGCTGCGCTGCGTGAAATCCTGCGCCACGCCCGGCACGTCTTGCTCCAGGGCGGTGAACAGCTCGGGCAGGCTGTCCAGCGCCGCCTCGAAACACCGGGTGTTCAGCGTCAGCGCGGTGTCATTCGGTGCGATGTCGAACAGGCGCTGCACCAGCACGGCGCCCTCATCCACCCCCGCCGTGATCCGGTGCCAGGTGATGCCATGCTGCGCATCGCCCGCCAAAATCGCCCAGACCGGCGCGTTCAGCCCGGCATGGCGCGGCAGCGGGCCATCATGAAAATTCACCCCGCCCTTGGCGGCCCGGGCCAAGGCGGCCTCTGGCACGAGCGACAGACTGGCGACCGACAGCAGCCAATCCACGGCGGGCACCTGCGCCTCCCACCCCTTTTCCTGCGCGATCACCGGCAGGCCCTGCCCGCGCGCCCATCCCGCCACCTCCGGATTGCGGGTGACCAGCGCCGCCACGCGATGCCCGCGCGCGATCAGCGCTGCGCCACATTCGCGCGTCAGGCTTTCATTGCCGATGAGGATACAGGAAAACGGGTTCATCTTGCACTCCTTGCCAGCCCTGCGGCCAGCGATGCCCCTATCCTTCGGGGCTGATCTTCACCTTGGCCGAGGCTGCCCCCGGCCCGCCCTGCCCAGCCCGCCCCAGATAATGCACGATCAGATCGCGCAGAAAATGCGGCGGATCGCCCCGGTCCTTGCGCTGCACCAGCAGACGCAAGCGCCAGAACACCCCGCCCGCAACATGGGCGAGCGTGGCGACAGCGGCATAGATATGCCCGTGATTTTTGGTGAAATAATGGCGGCGGCTATCCAGCCAGAAGCCCGGAATCCGCGCCCAGGTCTTCATGCCGGTCGAGGCAGAGCCGATATGGGCCACCCGGCTTTCCAGCACATAATCGGTGGGCCACCCCGCCCGCGCCGCGCGCAGGCAAAGGTCGGTTTCCTCGTAATACAGGAAAAACACCTCATCAAAGAGGCCGATCCGGTCCAGCACATCCTGCCGCATCATCAGGCTGGCCCCCGCCAGCCAATCCACCCGGCCCGTCACCTCCGGGATCGGCTGCGCGACGATATGGCGTTTCAACAGCCGCGAGATCGGGCCGAACCGCGCCGCCCCCTCCAACTCGCCGCAGGCCGAGGGGAAGCGGAAGGCGGTGCGATGCGGCACGGCATCGGTGCCATGGATGAAGCTGCCCGCAAAGCCGGTTTGCGGATGCGCCTCCAGATGGGACAGCAGCGCGCGGATCGCATCGGGGGCGGGGAAGGCATCCGAGTTCAGGATATAGGCATAATCGGGCCGCGCCCCGCCCGGCAGCCCGGCCCGGATGCCCACATTATTGCCCGCACCAAAGCCGCCATTGCGCCCGGATTGAATCACCTGCACCGGCACGGCGCCCATGTCCCAACCGCGCGCCATGACCTCGGCGCGGATCGTCTCGAAAGACCCGTCGCCGCTGTCGTTATCGACGATGGTGATGGCGCCCGAGATGCCCTCCATCGCCCGCAAGGCGGCCTCGCAGGATTGCAGCGTCATGGCGGGGGTGCGCCAATTGAGGATGACCGTCAGAACCGTCGCCATCACTCCGCCGCCTCGCGCAGATCAACGGGGCGCGCCTCGGCCGCCGCGATCACCTCGCGCAGCCGGGCTGCCAGCACCCGCACATTGGGTTCCAGCACCATGGAGTCATGATCGCCCGGCACCTCATGCACGGTCAGCGCCGGGGCAAAGCGGGTCAGGTCATTGTCCTCAAACACATATTCCTTGGCGCCGCTGACCCATTGCCCGTTCGAGACCTGCCAGCGCAGATCCAGCGGCGGGCGGAACAGCGCCGTCGGCCCCTTGCGCAGCGGCAGCGCATAGACCGAGATCGCCGCGCGGAAAGCGGCCTCGATCTCGGCATTGTGGAATTGATGCGCAACCTCGGTCATCGCTTGCGGGCGGCGCTTTTGCAGCTCCCAGGCCCAGCGGGCCTTGGCCCAATCCAGCAGATAGCCGGGGCCGCGCGCCTTCAGCTCGGCCCATTTGATCAGCCCCTTGTCCAGCCGCGACAGCGGCGGGCGCATCGGCAAAGGCGTATCCAGCAGCACCAGCGCCGAGACCTCCTCGCCCGCGGCCTCCAACTGCCGCGCCATTTCCCAGGCGGTCAGCCCCCCGCCCGAGAAGCCGCCGAGCAAATAGGGGCCATGCGGCTGCACCTGCCGCAATTCCGCGATGTAATCGGCGGCGGCTTCGGGCAGCGTGGCATGCGGCGCATCCTCGCCAAAGAGCCCACGCGCCTGCAAGCCATAGAAGGGCCGGTCGCCGCCCAGAAGCTGCGCCAGATGCCGCAGGTTCAGCACATTGCCAAACATGCCAGCCACCAGGAAGAACGGCTGTTTGGCCGCGCCCGCGCCCTCATGCATCGGCACCAGATGGGTGAAGCGGCGGCGCGGGGCCTCGGCTTTAGGGGCACTGCTGTCTTGCGGGCCGATCTGCTCCTCGATCAGCGCGGCGCAGGCGGCAATCGTCGGCGCCTCGAACAGAACCGAGATCGGAAATTCCACCCGGAACGCCTTTTTCACCATGGCAAACAGCCGCACCGCGATGAGGCTATGGCCGCCAAGCGCAAAGAAATCATCCTCGACGCCGACCTGCCCCACCCCCAGCAACTCCTGCCAGAAGCCCACCAGCGTGCGTTCAATATCGTTGCGCGGCTCCAGATAGGCGCTGTCCAGATCGGGGCGGGCGAAGCTCTGCCCCTCGGGGCGCGCCGCCTCGGCCCGATCGGCCTGACGGATCAGCGCTGGCACATCCAGCGAGGACACGATGACGTGCGAAGCCCCGGTCGCCAAGGCGCGGGTGAAAGCCTCTGCCCCCTCCTCGGCCCGGATGCCCTGCGACAGGTTGTGCAGCAGGCGCTCCTCTTGCGGCGAGTTGGGCTTGGCGCCCTCGGCATCGTCGAACTCCAGCTCGCGCTCGGACGGGGCCGCGATGCGAAAGCCCGCCTCCAGACGGCGGATGGTGAAGCCCTCGATCTCCACCAGAACCTGTCCGCTTTCATCGGTCAGCGTGATGTCGAACACCGCAACCGGGCCTTCGCCCCGGTTGGCCGCCGCATTGCGCACCCAGCTATGCACCCGCGCGGGCAGCGGTGCCCAAGCGCGCACCCGGCCATAAGAGACCGGCACCCAGAGGTGATCCGGGCGATAACCCGAGATCAGCCCCATGGCCCAGCCGGTCGCAATATCCATGAGCGCCGGATGCATCAGCCAGCCCTGCGCCAGATCGGGCTGCGCCGCCAAGGGCAGCGTCAGCATCGCCAGCCCCTCGCCTTGCCCAAGCGCCATGCGATGCAGCACCCGCCAGCGCGGGCCGAAGTTCAGATGCTCCTCTTGCGGCGAGCGAATGCCGCGCGGGTCTTCCACCGGCCTGCCGCAGCGCGCCGCGATCCCCGCCAGATCCACCTGCCCGGCCTTGCCCTGCACCGGCATCAGCCGGGCCTGTGCATTCAGCGCAAAGCCCCTGCGCCCGCGCAGCTCATGCGCCGAGCGCACCTCGAGCCCGAACCCCTCCTCCGAAGGCGTCAGCCGCAGCCGCATGTCGCGCGGGGCGTCGTCCGCCACGTCCAGCGCGCGGAAGAAGGTCAGGTCGCGCAGCTCGAAGCCGCTCCAGCCCTCTTCGGCGGCGGCTTCGGCGGCCAGTTCCAGATAGCCGGTGCCGGGGATCAGCGCTTGCCCCGCCTTGGTGCGGTGGCCATCCAGAATCCAGCGCTCCACCGTCAGCCGGGTTTCAAACAGCCGCGCGCCCTTGCGATCATAGGTCGAGGCCTCCAGCATCGGCCTTGAGACCGGCAGTTTCGGCGCCTGCACCTGCGTGCCGCTGCGGTCGGCCAAGGCCTCGGCCGCCATGCCAACATCGGCCCAGATGCCCCAGTTCAGCGCCAGCACGCGGGTCTTGCCGCCCGCGCGCCCCTGCGCATAGGCGTTGAGATATTCATTCGCCGCCACATAATCCACCTGGCCCGCAGGCCCGGTGAGGGTGGAGGTGGAGGCGAACAGCACCATCAGATCAATGGCGCCATCGGGGAACAGGTCGTGCAGCACATGGGTGCCGTGCAGCTTGGGCGCAAAGACCTCCTCGACCGAGGCCGGGGTCTTGGTCAGCAGCGGGCCGTCATCCACCACCCCCGCCGCATGGATCACCGCCTTGAACGGGCCAAAGGCGGTTTCACCCGCAGCACGGGCCGCGCGCATTTCCTCGGCATTGCAAACATCGGCGCGCGCCACCATGACCTGCGCGCCCAGGCTTTCCAGCCGCTGCACGGCCAGAATGCGCCGCCCGATCGGGTCTGCCGCGCCCCGCCGCGCCAGATGCGCCGCCCATTGGTCGCGCGGGGGCAATTCGCGGCGCGCGATCAGCAGGATTTTCGCCTTGGCCTCCACCGCCAGCCGTTCGGCCAGCGTCAGGCCGATGCCGCCAAAGCCCCCCGTAATCAGCACCGGCGCGCCTTCGGGCAGCGCCAGGGCCGCCTGCGGCAGCGGCAGTTTCTTCAAGCCGCGCTCCAGCCGCTTGTCGCCCCGCAGCGCGACCGCGCGGTTTTCCGCCACCGCCAGCAATTCCTCCAGCACCTGCGCCGCCAAGGCCTCCATCGCGCCCGCATCCGCCTTGGCGCGCCAGCCCTTCGGCGCCAGCGGCAGCACCACATCCAGCGTCGCCACCGTCAGCCCCGGCAGCTCGCGCGGCATGACCTTGGCCGGGCCGGCAATCGCGGCCTTCTCCGGGTAGGGCAGCCCCTCGGCCTTCACCTGCGCGGCCCCCGAGGTCACCACCGTCACATGGATCGGGCGCGGCAGGTTTTCCTCGGCCATGGCTTGCCCCAGGAACATCAGCGCATAGAACCCCGCCTCGATATTGCGGTGGAAGAAGCTGGAGCCGGGGCGGAAGGTTTCCCGATCCGTCACCAGCCAGAACTGCGCGATCCGGTCGGGGGCGCGACCATGCGCCACCAGATCGCGGATCAGCGCGTCATAGCCCTCGCGCCCGCGTTCGGGGTTCAGCAGGTAATTGCCTTCGCCATCGCGGGCAAAGGCATCGCCCATGCGCACCACGGTGACAGCATGGCCCGCCGCACGCAGACCCGCGATCACCGGCGCGGCCAGCCCGGCCTCATCGGCAAAGACCAGCCAGCCATGCGGCGCGGGGTCGCTTTCCTCGATGTCGCGGGCACGCCAGACCGGCTGCCAGCCCCATTGCGCCAGATCCTCCTGCCGCATTGGCAGCGCCTCGGCCTCCACGGCCTGCGGGGCGGCGGGTTCGATGAAATAGGATTTGCGCTGAAAGGCATAGCTGGGCAGCACCACCCGGTTGCGCCGCGCCTCGGCCCAGATGGGCGACCAGTCGGGCGTGAGACCACAGGCCCAAAGCCGCGCAATCGTGGCGATATGCCATTGATCATCCGGCATCTTTTGCTCGGGGTGGCGCAAGGCCTGCACCACCTGCCCCGCCGCCACGCCATTGGCCTGCGCCAGCGAAGACAGCGCGCGGCCCGGCCCCATCTCGATATAGACCCGGTTGGGGTCTTCCATCAGATGCGCCATGCCCTGCCGGAAATTCACCGTGTTGCGCAGATGCGCCACCCAATAATCCGGGCTGGTGGCCTGTTCCGCCGTCAGAGCCACACCGCTGGCATTGGAGATGATCGGGATTTGCGGCGCATTCAGGCTGATCGAGCGCAGATAATCGCCAAAGCGCCCCAGAATCGGCGCCAGCATCCGGCTATGCGCCGCGATGTCGATGGCGATGCGTTGCGTCTCCACCTCCTCGGCGGCCAGCGCCTCCGCCAGCGCGGCCAGCGCGGCATCAGGGCCGGAAACCACGCACAGGCCCGGCGCGTTCACACTCGCCATATCCAGATCGCCGGTCAGGCGCGGGCGCAACGCCGCCTCATCCAGCGGCACCGACAGCATGCCGCCCGGCGGCACGGTGTCGAACAACTGGCCGCGCAGATGCACCAGCCCGATGCAATCCTCAAAGCTCATGACGCCCGCCAGACAGGCCGCCGTATTCTCGCCCATCGAATGCCCGATCAGCGCGGCGGGCGTCACGCCCCAGCTTTCATACAGCTTTGCCAGCGCATATTCGGTGATCATGATCAGCGGCAATTGCACCGAAGGGCGCTTGAGCCGGTCATTCGCCGCCGCCTCGCCCCCCGCTTCGGGCAGCCACAGGGCGCGGATGTCGTAATCGAGCTTGGGTTGCAAAATCGCCAGGCCACGATCCATCCAATCGCGGAATTCCGGTTCGGTGTCATACAGATCGCGCGCCATGCCCGCATATTGCGCCCCGCCGCCGGGGAACATGAACACCGCCTCCGGCGCATCCAGATGGTCATGGTTGAACACGCGGCGCGGGTCTTTGCCCTCCAGCAAATCCGCCGCCTCGGCATGGCTGGAGGCCACCAGCACCCGGCGCTTTTCAAAGGCGCGGCGGCCTTCCTTCAGCGTATAGGCCACATCGGCCAGCGGCTGTTCGGGATGCGCCCGCAGATGTGCGGCCAAAGCCGCCGCCTGAGCGTCCAGCGCGGCCTTGGATTTCGCTGAGATCACAAGCGGTTGGAACGGCCAAAGGCTGTCCTCGCTCGCCGCCCGCGCCGGGGCCTCTTGCAGCACGGCATGGGCATTGGTGCCGCCCACGCCAAGGCTGTTGACGCCCGCCCGGCGCGGATGGGCCTTGCCCTCCCATGCCGTCAGCCGGTCATTCACCCGAAAGGGCGAACATTCAAAATCAATCGCCGGATTGGGCGCCTCATAGCCCAGGCTGGGCGGGATTTCGCGGTGATGCAGGCTCAGCGCCACCTTGATCAGGCTGGCCACCCCGGCCGCCGTATCCAGATGGCCGATATTGGTTTTCACGCTGCCGATGCGGCAGGTGCCCACCGTCTCGGCGCTTTCGGCAAAGCCCTGAGTCAGCGCCGCCACCTCGATCGGGTCGCCGAGGAAGGTGCCGGTGCCGTGGCATTCCACATAATCCACCGTATCCGAGGTCACCCCCGCCACTGCCTGCGCCTCAGCGATGCAGCGCGCCTGCCCCTCGACCGAAGGCGCCAGATAGCCCGCCTTGGCCGCGCCATCGTTATTGACCGCCGAGCCCTTGAGGATCGCCCAGATATGATCACCATCGCGGATCGCGTCCACCGCCCGGCGCAGCACCACACAGCCCGCGCCCGAGCCGAACACCGTGCCCTGCGCGCGATGGTCAAACGCATGGCAATGGCCGTCGGGCGACAGAATCTCGCCCTCATTGAACACATAGCCCCGGCCATGCGGCAGCTCGATGGTGACACCGCCCGCCAGCGCCATATCGCATTCGCCGCTCAGCAGCGCCTGCGCCGCGTAATGCACCGCCACAAGGCTGGTCGAACAGGCCGTCTGCACATTGATCGACGGGCCTTTCAGATCAAGGATATGGCTGACCCGCGTGGCCAGAAAATCCTTGTCGTTCCCAGTATGGCGCAGCAGGAACATGCCGGTGTTTTCCACCAGATCGCGGTTGGAACACAGGTTGAAATAGAAATATGATCCCATGCCGCAGCCGGCATAAACGCCAATGGGCCCCTTGAATCCCTCGGGCGTGTGGCCGGCATTTTCCATCGCCTCCCAGGCCACTTCCATGAACTGCCGGTGCTGCGGATCGAGGACGGCGGCCTCTTTCGGCGAGAAGCCAAAGAAATCGGCATCGAAATGCGCAAAATTGTCGAGAATCGCGGCGGCGGGCACAAAATTGCGGTGGCGCATCCGGGCCGGGCTTTCGCCATTCGCCAAAAGCTCCGCCTCCGTCAGGTGGCGGATGCTCTCCACGCCCGCGCGCAGATTTTCCCAATAGTCAACAATCGAGGCCGCACCGGGCAGATGCGCCGCCATGCCGACAATCGCAATATCCGTATCCGCGACCTCGTGCCGATCCACCGCCCGATCCGTCATCATCACCCTGCACTTCCCGTCACGTCTGTCACAAATCGCCAAGAGCCCCCGAAACTGGGAGTTGGCAAGCGCCAGTCCAATATGGGGATTTTACCGTAAAGGAACCCTTCACGATACCCGAGGGGGAATGCTGTGCCGATCATCCCCCCGCAAGGGACAATGCCACAGTTCCGCCGCATTCGCGCCAGAATGCCCGCCCGAGTGCGGCACCGCGGGCTACCAATGCCCGGCGCCGGTGCCGCGCGCCATGCGGATTTGCGCCAGAACATAGACAATCAGATCAAAGCCGAACCCGGCCACCAGCAGCAAAATTCCCTTTGGGCGCAACAGCCTGCGCGGGGCGCGCAGCAGATTCTGGCTGCGCTTCACCAGAAAATGCAGGGGCACCCAACCATCTGGAAAGCGCGGCAGCCGCTTGCGGATCACCGCCGCCAGCCAGCCCTCCTGCCCCGCCGCCTGTCGCAGCAGATCCGCGCG
The DNA here is from genome assembly GCF_016792925.1 of Gemmobacter sp. Taxonomy (GTDB): domain Bacteria; phylum Pseudomonadota; class Alphaproteobacteria; order Rhodobacterales; family Rhodobacteraceae; genus Gemmobacter. The sequence continues at coordinate 15,217 of NZ_JAEULU010000248.1, forward strand.
GCTGGAGGCGGGCGCGGCACGGATTGTTTCAAATGCCGCCATATTGATCGCCGAGCCGATGACGATGCGCACCTGATGCCGGATCAGCGCCGGGATCGTGCGCTCTGATTCGTAGATGTGCCAGACATCCGCGCCGTCGATCCGGGCCATATCCTCTGGCGCCGTCAGCGCATCGGTCAACACCATGGCGCGCAGGAATCCATCCTCCACCGGCAAGCCGATGGGCAGCCAATGCGCCCGCGCCCGGGCGGCGGGCATGGCGTAAAGCTGGCCGCAAATCGCCTTTTGCCAATCGTCCAGCGTGCCACCCGCCATGGCGATCAGCCGATCCTGCCAGCCCAAGCCTTCGGGCCGGGCCTGAATATCCTTCACCGGGCGCGAGTTCATCACATGCAGCGCCGGGTTTGCCTGCAGCCCAGCCACCAGCCGCGCCAGGGCATCCGGCTCTGGCAGCGCAATATCGGCATCGGCAAAGATCAGCACCTCGGCATCGGGGCGCGACAGATCATGCACGAAGCGGTTCCAGGTCCGGCTTTTGCCGCCCTCGGCCAGATCGGCGACCTCGGCCCCGGCCGCTGCCGCCCGCGCCGCCGTCTCATCCCGGCAGCCATTGGCCAGCACCAAAATCCGCAGGTCCAGCCCCGGCACGGCCTGCGCCCGCAGCGCGTTGACCACGGCGGCAATCCCCGCCGCCTCATCATGCGCAAAAACCCCCAGATCGACCTTCATGCCACCGCCCTCAAATCACCGTCCGCCCGGCCTTCGGATGCCATTGCGCCGCAATATCTGCCGCCCGGTCCAGCTTGCGCTGCCGCGCCAGCGCCTCGGCCTGCCCCAGCAGCGCCCCGGCCATCAGCCAGGTAAAGGGGATCAGCGTGCCATTGGGCAACAAGTCCAGCAGATTGGCCGCGAAAATCAGGCTGACCGAGGCCACCCAGGGCGATACCGGGCTGCGCTGCGACCAGACCTCGCGCCCCAGCAGCAAAAGCGGCAAGACCAGCAGCCCGAACTGCGCGATATAGCCGGTCCAACCATAAATCCCCATGGTGATGATCCACATGCCATCGGCGATATTCGACCGGCCCGTGAACTCATCATACACCATATTGCGGCCATACCCACCCCAGCCAAACAAGATCTTGCGTTCAGCATGGGCCAGCAGCAATTCCTCGTTATCCACCCGGAACTGAAACGAAGCCGCGCGGTCGGCCGAGAATTTGCCGGCAAATTCGGTGATCTCCTGCATCGGGATCAGATGCGCCCCCCTCAGGATGGGATAGGTCATCACCAGCACCGCCACCGCCGAGGCCAGCAGCACCTGCCAGCGCCGGGGGGCCATCAGCATCACCGGGATCAGCACAGCGGAATAGAGAATGGCCCCCATGCTTTTGCAGGCCGCCACCATCGCCAGCAGGTAAAGCGTCACCGCCCCCTGTTTCGGGCGCCGGAGCGCCGGCCCCACCTTGAACACCGTCGCCGCCGCCAGCGCCGCCATGAAAGCGAAAAACGCGACCCAAAGCCCGTGTGGCATGAACACGATGGGCCGATAGCCGCCCGCCCGCACCGTCTGCCAGAAATCATGCTGGAAATAGCCGTAAATCCACACATTCATCTGCGGCGACAATTGCGTCTCGATCACCATCGGCACCGAATAGATCAACCCCGCCGTCACCAGCGCCAGCAGCAGGTTCCGCATCGCCTCTTCCGTCGCCAGATAGCGGCGGGCAAGGAAAAACGGCAGAATTTCAATGCCCTGATTGATGACAGCGGCAAGGCTGTCATAAATCCGCATGCCCTGGATCACCTCGCGCGGGCCTTTCGGGATCACCTCGCCATTGGTCAGCACCGTGGCAAAGGGCGACAGCACGAACACCACCAGCAGCCCCCGCCCGATCCAGCTTTGCGGGATCAGCGACAGCCGGTCGCGCAGCACGAACAGCACCATCACCACGCCCATCAGGCCGGGCAGCGAATCCTTGGTCACATCGGGCACCACCGGCAGGTCGATCTTCAGCAGCGGCGGCAACAGCATATAGGCGCCCAGAACCGTCCAGATCAGCGCGCGGTCCGGCGTCATCTTGCGGAAGAACAGATAGGTGACCAGCGGCCAGCTGAGCAGCACAAGCCAGGCAATCGGGTTGGGCGTGATATACATGCGCGTCCTCAGCCGGGCCATCGGCCCAAGGGCCGCCACTGTAACACCGCGCCCCGCATCAGACCAAGGCCCGCAGCAAAGGCAACCGCAGCAGCAGCACCGTCGCCCCCCAGGAGGCCGCAAAGCTCAGCAGCGTCAAGGGCGCCCAATGCACCCCGGTCCCCAGGGCCTTGTAAACGAACAATGCCATAAAGGGATGCAGCAGATAGATGCCAAAGGCCGTCCGTCCGATCTGCCAGGGCAGCGCGGCCAAAGGCAGGCGCCGCAGCGCCGCGCAGAGCAGCCCCGCCCCGAGGCCCATCGGCGCCGCCCACCAGGCGCCGGTCAGCGCCCATCCCGCCGCGCCCATCGCCGCCAGCGCGGCCAGCGACAGCGCCTCTGCCCGCGCCATCACGATGCCCGCCGCAAACAGCGGCAGGCCAAAGGCCCATTGCGGCAGCGGCACGGGCAAGCCGCCCCCACCATGCAGCGCCATCAGCGGCACGCCCAGCAGCACCAGCCCGGCAGAGGCCAGCACCTGCCCGCGCGCCCCGCGCGTGGCCTGCACCAAGGGCCAGACCAATGGCAGGCTCAGGATCAGGAAAGGCAGATACCACAGATGCAGCGACGGCCCGGTCAGCAGCAGCATCGGGTTGCCCAGCAACGCCGCCCGCCCCGCCGCATCGGCGATCCACCATTCCACCGGCAGATAAAACGCCGACCAGGCCAGAAACGGCAGCGCCAGCCGCCAGAACCGCCGCCGCAGCGGATATGCCCCCGCCCGCATCGCAGATTGCGCCGCCAGCCAGCCAGTCAGGATGTGAAAATAGCCCAGCGACAGATTGCCCACCCAATCGGTTGGCGACACCAGCGCATGAGTCAGCACGATCCCAAAAGCGGCCAGAAAGCGCCCGAGATCCAGCCCGGCAAGGCGGTCAGTCGCGGGCGGGACAACAGCGGGGGCAACCAGGGCAACAGGAACCATCATCCGCCCTCGCTATGCGAGCCGGGGGCCTCCTGTCCACTCTGGCCGCCCGCCGCACCCGCCCCGCAGCGGAAACAGAGTGTTTTCGCCCAGAAGCCAGCCTGCAAAACGGTGCAATCCGTGCTATCAGCACCGCGCATTGCCCCAAATTCCGAGTGTTCCCGTGCAATTCCGCTTTGACGACACCACCATCACCATCAACCTGCCCCATGCCGCCGCCCTGTTGACCGAGGCGAAGGCGCGGCTGGCGGCCCGGCAGGGTTTTGCACTGGCGACGATCAATCTCGATCACCTCGTGAAGCTGAACACCGATGCCAGTTTCCGCCGGGCCTATGCCGCGCAGGATCTGGTGGTGGCGGATGGCAACCCGATCGTCTGGCTGTCGCGGCTGGCCCGGCGCCCGGTGCAACTGGTGCCGGGGTCGGAAATGGTGGTGCCGCTGGCGCGTGTCGCGGCGCAGACCGGCGCGAAAGTGGCGCTGCTGGGCAGCACCGAGGCCGCACTCGCCGCCGCCGCCGAGGCCCTGCGCGCGGAGGTGCCGGGGCTGGAGATCGCGCTGCAAATCGCCCCGCCGATGGGGTTTGACCCCGAAGGAACCGAGGCCGCCTCCATGCTCCGCCTGCTGGAGACCAGCGACATCGGCCTCACCTTCATCGCCCTTGGCGCGCCCAAGCAGGAACGGCTGGCCGCGCGCGGGCGCGCGCTGGCGCCCCATGTCGGCTTTGCCAGCATCGGCGCGGGGCTTGATTTTCTGGCGGGCACCCAGACCCGCGCACCGGAATGGGTGCAGAAAATCGCGATGGAATGGGCCTGGCGCATGATGTCGAACCCGCGCCGCCTGATCGGGCGCTATGCCGCCTGTTTCCGCATCCTGCCGGGCGAGGCGCTGAAAGCGCTGAAAGCGCGCTGATCACTTGTATTCGATCAGCCCGCGCTGGCGCCCGCGCAGCCGGTTCAGGTGAAAGCCCAGCACCCCCTGCGCCTCGGGCAGCTTGCCCAGCACGGTGAACAGCGCCGCCTCGGCACCCATGCGCCGCGACAGGCGCAAGACCTGCAAGGGCCAAAGCAGCAGGATCAGCAGGCCCGCCGGATGCAGCAGCCCCGCCAGAAGCGCCGCCAGCGGCACGCCCGCGCCCCAGATCAGCGCGCGGCGCGTCTCGGCCAGCCAATGCCGCTCCGGCCCCGCGCCATGGCGCTGCGCCCCTTCGGCAAAAGCATGGCCCGCGCGGCGGCTGCGTTGCCACCATTGGCCAAAGCGGGTCATCGCCGCGTCATGCAGCGTCATCTCGGCCCCGATCCGCCAAACCTCGCCCCCGGCGCGACGGAGGCGCAGGCACAGGTCAGGCTCCTCGCCCGCGATCAGGCCGGGGTCATAGCCCCCCGCTGCCTGCACCGCCGCAAAACGCATCAGGGCATCGCCGCCGCAGGCCTTGGCCTCGCCCACCGGCGTGTCCCATTCCCGGTCGCAAAGCCGGTTATAGACCGAAGCCTCCGGGTGGCGCTCGCGTCGCCGCCCGCAGATCACCACCGCTTTCGGATGCGCGGCCATGGCTTGCACCGCCGCCGCCACCCAGCCCGGCTGCACCGCGCAATCGCCGTCGACGAATTGCACGAATTCCGGCGCGTCCAGCACCGCCAGACCGGCATTGCGCGCCCGCGCCGCCGTGAAGGGCCGCGTCATATCGAGCTGCACCACCCGCGCCCCGCGCGCCGCCGCCGCCTGCGCCGAGCCATCGGTCGAGCCGCTGTCCACATAGACCACCTGCCGCACCTGCCCGGCCAGACTGTCGAGACAGGCGACCAGCCGCGCGCCCTCATTGCGCCCGATCACCACCGCATCGACCACCGCTGCCCGCATCGCGCCGCCCTCCCGCTCCCCCGGTTTTCTCACGGGGTTTTGAGGGTTTGGCCGTGTTTTCACCATCACGCAAGCCCCTGCAAATCCGGGCGCAGGCTTCCTTTTGCCCGGCTGTTCTGATACATCTGCGGGACTGGGCGGGGGCCCGGGCGATTCCTCATGCGCGGATGGCAAGGGCCATGCGCGCTGCAAGTCCGGTCTGGCGGCCTGCGATGCGCTGGCCTTGTAATGACCTTTGGCGCCACGCTGCGCCACCCTGCTGGAGCCCGGTGCGGCCGATGAATAGACACAGGATCTTGGGATCTGATGGGTTTGCCGTCGCGGATATGGTAGGTTCCATGCGCAGCGATGATGATTTTACCGAACGGCTGGAAAGCCGCACAGCCGAGCGCCGCGCCGGAATTTCGCTGTTCCGGGCGCGCAATGTGCCTGCCGTGCAACCTGCTGCCACCCCGCCAAGCCCCGGCCTGATGGAAGTCTACAGCCCGCCGCCCCAGCCGCCGCATCGCCCCGAAAAGGTCTGGGAGTCGCTCAGCCCGGCGCGGCTCGACCCCGCTTTTCTGGCCGGAAACGGTTTGTTTCCAGAGCCCGGCCAACATGCCGTGACCTCGCAGTTCGACATGCTGCGCACCCGCCTGCTGCAAGCCATGCAAGAGCGTGGCTGGTCGCGCATCGCCGTTACCTCGCCGACCCATGGCTGCGGCAAAAGCCTCGTGGCCGCCAATCTGGCGCTGTCGCTGGCGCGGGTGCCGTCCTGCCGCACGGTGCTGCTGGACCTTGAACTGCGCCACCCCGATCTGGCGCGGCTGCTGGGGCAACAGGCCGGGCCGCTGCGCGAGGTGCTGTCGGGCGATCAGCCGCTGGAAAGCCATCTGCGCCGCGTCGGCCCCAATCTGGCGCTGGCGCTGAATGGCGAGGCGGTCGCAAACCCGGCCGAAACCCTGCTGGCGCCGCAAACCGCCGAGACGCTGCGCGCCGTGGTCGATCATCTTGCTCCCTCCATCGTGGTGCTGGACCTGCCGCCCGCGCTGGGGTCGGATGACGTGATTTCCGTGCTGCCACAGGTGGATGCCGTGCTGCTGGTCGCCGATGCCACCCGCACCACCGCCGAAGACATCCGCAGCTGCGAGCGCCTGTTCGAGGGCCGCACCACGCTGATGGGCGTCATCCTGAACCGCGCGCAGGAACGCAGCCTGCGCCGCTACCGCTACGGCAAGAAGTGAGCCGCAATGGGCCCGATCCAGACCTTTGACGAATTTCTCAGCCTGCTGTTCCGCCGCAAGCTGATGATTGCCGCCCTCACCCTGCTGGGCGCCGTGCTGGCCACGCTGTTCGCGCTGTCGCGCCCGCAGATGTATGAGGCGATCTCGGTCATTCAGGTGCAAAGCCCGGTGGTGCAGGATGGCGCCGACAGCACGCGTCGCAATGATACCGCCGCCAATATTCAGGCCATCCAGCAAAGGCTGACCACGCGCGAATCGCTGCTTGCCATGGCCGAGCGCCACGCGCTTTTCCCGCCTGCCATGCCCGAAGATCAGCAGATCAACGCGCTTCGCAATGCCGTGACCTTTCAGAACATCGCCGGGGCGGGCGAGGCCGCCTTTGGCAGCTCGGCCCCGGTTTCGGCGCTGATGATCACCGCCCGCTTCGGATCAAGCGCGCAGGCCGCGCGGCTGGCAAATGATTTTGCCCAGGGCGTGCTGGACCTCTCGGTCGAGCGGCAATCGACCAAGGCCAAGGAAACGCTGGATTTCTTTGCCACCGAGGATCAGCGCGTGGCCGGGCAGATCGCCGCCCTTGAGGCCGAAATCGCGGCTTACAAGAATGCCAATCTGGGCACGCTGGAAAATGACGGCGCCGCCGCGATCACCGCGCTCGACACCGATCTGCGCCGCATCGCGCAGGATTTGCTGGCCGTGCAATCCGAGCGCAGCGCCCTGCAAGGGAAAGAGCGTCTGCGCGAGACCGACCGCCGCCGGATCGAGACGCTGGCCGCGCAAGAGGCCGTGTTGCAGCGGCAATCGCAGGCCCTGACCGACCAGCGCAGCGCCATCGAGGCGCGGGTGGCGCAATCCCCCGAGGTGGAGCGCACGCTCAGCGCCTATGACCGCCAGCTGGAACAGTTGCAGGGCCAATACACGGCCATCACCGCCCGCCGCACCGAGGCCGAAACCGCGCTGCGGCTGGAGCAGGAGAACCGCTCCGAACATTTCACCCTGCTGGAGCGCGCGGTAGAGCCGCCCTATCCCGCCGGTGGCGGGCGCAAGAAACTGGCCATTGCCGGGACCATTGGCGCGCTGGTGGCAGCCATCGGCCTTGCCTTCGTGCTGGACCTGATGAACCCGGTGCTGCGTTCAGCGGCCCAGATGCAGCGCGAGGTGGATATTCGCCCGGTCATCGTGCTGCCCGATCTGCACCTGCGCCCGGCCCAGCCTTTGCCCCTGCTGCACCGGCTGTGGCAAAGGCTGCGAGAGCTGCCTCTGGCTGCCAGACTGGGCCTCTGAACCACCTGCCCCAGATGCAAAAGCCGCTGCCAGACGCGATCTGGCAGCGGCTTTTTCAAGGCTGCATCAGGGGTCAGCAGCCGGTGCCGTTGACCACAACCCCCACCGTCCGCACCAAAATCGCGGCATCGGTCGCCAGCGACAGGTTTTGCTCGTAAACCGCATCATATTCCGCCCGCGCTTCAAAGGTCGTGCGGTTGCGCCCGGCGGTCTGCCAATAGCCGGTGATGCCCGGACGCAGCGCGAAATAGGCCAGCCCCGGATACAGCGCCTGCTGGTTCAGCATCATCGGGCGCGGGCCAACCAGGCTCATATCGCCGATGAACACGTTCCAAAGCTGCGGCAGCTCGTCCAGCGAGCTTTTGCGGAGGAACCGCCCAAAAGAGGTGATGCGCGGATCATTCTTCAGCTTCTGGGTCTTGTCCCATTCAGCGCGCGCCAAGGGGTTGGAGGCCAGATAGGCCTCCATCCGCTCATCGGCATCGGGCACCATGGAGCGCAGCTTCCACATGCGGAAGGCGCGGCCGTGGCGGCCCACCCGCTGCTGGGTGTAAAAGGCCTTGCCGCCATCGCGCGACACCGCAAAGGCCAGCGCCGCCACGATGGGCACCACGATGGGCGCGGCCAGAACGATGGCCGTCACGTCCAGCGCGCGTTTCACGAAGCTGCGATACAGCCCCGTGCGGCGGACATGCTGCGGCACCGCGTCGCCGGGCTGCGCGCTGGTTGGCAAGGTGTCGAGCATGACAGGTCGCGCGCCCTGAAAGCGCGAATAGCTGATTGTCATTGTCCGTCACCCGTGAACATTGCCGCCCCAAGGGCGGACTGGCGATACCGTGGCAGCTTCACCAAAAGCCCGATTTTCAAGGCTTTGGCCGGTCGATTTGCAGAACATAGCGGTCACTCAACAAGTAACGCCCCCAAGACCCATTTTATCCGCTCGCCCGGGCAGTTGGCGACACAGATTGGTAACCTTACGCCACTGTTTACCCTGATAATGAGGGGAAAAAATGCCACGCCTTCACCCAGATGATGCCACATTTGGATGTAGATCAACCCTAGGGGGAATTGGGCGGAAAGACCATGCCGCAGTTGCACAAAGTGATTCGGCCATGAAAAAAGCCCGGCGCTGTGCCGGGCTTGCATCCTGAGGCAAGATTTGAACGAAATGGGGCAGTCGGCCATTGCCGCCAACTGTTTCCTTTCCGTAGCGGAATGCTCAGCCCTGGGTGGCGGGCTCCATCTGGTGACGCTCCTCGGCGGTCTCGACCGGCATCATGTGGCGCAGCGTGGCGATCATGATGAAGGCCCCTGCCCCCAGCAAACCCAGCACGGGATAGCATACCAGCGCCAGCAGCACGGGGAAACCCGAGGCCAGCATCCAGACTACGCCGCCCAGACCCGAGAAAATCCCCGAAAGCATCACACCGATTGCCATGGCCTGTCTCTCCCGCTTGATCACCTTGCGACAGTCACGGGTCGGCCCTCTGTTTCCGGCCCGCGACTGCCGATGTGTTAACGCTATGCAGGGAATTGGGCGAAATCTGGGCACGACTTCAGCCCTTTCAGGGCAAACTCGCGTCAAAGTCCGGAAAATGCGGCCCAATTCCACCACAGCACCAGCGCAAGGATCGCCGCCGCCAACAGGCCAAAGCCCAGATCATGCCGCGCATCCCAGGCCTTGTGCCGCGCCGCCAGCCAGACAATCGGCCCATGCGCCAGCAGCAGCGCGCAAAACTGCCCGATGAGCGCGCCGATCAAGCCATGCGTCGCCGCCCCGGCCCAGAAGGCCAGACTTTGCAGCGCCGCCCGCAGTGCCATGACCAGAAAGTAATTGCGCGAATCTCCGGCCGCCAAGGCCGATTGGTCATAGGTCATGCCAATCACCTGCGGCAGCTGCACACAGGCAATCGCCACCACGATCACCCCGGCATGCCAATAGCGCGCATCATACATCAGCCCGACCAGCGGTTGCCCCACCAGCCCCATCAGCGCCAGCAGGCTCAGCATGGTGCCGGTCAGCGTGAAACGCAGACGCCGCAGCTTCGCCGCATTGGCCGCGCTGGCCGCCGGCGGATGGTCACGGTAAATCGGAATCAGCACCCGCCCCGTCACCGCCCCGCCCAGCAGCACCGGGAACGAGGCGAGGAAATAGCCGATATTATAGACCCCCAGCTCGTCCAGCCGCAGATAGGCGCCCAAAATCGCCTTGTCGCCCTGCGACAGCAGAAAGCCGCAGGCGGTGGAGAGGAAAATCCATTTGCCGAAATGTACCAGCTCGCGTCCAGCGCTCGGCTCCCAGCGAAAGCGGTTGCGATGGCCCGGCAAGCCCAGATGCGTCAGCACCAGCTTGGCCACCGTGCCGATCAGCGCCCCGATGACCAGGGCCCAGACCGAGCGCATGAGCCAAGCCAGCACCACCATCGCCACGATCCCGGTGATCTGCGCGATCAGGTCCAGCGCAGTCAGCCGCCCCAGCAGCAGATGGCGGTTCGCCGTGTCGATGCGGGTGGTGTTGAAACTGCCGATCAACAGCGTCAGCCCCGCCACCGGCAAAAGCTGCATCAGCTCCGGCGCGCCATAAAGCTGCGCCGCAGGCCAGGCCAGCAGGCAGGTCGCCGCCCAGAGAATCACCCCGCGCAGCACCTGCACTGTCCAGGCCGTATCCAGAAAATCCGGCTCATCCCCGCGCGGGCTTTGCGAAATCGCCGGGCCGATGCCCACATCGGAGAACATCGCAAGGCCGACCAGAAACACCGACACCAGCGCCATCAGGCCAAAGGCCTCGGGGAACAAAAGCCGCGCGAGGATCAGATTCGACGCAAGGCGCAGCGCCTGGGTGATCGCATAAGACCCCGCCGTCAGGGCAGAGCCGCGCAGCACACGGGAAAACAGGGGGGATCGGGCATCTGACATGGGCGCGACCCTAGGGCGGCCCAATACTGTGGTCAATCATGCCATTCTTCGGCCACAGGCTTCTGTCACACCGGCATTGCTGTTATGCACATCCAACTCGCCAGCCGGACCCTGATCTTGAAGATTGCCTATCTCGTCAACACCTACCCGCGCCCGTCGCATACCTTCATCCGGCGCGAAATTCAGGCGCTGGAGCGTCAGGGATTCGAGATCCACCGCTTTGCCATGCGGTCCGACCGGCGCAGCCTGAAAGACCCCGATGACAAGGGCGAAGACCGGCTGACCGAACATGTGCTGGAGCGGGGCAAACTGGCGCTGCTGGCGGGCGGGCTGGCGATGGCCCTGCGCCATCCGATCCGCAGCGCGCAGGCGCTTGCAACCACATGGCGCATGGGCGGGCGGGCACGGCTGCGGCTCAAGCATCTGATCTATCTGTTCGAGGCCGCGACCGTGGCCCGCCGCTGTGCCGAGTTGCAGATCACCCATCTGCATGCCCATTTCGGCACCAATTCGGCCACGGTCGCCTGCCTTTCGCATATCCTTGGCGGGCCGCGCTGGTCTTACACCGTGCATGGCCCCGAAGAGTTCGACGCCCCGCGCGCCCTTTCGCTGGGCGAGAAATGCAGCCGGGCCGCCTTCACCGTTGCCGTGTCCAGCTTTGGCCGCAGCCAGCTCTGCCGCTGGACCGGGGTGCAGGCCTGGCCGCGTCTCAAGGTCATCCATTGCGGCATCGAGCCCGACCGTTTCACCGATCCCGCACCCCTGCCGCCCAAGCTGCGGCTGGTCGCCATTGGCCGTTTTTCCGAACAGAAGGGCTTTCCCCTGCTGATCGAGGCCATCGCCATCGCCGCCCGGCTGAACCCCGGCCTGCATGTCACGCTGGTGGGCGACGGCGAATTGCGCGGCGAGATGGAGGCGATGATCGACCTGCACACCCTGCGCCGCCATGTCACCCTCACCGGCTGGCTGGCCGAGGATCAGGTGCGCCACGCCCTGAACGAGGCGCAGGCGCTGATCCTGCCCTCCTTCGCCGAGGGCCTGCCGATGGTGGTGATGGAGGCCATGGCCGCCGCGCGCCCGGTGATCGCCACCGCCATCGCAGGCCTGCCGGAACTGGTTACCCGCGAAACCGGCTGGCTGGTGCCTGCGGGCGATGTGCAGGCCTTGGCCGATGCCATCGACACGCTGGCCGACACCCCGCATGACGCGCTGACCCGCATGGGCCAGGCCGCCCGCGCCCGCGTGCTGGTGCGCCATGACGTCGACCGCGAGGCCGCCAAGCTCGGTCAACTGATCCGGGGGGCCGGCCATGTCTGACCTGTTGGTTGCGGCGGCGTGCAATTCCGAAAGCATCCTTGCTGCCAATCTGGCGCGTTCGCCGCTGCTGGCTCATGTGCCGCTGAAGTGCGAATGGGGGGCGCCCTCCGCTGCCGCCGCCTATAACCGTGCGCTGGATGCGACCTCTGCCCCGATCGTGGTTTTCGCGCATCAAGATGTGTTCCTGCCCCGGGGCTGGGACGCGCTTTTGCAGGCCCGCATCGCTGAAGTAGCTGCGCTGGACCCGAACTGGGCGCTGATCGGCGCCTTTGGCGTGGGCCTGGATGGCGCGCATCACGGGCCGGTCTGGTCCTCCTCGCTGGGGCAGATTGTCGGGCGTGTCTCGCAACAGCCGCAGCCGGTGCAAAGCTATGACGAGATGCTGATCGTGCTGCGCCGCGCCTCCGGCCTGCGCTTTGACGAAAGCCTTCCGGGCTGGCACATGTATGGCACCGACATCGTGACCCAGGCCCGCAACCGCCGCCTCGGCGCCTGGGCCATCAGCCTGCCCTGCATCCACAATGATCGCTTCCACGGCGCGCTTGGCCCCGATTACGTTGAATGCTACCGCGCCATGCAACGCAAATGGGCCGGACACTTGCCGCTGCTGACGCCGATCACCAAGATCAGCCGCTCGGGCCTGCATCTGCGCCGTGACCTCTGGCGCGCGCGCCGCTCGCTCGGGTTTCGTGCCGGCATGGCGGTGGAGGTGGAAACCCCGGTCGAGGCGCTGGCCCGCCGCTGCGGCTGGCTC
>NZ_JAEULU010000264.1 GCF_016792925.1 Gemmobacter sp.
GTGGCAACTGTCGGGAAATTGTGGGTTCCGGGCGGATCAGGAAACGCACCGCGTTTCCCCGCCCGCGTGGGCGCGGTGCCGCAAGACCAGATCCACCATTGTGACGCAGGCCCGCGCCCGCCGGGTGGGTGCGATAGCACCCGCTCCCCCGCAGGGCGGGCGCTGGCCGGTGGCTTCGGGCCACCGGCCCGATGTGGAAGCGGTTCCACATGACCTCGGCAATGGCCTCGGTCATTGGGCGAGGGGAAGATGCGCAGAAAAATGTTCGGCCTCGGGCGGATCAGGAAACGCACCGCGTTTCCCCGCCCGCGTGGGCGCGGGGCCGCAAGACCGGATCAGCCTTTGAGCGAGAGGCCAGAGCCCGCCCGGTGGGCGCAAAGCGCCCGCCGCCCGGAGGGCGGGCGCTGGCCGGTGGCTTCGGGCCCCCGGCCCGATGTGGAGACGTTTCCACATGACCTCGGCAATGGCCTCGGCCATGGGGGCGGGCGGATCAGGAAAAGCACTGGCGCTGGCCTCGGCCATTTCAGGCGTTACCGGAACCAATAGCCTTCACGCTTCAGGGTATTGCGCAGCACCTGTTCGCGTTTCGGCAGGTCATTGCGATCAAACAGCGCGCGGGCTTTCTGGCCTTTGGGCTGATAGACCAGCCGCTTGAAGGGCTCATGGTCCTTCAACACCCGCTTCACCGGATTGGGCGCACAGGCGGCCTCCAGCGCGGCGACGGCATGGTCGCCCTCGCGCGCGTAAAGCAGGCTGAGGCTGCGGTAATGGCAGGTCACCGCGCCGTCCAGCCCGGCGAGGCCCGGCCCCGGACGCCCGCCGCCAAAGGAATGGATCACCAGCGGCAGGGTGATCTGATCCAGCCAGGGGTCGAAATTCTGGCAGACCAGCTCTTCGGGATGCTTCCAGCGCACCTCGCGCGACCAAGCCAGAAAACGCTCGCCAAAGGCCCGGGGGCTTTCGTGGAAGAACCAGCCCGCGTTGAAATACAGGTAGCGCTGCCAATATTCCTCGGGCTGCGACAGATCGAGACTGCTGGCGAAATCCAGCCCGAACCGGTCATACAGCGATTTCCAGATCGCGCCATAGCCGGGGCCATACAGCTCGATCTCGGGCCATGTGCCCTCGCGCCGCATCGAGGCGGAGGGCCGGGCAAAATCAAAACCCACGCTGTTGAAATCGCCGCAGATCAGCGTGTCGGTATCGAGAAACAGGAACGGCTCGTCGGGCAGGCAGGAGAGCGCCTCGATCTTGTTGCCATAGGGATACCACTCGCCATAGACCTGATTGTGCAGCGGCACGATCTCGGCGCCCAGAGCGGCGAGCAGCTCGCGGGTGGCGGGGTCGCTGACCCGGGGGTCAAAGGACCATTTCGGGCCGGGCTGGGGCTCGGCCAGATACAGCTTGCCCTGGAAATCCGGGTTGGTCTGGCGCAGCGAGGCGGCAAGCAACACGGCCTCATATTGCAGCCGCCCCCCCTGCACCACGGCGAGAATATTGAACTTTTGCCCGGACGGCGCGGGTCTGGACCCGGAGACTTGCGCGCGGGCGGATACTTTTGACATGATGGTGCGGCCTGTATTCTGCTTGGCGCCACGCTACAGGCTGCGGGCGAGGGCGTCAAAATTTTCGTGGTCAAATGGATGCCGGGCGGCAGCACAGAAAGGTTCTGGTAACGATGCATATGATAATGGTGATCTGTGGCGGACTGATGCTGGCCATGATCTTCGGGCTGTTCGGGCGGCTTTGGGGGCATGATCTGGCCGGGGTGGCGCAGGGGCTGCGCTGGTTCGTGCCGGTCTGGGCGGCAGTGGCATTGGTGAATATGTGGGTCGGTGTGACCCGGGCGGGCTATTCGGTGGCGCAGGAGGCGCCGATTCTGGCGGTGGTGTTTCTGGTGCCGGCTGCGCTGGCGGCGCTGGTGATCTGGCAGCTGGGGAAGGCGTGACGATGGCAGGAGTAGCAAGTGAGGCGGCGGCGGCCGCGGCCCAGCATGGCGGCGGTGCCGATCTGACGGGCATCGTGGTGCTTCTGGCGGCAGCGGTGATCGCGGTGCCGTTGTTCCGGCGCATCGGGCTTGGCTCGGTGCTGGGCTATCTGGCGGCGGGGCTGGCCATCGGCCCCTATGGGCTTGGCTTTTTCCACGATGCGCAGGCGATCCTGCATGTGGCAGAGCTGGGCGTGGTGCTGTTTCTGTTCATCATCGGGCTGGAGATGCAGCCCTCGCGCCTGTGGGCGATGCGGGGCGAGATTTTCGGGCTGGGTCTGTTGCAGGTGGCGCTTGCCATGGCGACGCTGGTCTGGGTGGGCGTGGTTCTGGGCTATCCTCTGGTGCCGAGTTTCGTGGCGGGCACGGGCTTTGTGCTGACCTCCACCGCCATCGTGATGCAGTTGCTGGAGGAACGCCGCGCCATGGCCTTGCCCAAGGGGCGGCGGATCGTGGCGATCCTGCTGCTGGAGGATCTGGCGATTGTGCCGCTGCTGGCGCTGGTGGCTTTTCTGGCACCGGGCGGAGCCGAGGTGACGCTGGCCGACCGGCTGGGCGCGGTGGGCATCGGGCTGGGCGCGATTGCGGCGCTGATCGTCGCCGGGCGCTATCTGCTGGACCCGATGTTCCGGCTGCTGGCGCGGTTTGGCGGGCGTGAGGTGATGACGGCCTCGGCGCTGCTGGTGGTGCTGGGGGCGGCGGTGCTGATGCAGGCGGGCGGGCTGTCCATGGCAATGGGGGCGTTTCTGGCCGGGGTGCTGCTGTCGGAATCCTCGTTCCGGCATCAGCTGGAGGCCGAGGTGGAGCCCTTCCGTGGCCTTTTGCTGGGGCTGTTTTTCCTCAGCGTCGGCATGGCGCTGGATCTGGCGGTGATCGCGCGCAACTGGCAGGTGGTCGCCATTTCGGTTCCGGCCTTTATCGTGCTGAAAATGCTGGTGATTTACGGCGTGGCGCGCCTGACGAAGGCCAGCCATGCCGAAGCGCTGGAACGTGCGGTGCTGATGGCGCAGGGCGGCGAATTCGCCTTTGTGCTCTATGCGGCGGCGATGCAGTTCGGCATTCTGGAGCCGGAGTGGAACGCCAATCTGGCGGCTATCGTGATCCTGTCGATGGTGCTGACGCCGTTGATGGTGATGCTGCATGACCGGCTGGCGCCCAAACCGGCGATCAGCACCGAAGGGGTGGAAAGCCCCGACGGGCTGGAGGCGCGGGTGCTGCTGATCGGCTTTGGCCGGGTGGGGCAGATCGTCAGCCAGCCGCTGCTGGCGCGCGGCCATGCGCTGTCGATCATCGACAGCGATGCCGAGGCGATCCGCGATGCGGGCGAGTTCGGCTTCAAGGTCTGGTATGGCGATGGCACCCGGCTGGACATCCTGCATGCGGCGGGGGCGGGGCAGGCGCAGGCTATCATCGTGGCCCCCGACCATCGCGAGGCGGTGTCGCGCATCGTGGAACTGGTGAAGCACGAATTCCCGCTGGTGCCGGTGCTGGCCCGGGCCTTCGACCGCGCCCATGCGGTGGAGCTGATCGCGGCGGGGGCGGATTTTCAGATCCGCGAAACCTTTGAAAGCGCGATGGTTCTGGGCCGCGAGGCCTTGCTGGCCCTGGGCGAGACGCCGGAGGAGGCCGAGGCGATCATGGCCGAGACCCGCGCCCGCGACACCGAGCGGCTGGTGCTGGATCAGGCGCAGGGGGTGCGCGCCGGGGCAAGCCTTATCCTCGGCAACAAGGACCAGCCCGCCGGGCATTGACGAAACCGGGCCGGGCGATTGTCCCGGCCCTTGCCATTCAGGCCTTGGGCGTGAACCGCAGCGAGAGGCAGGACATGCCGCCATCCAGCTTGGCGCATTCGGAATTGCCGATCTCGCGCACCGTAAAGCCTGCCGCGAGGATGGCATCGCGGGTGCGCGGGAAACCGGCCGGCATCAGCACCAGATCGTTGAAGCGAATGGTATTGGCGGCGGCCTCCTCGCCCTCGGCCACGTCGATCAGACGGTAGCCCTTGAAGCAGCCCGAGGCCGAAAGGCGGGGGGTGGAGAGGATGGTTTCGGCATCCAGAAGCGAGCAATCGGTCTTGAAATGCAAGACGCCGGGGGGCGTGTGAACCTCGCGCACCACCTCGCCCCAATCGGCGGTGAGGGCGGCCAGTTCGGCGATGCCGGCGGCATTGGTGCGGGCAGAGCGGCCCACAAGGATCTCGGTCTCGGTCATCAGGATGTCGCCACCCTCGATGAAACTCTCCGCGCCCGAGATGCGGCGAAGATCGCCATAAAGCGCGGCGAGATGCGGCGCCATCTCGGCCGCCTCGCCCAGACGCGAGGGCGCGCCGGGGCGCATGATGACAGCACCGGAGGGCAGGCAAAGCGCGGTATCCTCGACAAACACGCTGTCGGGGTAAGGCTCCAGCGCGTCCAGCTCGATCACCGTGGCGCCGGTCTCGCGCAGGGTGGCGATATAGGCATCGTGATGGGCCTGCATGCGCGCCAGATCGGGCGCGCCGGTATCGACCGCGCGCAGGCCATGGGTGATCGAGGCGGCAGGCCTGCGCGTGATGGCATGGGTGAAACGATAGGAACGGTCGGTCATGGCACTCTCCCCTTTGCGGCGAGGATAGCGGCGCAACGGGCCGGGTGCCAAGCGGCGCGCGACACGAAGCGTGTCGCAAAATAGACCAGCAATTTCAGGAAGATGGTGGGCGACCCTGGAATCGAACCAGGCACGAGTCGCCTCGGCGGAGTTACAGTCCGCTGCCGCACCTTGCAGCACGTCGCCCACTGACGGGGGATGTATCCGGGGGGGCGGGGGGCGTCAAGAGGCAAATCGCAGGATTTTTGCTTGCACCCGGGGGCGGCCCCGGCGCATTGTCCGCGCCACATCAAAGAGGGTGATCTGATGAGCGGCGGCGCCAAGAAACCGGCCTGGGTGATCGACAAGGAACGCGCCAAGCGCGCGGCCGAGAAGGAGACCGTCTGGCTGTTCGGCCTGCATGCGGTGCGGGATGCGCTGATGAATCCGGCGCGCGAGACGCTGCGGCTGGTCTTGACCAAGAACGCGTTTGACAAGCTGGAACAGGCGGTTGCGCAATCGGGCATGGAGCCGGAGATCGTGGACCCGCGCAAGTTCGAGGTGCCGATCGACGAGGGCTCGGTCCATCAGGGGGCGGCGCTGGAGGTGAAGCCGCTGAACTGGGGCAGCCTTGCCGATGTGGCGATCTCGGGCGAGGGGGCGCCTTTGGTGGTGCTGCTGGACCGGGTGACCGATCCGCATAATGTGGGGGCGGTGCTGCGCTCGGCCGAGGTGTTTGGCGCCCGGGCGGTGATCGCGCCGCGCCACCATTCGGCGCCGGAAACCGGGGCGCTCGCCAAGACGGCGAGCGGCGCCCTGGAGCGGCAGCCCTATTTGCGGGTGGGCAACCTGTCGGATGCGATGATCGAGCTGCGCGAGATGGGCTATATTCTGGTGGGTCTTGATGGCGAGGCGGAGCTGACGGTGGCCGAAGCCGTGGCGCAGGCGGGCGGGCGGCCCATTGGTCTGGTGATGGGGGCCGAGGGGCCGGGCCTGCGCGAGAAGACCCGCGAGACCTGCGACCATCTGGTGCGCATTCCCTTCAGCGGCGGGTTCGGGTCGCTGAACGTGTCCAACGCGGCGGCGGTGGCGCTCTATGCGGTCAGCCAGCGCTGATGTCACATATTTGCGACCAAAGGGTGAGGGGTCTTTAACGGAATCGCAAGATTCCCATATCACAGTGATGGAAAGCGGGTCTGGAACTCCCGTGCCTTCCGTTTACTGTCCCTCGTTCCACACCTTGCGCCCGGGGCCTTGGCCTGCGGGCGCTTTTTTCTAGGAGTGACGCATGGAAGATGACGCGAAAATCCGGTCGATTCTGGACAGCGTGAAGGTGATTGCGGTGGTCGGCTGGTCGCCCAAGCCGGAGCGGCCCAGTCATCGGGTGGCGGCCTATCTGGCGGGCAGGGGCTATCGGGTGATCCCGGTCAATCCTGGCGTCGCGGGGCAGGTGGCCTTGGGCGAGGTGGTGCGGTCCAGCCTGGCCGAGATCGGCGAAGGCGTTGATATGGTGGATATTTTCCGCCGGAGCGAGGAGGTGCCCGCCGTGGTGGCCGAGGCGCTGACCCTGCCGGGGCTGAAGGCGATCTGGATGCAGCTGGGCGTGGAGCACGCGCAGGCGGCAGCCGAGGCGGAGGCGGCGGGGGTGCAGGTGGTGCAAAACCGCTGCCCGGCCATCGAGATCCCGCGGCTGGGGATTTGAGGCGATTTTTCTGCGAAAAATCGGGCGCCTAGCTGCGGGCGGCTTTCTCGGCGATGCCGGAGGTGCCGGCACGCCGCGCGAGTTCGGCCTCGACCTCGGCCAGGGTCACGTCGCGGGCGGCGAGCATGACGAGGAGGTGGAACAGCACATCGGCGGCCTCGGAGACCAGTTTGGCGCGGTCGCCCTTCACGGCCTCGATGATGGCCTCGATGGCCTCTTCGCCGAATTTCTCGGCGCATTTCTCGGGGCCTTTGGCGAGGAGTTTCGCGGTCCAGCTGCTGTCGGGATCGGCGCCCTTGCGGGATTGGATCGTGGCGGCGAGGGTCTGGAGTTCGCTCATGGCAGCCATGGTCATTGCAGCCTCATGGGAATGCCTGCGGCGGCCATATGGGCCTTGGCCTCGCCAATGGTATAGGTGCCGAAATGGAAGATTGAGGCGGCCAGCACGGCGGAGGCATGGCCTTCGGTGACGCCCTCGACGAGGTGGTCGAGCGTGCCGACGCCGCCGGAGGCGATGACGGGAATGGAGACCGCATCGGCGATGGCGCGGGTGAGGGGCAGGTTGTAGCCGCCCTTGGTGCCGTCGCGGTCCATGGAGGTGAGCAGGATTTCGCCCGCGCCCCTGGCGGCGACGGTGCGGGCAAACTCCACGGCGTCGATGCCGGTGGGTTTGCGCCCACCATGGGTGAAGATCTCCCATTTGCCGGGGGCCACAGTTTTGGCGTCGATGGCCACCACGATACATTGGCTGCCGAAGCGGTCGGCGCTGCGGGCGACCACATCTGGATCGGCCACGGCGGCGGAGTTGAAGCTGACCTTGTCGGCCCCGGCGAGGAGGAGCGCGCGCACGTCTTCGGGTGTGCGGACGCCGCCGCCGACGGTGAGCGGCATGAAGCATTGCTCAGCGGTGCGGGTGACCAGATCGAACATGGTGCCGCGGTTTTCATGGGTGGCGTGGATGTCGAGGAAGGTGAGTTCATCGGCCCCGGCGGCGTCATAGGCCTTGGCGGCCTCGACCGGGTCGCCCGCGTCGATCAGGTTCACGAAGTTCACGCCCTTGACCACGCGGCCATCGGCCACGTCGAGGCAGGGGATGATGCGGGTTTTCAGCATGGTGGGGCCTTCAAGGGTTAGCGGGAGGATAGGGGGCTTTGCCCCCTCGCCGCAAGCGGCTCACCCCCAGGATATTGGGGCCAAGATGAAATCAGGGTTTCAGGGTTTGCAGGGCGGTGGCGAGGTCGATGGCGCCATCATAGAGCGCGCGACCGGAGATGGCGCCGGCGATCACGCCGGTGTCGCGGAGCGCGATCAGGTCTTCCATCCGCGAGACGCCGCCGGAGGCGATGACGGGGATCGAGACGGCGCGGGCCAGTGCCTCGGTGGCCTCGATATTCGGGCCCTGCATGGCGCCGTCGCGGTCGATGTCGGTATATATGATCGCGGCGACGCCTGCGTCTTCAAAGCTGCGGGCGAGGTCGGTGGCTTGCACGGTGGTTTCCTCGGCCCAGCCTTTGGTGGCGACAAAGCCCTTGCGTGCGTCGATCCCGACGGCGACCTTGCCGGGGAAAGCGCGGGCGGCTTCGCGGACGAGGGCCGGGTTTTCGACGGCGACGGTGCCGAGGATGACGCGGGCGAGGCCCTTGGTCAGCCACATCTCGATGGTGGCCATGTCGCGGATGCCGCCGCCGAGCTGGGCCGGGACGGTGCAGCGCGCGAGGATGGCCTCGACCGCCGCTCCATTCACCGGCTGGCCCGCGAAGGCGCCGTTGAGATCGACCAGATGGAGCCATTCGCAGCCTGCGGCCTCGAATTTCGCGACCTGGGCGGCGGGATCATCGCCAAAGACGGTGGCGGCGGACATTTCGCCGCGCAGAAGGCGCACGCATTGGCCGTCTTTCAGGTCGATGGCGGGGTAGAGGATCATGGCAGGCTCCGCTGAAGGCGCTGGTTGCGCGCGGTTTCGCATGGGGGCGACGTGACGGCAAGGGATTTGGCATGGCCGTAGCGTCATGCTTGCGGGAATCCGGGGCCTCGGGTGAGGATGGCCGAGGTAGCGGGAGGAGGAACCCATGCGGAAACTGGTGATGGCGGCGGTGATGATGCTGGCGGCGGGGGCGGCGAGTGCCGATCCGATCGAAGGCGTCTGGCAGACGCAGGAAGATGCGGGCGCCTATGCCCATGTGACGATCAAGCCCTGTGGTCCGGCCTTTTGCGGCAAGATCACGCAGGCCTTCAAGGATGGCAAGGATTACGCCTCGCCCAATGTCGGCAAAGCGATCGTGATCGACATGGTGCCTGCGGGCGGCGGCGCCTATGAGGGCAAGGTGTGGCGGCCGTCGAATGACAAGATCTATGTCGGCAAGGCCGAAGTGTCGGGCAATGGCATGAAGCTGTCGGGCTGTGTGGCGGGCGGGTTGATCTGCAAGTCGCAAAGCTGGACCAAAGTGAAGTAAGGCCACGAAAAGGCCCGAATGATCGGCAACCTTGGCGGGAGTTTTCGCTGAGGTTGCCTGATGAACATGCTGTCTGCCGTTGCTGTTGCGAGCCCGCGTCTGGCCTTGCTGGTGGATGGCGAGAACCTGTCGGCGGCCTTTGCGGGGCGGGTGATTTCGCGCAGTCTGGCGCAAGGCAACCCGGTGATCCGGCGGGTTTATGGCGATGCGGCGCGGGTTTCGGGCTGGGATGCGGCGCCGGGATTCAAGCTGGTGCATGCCGGGCGCGGCAAGAATGCGGCGGATATGCTGCTGTGCATCGAGGCCATGGCGCTGGTGCAGTCCGGGCAGGTGGAGGGGGTGGTTGTGGCCTCATCGGACGGGGATTTCAGCCATCTGGCGACCCATCTGCGCGAGGCGGGGGTGCTGGTGATCGGTCTGGGCGAGGCCAAGGCGCCGGAGCATTGGCGGAAATGTTGCTCGAAGTTTGAGGTTTTGGCGGTGGAAGCAGCGGTGCCGCCACTGCCCAAGGGAGATGCTGCCTTGATCGCGGAGGTGGTTAAGGTGCTGATGCAGGCGGAGGGGCATCGGCTGCCCTTGACCAAGTTGGGTCAGGCCTTGCCCGGTTTGCTGAAATCAGCGGGTCATGCCAGTTGGAGCCGGTTTCTGCGCGCATATCCCACGCATTTTGCGCTGTGCATGGATCAACCAGGCGGGGCAGTGACGCTTCACCGCTTGCCGTAACGGGCCAGAAACATCTGCACGGCGCCTTTTGCCACGCGCTCGGCATCCTGCGTCGGGCAGCAGGGCGAGACGCCGAAGATCACCTGTTCATGCAGCGTCACCTTGCACAGCGCGGCGAACTGGTCGGCGGCGAAGGGCAGGTCTTCGATGACCAGCTCGCCCCGCTCCACCGCCTTGGACAGGTATTCCACCAGCCGCTCGCGCACCAGAAGCGGGCCGGAATGGTAGAATTCATGGCCCAGCTCGGGGAAGCGGTCGGCCTCGGCCACGCAGATGCGGAACACCTTTTGCGCGAATTCGGAGGTGAGGAAGCCCACGATGCGGCGGGCGGCCTCGGTCAGCACCAGCTCGGCCGGGGCGTTCTGGTCGATCAGCTGCACGGCTTCATCGGCCTGCCGGGCGCATTCGGCGCGGGCGACCTCCATGAACAACAGGCGTTTGTCGGGGAAATAGGCGTAGAGCGTGGCCTTGGAGACTCCGGCCTCGCGCGCGATGTCATCAACCGAGGCGCCCTCGAAACCGCGCGCCAGAAAGATCGCGCGCGCGCCTTCCAGCACCTGCTTGAACTTGCGCCCCCGGCGGATGGCGGCGGCGGCGCCTTGCAGGATGCAGGCAAGAGGGGGCGAGGAGGGGCGCGCGGGCTGGCTCATGACTGGCAGTGTAACCCGCGGGCGGCGCGGGCGTCCAGTCGCTCGCCACCCGTGACGCTGCGCCCCGGTCACCCGGCGGGTTGCGTGCAGACCGTGGCGAGGCCTGCCGGATTGGTGCAGCCCTGCGCGGTGGGCGCGGGATCTTCGGGATAGGTGAGGTCGGGCAGCGAGAAGGGGCCGCCCCCGGCAAGGGCGAGGCCGGGCAGGGCGGTCAGGGCAAGGGCGAGAAACAGGCGCATGGGAAGCTCCAATAACTGAACGATGCGGTTCACTTGGGAATATTGAACGGATCGGTTCATTTGGCAAGCGATTCTGAACCCATCGGTTCAAAATGTCGCATTGCACCCCGAGGGCATTCTGATAGGTTGGAATCATTCTAAACAAGGTGCCCGCATGTTCTCTGCCCTGACCAGCCGCCGCCGCTTTGCCGATCTGACGGAACAGGAGGTGCTGGCGCTGGCGATCTCCTCCGAGGAAGACGACGCGCGCATCTATCGCAGCTATGCGCAACGGCTGCGGGCCGAGTATCCGGCGACGGCGGCGCTGTTTGACGGCATGGCCGCAGAGGAGGACAGCCACCGACAGGCGCTGATTGCGGCGCATCAGGCGCGGTTTGGTGAGGTGATCCCGCTGATCCGGCGCGAGCATGTGGCGGGGTTTTACGCCCGCCGCCCGGTCTGGTTGCAGCACAGCCTGAGCCTCGAGACGATCCGCGCCGAGGCGGCCGCGATGGAGGCGCAGGCGGAACGCTTTTACCTCAAGGCGGCGGCGGCCTCGCCCGATGCGGCGACGCGCAAGCTGCTGGGCGATCTGGCGGCGGCCGAAGGCGGGCATCAGCGCAAGGCGGAAGGGCTGGAAACGGCGCATCTGACGGAAGAGGCGCGCGGCAGCGAGGATCAGGCAGAGCGGCGGCAGTTCATCCTGACCTGGGTGCAACCGGGATTGGCCGGGCTGATGGATGGCTCGGTCTCCACCCTGGCGCCGATCTTCGCCACGGCCTTTGCCACGCAAGACACCTGGACCACCTTCCTCGTGGGGCTTGCGGCCAGCGTGGGGGCGGGCATCTCGATGGGCTTTACCGAGGCCGCGCATGATGACGGCGTGCTGTCCGGGCGCGGCAGCCCGTGGAAACGGGGCCTCGCCTCGGGGGTGATGACCATGCTGGGGGGCTTGGGCCATGCGCTGCCCTATCTGATCCCGGAGTTCTGGACGGCAACCAGCATCGCCATCGCGGTGGTGTTCGTGGAACTTTGGGCGATTGCCTGGATCCAGAACCGCTACATGGAAACCCCCTTCCTGCGCGCGGCACTTCAGGTGGTGCTGGGCGGCGCGCTGGTCTTTGCGGCGGGGGCGCTGATCGGCGGCGGCTGAGCAGACCTTCCTTCTCCGAAGGAAGGGAAGGGGGCGCCGGCGCCCCCTCTGGAGCCTGCGGCTCCAGTCACCCCCTCGGGCTATTTGGGAACAGATGAATGCAGGGTGTCTCGCTGCCTTTCATCTGTTCAAAAATATCCTCGGGGGGTGCGGGGGGCAGACAGCCCCCCGTGCTGACGGGGTCGCTTGCGCGCGGGCGGGGTTCTTGGCAGGGTCTGGCCTCGGGATGTTCTGCGAGGGGTGCCATGGCCGTGATCGCCTGTATCGAGGATTTGAAGCGGCTGCATCGGGCGCGGGTGCCGCGCATGTTTTACGACTATGCGGAATCGGGCAGCTATACCGAGCAGACCTTCCGCGAGAATTGCAGTGATTTTCAGCGTTTGCGGTTGCGGCAGAAGGTGGCGGTCGATCTGACGGATCGTTTCACCGGCGGGCGCCTGTTGGGGCTGGATGCGCGTCTGCCGTTGGCGCTGTCGCCGGTCGGGCTGACGGGGATGCAATGCGCCGATGGCGAGATCAAGGCGGCGCGGGCGGCGCAGGCTTTCGGGGTGCCGTTCACGCTGTCCACCATGTCGATCTGTTCCATCGAGGATATTGCCGCCCACAGCTCTGCGCCCTTCTGGTTTCAGCTTTATGTGATGCGCGACGAGGATTTCGTGGATGCGCTGATCGAGCGGGCACGGGCGGCGGGCTGTTCGGCCTTGGTGCTGACGCTGGATTTGCAGATCCTCGGGCAGCGGCACAAGGATTTGCGCAATGGGCTGACGGCGCCGCCCCGGCTGACTTTGGCCAATATCCTCAATATGATGGCCCGCCCGCGCTGGTCTGCGGGGATGCTTGGCACGCGGCGGTGGAGTTTTGGCAATATCGTCGGCCATGCCAAGGGCGTGGGTGATCTGGCCTCGCTGAATGCCTGGACGAATGAGCAATTCGACCCGCAGCTGGATTGGCGCAAGATTGCCCGCATCCGCGACCGTTGGGGTGGCAAGCTGGTGTTGAAGGGCATTCTGGACCCGGAGGATGCGGCGCGGGCGGCGGAGTTCGGGGCCGATGCCATCGTGGTGTCGAACCATGGCGGGCGGCAGCTGGATGGGGCGCTGTCGTCGATCCGCATGCTGCCTTCGGTCTTGCGGGCGGTGCAGGGGCGCTGCGAGGTCTGGCTGGATGGTGGCATCCGCTCGGGGCAGGATATTCTGAAGGCGCGGGCCATGGGGGCCGATGCGGTGATGGCGGGGCGGGCCTGGCTTTATGGTTTGGGCGCCATGGGGCAGGCCGGAGTGACCAAGGCGTTGGAGATCATGCGGCGCGAGCTGGATGTGACGCTGGCTTTGTGCGGCGAGCGGGACATTCGCGCGGTGGGGCGGCACAACCTGCTGATCCCGAAGGATTTCGAGGGCGACTGGCTTTAGCGGCGGCGCAAGAGCAGCGGCGCGAGCAACAGCACGCTGAGCAGCATGGCGGCGGCAAAGACGAAGGCGGCGCGCAGGCCCAGGCTTCCGGCGATGAGGCCCAGCAGCGGCGGGCCGAAGAAATAGCCGAAATAGCCATATAGCGTGGCGCGGGCGACGGCGCGGGCGCGGGCCTCGGGGGCGGCGCTTTCGCCGACCAGCGAAAAGGCGGTGGGGGCGATGACCGAGGCGCCCAGCCCCATCACGATGAAGCCTAGATGCGCCAGGGCGGGCGAGGGGGCTGCCGCCGCGATCAGCGCGCCGCAGGCGGCGAGGCAGGCGCCCCCGGTCAGCAGGCGGCGCGGGCTGATACGGCCCGCAAGCCCCTGGCCCGCGATGCGCGCAAAGCCCATGGTCAGCGCCAGCGCGGCGGGGCCAAGCGCGCCTTCCGCCGGGCTGCCGCCCAGCGTCTGCTCGATATGCAGGGCTGACCAGTTCTCGGCGGCGTTTTCGGTCAGGAAGGCGATCAGCACGATGCCCCCGCCGATGAGGGGCGTGAGGCCAAGGCCCGGCCCGCCCTCGCGCGGTTGGGCGAGACCCTCGATGCGGCCCTCGGCCTCCCATGTGAGGCTGGCGCAGGCCAGCGCGGCACAGGCCATCATAAGGCTGATGGTGCCGGGGCCAAGGCTTGCGTCGCGCATCAGCCCGGTGCCGATGGCGCCTGCCGCATAGCCGAAGGAATAGGCGGCGTGGCAGATCGTCATCAGGTGCTGGCCGCGCGTGGCCTCCAGCGTGGCGGTGCGGGCATTCATCAGCACATCGGTGAGGCCGGTGGCGGCGCCGGTGAGCAGCATGACCAGCGGGAAGAGCCAGAGGGTGTGAACTTGACCGGGCAGGGTGAAGGCCAGCGCCATGGCGCTGGCGGCCAATGGCAAAGCAGTGCGGCCCAGCCTCGCGCCGAGGGCGGGGGCCACCAGCATGGCGCCCACGGCGGCCAGCGGCGTCAGCAGCATGAGGAGGCCCAGCTCGGCCTCGGCCACGCCCAGCTGGGTTTTCAGGTCGGGCAGCATGGCGGCAAAGCTGCCCCAGATCACCCCCATGGCCGCGAAGGCGGCAAGCGGCGCGCGGGCGGAGAGGATCAGGCGGGCGGAGAGCATGACCCGGTTTAGGTGCTGCACTGGGCTTCGGCTTGTCTGGCGGCGACATGGGCGGTCGCGGCCAGCCGGGCGGGCCGGGGGAATGCGCAGTATCCGGGTCGCTTGGGCCGCCCGGTTCGCGGCAGGGAGGGCCAAGCCCGGAGGTTTCGCATGTCTTTGTCCGATTGGTTGCGCCTGATCCTGCTGTCTGTGCTGTGGGGCGGATCGTTCTTCTTTGTGGAAGTGGCGCTGAGCGGGCTGCCTGCGCTGAGCGTTGTCTTTGGCCGGGTGGCGCTTGGGGCGCTGTGTCTGGCGGCGATGCTGGGCGGGCGGCTGCCACGGGGGCTTGCGGCATGGCGGGCGCTGGCGGTGATGGGGCTGTTGAATTGCGCGCTGCCCTTCAGCCTGTTTGCGCTGGCGCAGGGCGAGATCAGCGGCGCATTGGCGGCGATTTTGAACGCGACGACGCCGCTTTGGACCGTGGTGGTGGCGCATCTGGCGGGGGCCGAGGCGCTGACGGCGCGGCGGGTGGCGGGACTTGCCTTCGGCTTTGCCGGGGTGGTGGTGATGGCGGGCGGCGGGGTCGGTTCGCCCTTCGCGCTGCTGGCCTGTCTGGGCGCGGCGCTGAGCTATGCGGTGGCGAGTGTCTGGGGGCGGCGCTTGGCGGGCATGGGGGTGAGGCCCTTGCAGGCGGGCTTCGGGCAGGCGGCGGCAGCGGCGATGATCCTCGCGCCGGTCTGGCTGGCGGTGGATCAGCCTTGGGCGCTGCCAATGCCGGGTCTGCCGGTCTGGGGCGCGCTGGCGGGGATTGCGGTTCTGTCTACCGCCTTGGCCTATGTGATCTATTTCCGGCTGTTGGAGAGTGCCGGGGCGGTCAATCTGGCGCTGGTGACCTTTTTGATCCCGGTCTCTGCCGCCGCATTGGGGGCTGCTTTTCTGGGCACGCGGCTGGGCCTGCCGCATGTTGCGGGCTTTGGCCTGATCGCGGTCGGGCTGTGGGCGGTGGTGCGGCGTTCAGCCAAAAACTGACCAGCCGGTCGCGCGGGCGAGGCGCTCGACGGCCAGCGTGCCCAGTTGCGAATTGCCCTGCGCGTTCAGCCCCGGTGACCAGACGGCGATGGAGGCGCGGCCCGGCGCGATGACGAGGATGCCGCCGCCGACGCCGGATTTGCCGGGCAGGCCCACGCGATAGGCGAATTCGCCCGAGCCGTCGTAATGGCCGCAGGTCATCATCAGCGCATTGATGCGGCGGGTGCGGGCGGGCGACACGAGGCGCGGCATGCTGGGCGCATTCATCAGGAAACGCCCGGCGCGGGCCAGTTGCCGCGCGCTCATCTCGATGGCGCATTGGTGGAAATAGGTGCCGCAGGTGGCCTCGGGCGGGCAGCGCAGATTGCCATGCGCCGCCATGAAATGCGCAAGGGCAAGGTTGCGGTGGCCATGCGCCAACTCGGACGCCGCGACGGATTTGTTGATATGGATGTCATCCTCGCCCGCCGCCTCGCGCAGGAAGCGCAGGATCTCGCCCAGCACCTCGCGCGGCTGGTGGCCTTGCAGGATGGCATCGGTGACGACAAGGGCACCGGCATTGATGAAGGGGTTGCGCGGGATGCCCTTTTCGGATTCGAGCTGCACCACCGAATTAAAGGCAAGCCCCGAGGGCTCGCGCCCGACCCGCGACCAAAGCTGGTCGCCCAGGCGGCCAAGCGCGAGGGCGAGGGTGAAGACCTTGCTGACCGACTGGATCGAAAACGGCGTTTCCGCCGCGCCGGTGGTGAACGTGTCGCCTTCGGCGGTGCAGACCGCCATGGCGAAGTGATCGGGCGAGATGCGGGCCAGCTCGGGGATGTAATCAGCCACCCTTCCCCGGTCGGGGGCGGCTTGCATCTCGGCGCCGATCCGGTCGAGGATCGGTTGCAGCTCCATCAGGGCTTCCAGCGCAGGAAATTGGCGATGAGGCGGAGGCCGGTGGCTTGCGATTTCTCGGGGTGGAACTGGGTGCCGACGATATTGCCCGCGCCGATGATGGCGGTGACATCACCCGCGTAATCGACATGGGCCAGACGCTCGGCCGGGTTCGCCACGCGCATGGCATAGCTGTGGACGAAATAGGCGTGATCGCCGGTTTGCACGCCCTCAAGCAGCGGGTGGGGATGGTCGATCACCAGATCGTTCCAGCCCATATGCGGCACTTTCAGCGCCGGATTGGCCGGGGTGATGCGGGTGACCTCGCCGGCGATCCAGTCGAAGCCGGGAGTATCTTCGTATTCGCGGCCCCAGGTCGCCAGCATCTGCATGCCGACGCAGATGCCCAGGAAGGGGCGGCCCTTGCTGCGGACGGCGTCAGAGATGGCCTCGAACAGCCCGCCATGTTCGCCAAGCGCGCGGCGGCAGGCGGGGAAGGCGCCATCGCCGGGCAGCACGATGCGGTCGGCGCGGGCGACATCCTCGGGGCGGGAGGTCACCAGAATTTCGCCGGCGCCCACCTCCAGCGCCATGCGCTGAAAGGCTTTTTCGGCGGAATGCAGGTTGCCGCTGTCGTAATCGACCAGAACGGTGAGAGCCATGTTGCGTCCTTTCCGGGCTCGGATTTTCTGCGAAAATCCGGGAACCGATTTTTCGGCGAAAAATCGGGCGCGGCGGTTACAGCGCGCCCTTGGTGGAGGGGATGGCATCGGCCTTGCGCGGGTCGGTTTCGACTGCCTGGCGCAAGGCACGCGCCACGGCCTTGAAGGCGGCCTCGGCGATGTGGTGGCTGTTCACACCATGCACCATGTCGATATGCAGGGTGATGCCGCCATGGGTGGCGAGGGCCTGAAAGAACTCGCGCACCAGCTCGGTGTCGAAAGTGCCGATCTTCTGGGTCGGGAAGG
Organism: Gemmobacter sp.; assembly: GCF_016792925.1. Lineage (GTDB taxonomy): Bacteria > Pseudomonadota > Alphaproteobacteria > Rhodobacterales > Rhodobacteraceae > Gemmobacter. Next base: position 16,849 of record NZ_JAEULU010000264.1, read on the forward strand.
TGACATTCCAGATCAGGAAGGGGCGGGCCGAAAGATCGAGCGCGCAGCGCACCTGCGCATCATCCATCGGCAGGCTGCATTCGCCATAGCGGCGGATGCCCTTCTTGTCGCCAAGCGCCTTGGCAAGCGCCTGACCGAGGGCGATGCCCACATCCTCGACCGTGTGGTGATCGTCGATATGCAGGTCGCCCTTGCAGCGCACGGTCATGTCGATCAGCGAATGGCGCGAGAGCTGGTCGAGCATATGGTCGAAGAAGCCCACGCCGGTCGCCATGTCATAGGCGCCGCTGCCGTCGAGGTTCAGCGCCACGGAGATTTCGGTCTCGGCGGTGGTGCGGGTGATCTGGGCCTTGCGCATCGGGCGTCTCCGGTCAGGTTTGGCGCCTTATAGCAGGCGGAGGCGCTGCGGCAACGTCGGGATTTGGATATTTGGGCCAAGATGAAAGAGCGAGGTCAGCGCTTGTGCCAGAGGGCGGCGGTGGCGAGGATGAGGCCGGAGGTGGTGGCGATCATCCCGGCGGCAGAGACCGAGGCGGGCAGGCCCAGCCAGAGCGGGCCGTAGCCCCCGAGGACATAGCCGATCAGGGCCGAGGCGGCGGCGAAGACCAGCGACAGGGCGACTTGGGGCCCGAGGCGGTGGGTGCAAAGCCGGGCGGCGGCGGGCGGGCAGATCAGCATGGCGATGGTGAGGATGGAGCCGACGGCGGCAAAGGCGGCCACGGCGGCGAGCGTGGCGGCGGCGACGATCCCGGCTGACAACAGGCGCACCGGCAGGCCGAGGCTGCGGGCAAAGCCCTCGTCAAAGGTGAGGATCACCAGCGGGCGCCAGAACAGCCAGCAGAGCGCGGCGAGCAGCGCAAGGGTTGCGGCCATGCGGAACAGCTCGGGCGGCAGGGTGGCGAGGGTGGCGGGGGTGATGAGGGCCGACCAATCGGTCGCGTCGAACCAGATCAGGCTTTCCAGATTGCCATAAAGCGCGTGTTCCACATCCAGATGCACGGCGCCCGCGCCCGACAGCTCTAGCGCCAGCACGCCAAGCGCGAACATGGCGGTGAAGGTGGCGCCCATGGCGACGCCGGGGTCGAGGCGGGCGCTGCGTTGCAACAGCTCGATCAGGGCGGCGGCGGCCAGCGCTGCCAGCGCGGCCCCGGCCATCATCGCGGGGGTGGAGGCGCCGCCGGTGAGCAGGAAGCCCAGCACGATGCCCGGCAGGACGACATGGGAAATAGCATCGCCCAGCAGGGCCTGGCGGCGCAGCAGCAGGAAATTGCCGGGCAGCGCGCAGGCCAGCGCCGCCAGCAGCGCGATCAGCATGGGCGGGGCGGAAAAGGCCAGAAAATCAAGGGCGCTCATGCGCGGCGGCCTTTCGTGAGCGGGATGGAGATCAGGAGGGCCGCGAAGGTCAGCAGCACGATCACCGGGCCGGTGGGCAGATCGGGCAGGGCGGCGGAGAGGCTGGCGCCGACCCAGCCCGCCACCGCGCCGATGGCTCCCGCCAGCAGCGCCATGGTGCCAAGGCGGTGGGTCCACAGCCGGGCGGTGGCGGCGGGGGTGATGAGGAGGGCGACAATCAGGATCAGCCCCACCACTTGCAGCCCCAGCAGCACCACCCCCAGCACCAGCGCCATCAACGCGGCGTCAAACCGGGGCACGTTCAGGCCCATGACATGCGCCGCGCCCTCGTCAAAGGCGATGAGGGCGAGCGGGCGATGCAGCGCCCAGATCGCCAGCAAGACCAGCGCGCCGCCGATGACGATCACCCCCACATCGGCCCGCAGCATCCCTGCGGTGGCGCCGAGCAAAAAGCCCTCCAGCCCCGCCTGTTGCCCGGTGCGCAGACCTTGAATGAGGGTCAGGATCACCACCCCCGCGCCGTAAAAGGTGGAGAGGACGGCGCCGATGGCGGCATCCTGCCCGATCCGCGTGCGGGCGAGGCGCTGCACGGCCCAAAGCCCGGCCAGCGCCGAAAGGGCCGCGCCGAGCATGAGCACGGGCAGGCTGCGCGGCAAGCCAAGCGCGAGGCTGGCCAGAAAGGCAAGGCCGACGCCGGGGAGGGTGGCATGGGCGAGAGCATCCGACATCAGCGCGCGTTTGCGCAAGGTCAGGAAGCTGCCCACCACCCCGGCCACCAGCCCAAGCGCGGCGGCCCCAAGGCAGACCAGCGCGGCATTGGGGCCTGCGCGCAGCGTGAGCGCGGCCCAGATCTCTGGCCAGAGGCTGTTCATGACAGCTGCGGCAAGAGGCCGCCGTAAAGCCGGGCCAAGGCCTCGGGGGTGAAGGTCTCGGCCACTGGGCCTTCGGCCTGCACATGGCGGTTGAGCAGCAGAACCCGGTCGAAATAGGCGGGCACGGTGGCCAGATCGTGATGCACGGCCACCACGCTCCGGCCTTGATCGCGCAGCGATTTCAGCACGGCGATGATGGCGGATTCGGTGGCGGCATCGACGCCGGCAAAGGGCTCGTCCAGCAGGTAGAGGTCGGCATTCTGCGCCAAGGCCCGCGCGAGAAAGACCCGCTGCTGCTGCCCGCCCGACAGCGCGCCGATCTGGCGGCTGGCATAATCGGCCATGCCCACCCGCTCCAGACAGTCCAGCGCGCGGCGGCGATGGCTGAGACGCAGGCGGCCCAGCAAGCCCAGCTCGCGGTAAAGGCCCTGCACCACCACGTCGATGACACGCACCGGGAAATCCCAATCGACACTGGCGCGCTGCGGCACATAGGCGACGCGGGCGCGCATCTCGGCTAGCGGTTTTCCAAAGAAAGCAACGCGGCCCGTGGAGGGGATCAGCCCGAGTGCGGCCTTCAGAAGCGTCGATTTGCCCGCCCCATTGGGGCCGACAATCGCCGTCATCGCGGCGGTTTCAAAGCTGCCACTGGCGTCACGCAGGGCGGGCATATCGCCATATTGGACTTCAAGCCCCTGAAACTCCACCGCTTTCATGCTGAACGCTCCAGTTGCCCGATACGCCCGGCCTCGGGTGCCTGCCCGCCAAGGGCGCGGGCGATGGTGGTGACATTGGCGTCGATCATGCCCAGCCAGGTGCCCTCATAGCTGCCTTCGGGCCCCATCGCGTCGGAGTAAAGCGCGCCACCGATGCGCAGGCTGTGGCCTTTGGCGGCGGCGCCCTCGATCAGCGCGCGCACGGCGCGGTCGGAGACCGAGGTTTCGACAAAGACCGCCGGCACCCGGCGGGCGACCAGCAGATCGACCAGTTCCGCGATGCGCGACAGCCCGGCCTCGCTATTGGTGGAAAGCCCCTGAATTCCTTGCACTTCAAAGCCATAGGCGCGTCCGAAATAGCCAAACGCATCATGGGCGCTGACCAGCAGCCGCGCCTCTGGCGGCACCGAGGCCAAGACCTCGCGGGTATAGCGGTCCAGCGCGGCGATCTCGGTCTGGTAGCCGGGCAGGGCGGTGGCGATCTGCGGTGCAAGGCCGGGCAGGGTGGTGGAGAGCGCGCGGGCGATCTCCTCCACCACCAGCGCCCAAAGCGTCGGGTCCATCCAGACATGGGGGTCAAAGCGGTTGGCGTAATCCTCATGCCCGCGCAGCCGGTCGCGCGGCAGCGCCTCGGCCACGGCGATCACCGGGCGGTTGCGCGCCAGATGCAGCAGAAACTCCTCCATCTGCGCTTCCAGATAGAGGCCATGCCAGAGGACAAGATCGGCACGCGCCAGTTTTGCGATGTCGGACCGGGTCTGGCGATAGCCATGCGGGTCCATCCCCGGCCCCATCAGCGAGGTGACGGGCAGGCCGGTCAGCCGGGCGGCGGCATCGGCGATCATGCCGGTGGTGGCCACGATGGTGGGGCCCGTGGCGCCAAAGGCGGGGGCCGTGACGGCCGAGGCCATCAGCGTCATCATCAGGCGGCGGGTGAGGAAGCTTTGCGTCATATTGGAAAGATTATGAGAACCATTCGCAAAGTCAATGGATTTGAGAATGGTTCGCAAAAATGTGAGGCGCCCAAATGCGAAAAGGCGGCCCGAAGGCCGCCTTTTTCGATGGTTCCGATTGGAGCGGGCGATGAGATTCGAACTCACGACCCTAACCTTGGCAAGGTTATGCTCTACCCCTGAGCTACGCCCGCACTCCGTTTCGGTCCAGACTGGAGCGGGCGATGAGATTCGAACTCACGACCCTAACCTTGGCAAGGTTATGCTCTACCCCTGAGCTACGCCCGCGCTGCCAGTCTTGGTGAGGGCGGATTTAGTCGGATGCCACGGGGGCCGCAAGGGGAAAAACGCGGGGCGAGGCGAAAATTTTTCGTCGGGCCGGGATTTGCCGGGTTCTGGCAAGGCAAAGTTAAGACTTGCGGCGCAATCTGGGCACAGAACCCGAAGCGAAAGGCACATACCATGCCGATATCCTTGATCCTGCTGGGCTTTCTGGTGCCGCTGATGTCGCTGGCCCTGCTGCGCATGGCGCGGCAGCGTCACGGGGCGGCGCTGGAAACAGGCCGGGTGCGCCGGAGAGCGCGGGCTCTGCCGCGGGCGCGGGCAGAGGTGGCGGAGGCCATCTTGCGGCGGCGTCAGCACAGGCGGGCCGTGCTGCACCGGGTTCTGCATCCTCCGCCCTGAACCGGCCGAGCATACCCTTTGCTGCCATGCAACAGGGCGCCCGAAGGCGCCCTGAAGCCGAGATTTAGGCCAGTGCAGGTTATTCCAGCTCGACCAGCAGGTCTTTGGCGTCGATCTGGCTGCCCGCATGCACATGCAGCGCCTTGACGGTGGCCTCGCGGTCGACATGCAGACCGGTTTCCATCTTCATGGCCTCGATGGTCAGCAACAGATCGCCCGCGCGCACCTTTTGGCCGACCGTCACCGCCACACTGGCGATGGAGCCCGGCATCGGCGCGCCGACATGGTTCGGGTTGCCCTCGGCGGCTTTCGGCTTGGCGGCGGTTTTCGCTTTCACCGCCCGGTTCGGCACCCGGATGACCCGGGGCTGGCCGTTCAGCTCGAAGAACACTTTCACCTCGCCGTCATCGGTGGTTTCGCCCACGGCTTGCAGGCGGATTTCCAGCGTCTTGCCCGGGTCGATTTCGGCGGTGATCTCCTCGCCCGATTCCATCCCGTAAAAGAAGGTGCGGGTGGGCAGGGTGCGGACCGGCCCGTAAAGGCGGTGACGGCCCATATAGTCGAGGAAGACCTTGGGATACATCAGATAGCCGTTCAGATCCTCGTCATCGACGGCAAAGCCGTTCAGCTCGGCCGAAAGCCTGGCGCGGGTTTCCTCCAGATCCACCGGGGCCATGCCGGCGCCGGGGCGGGTGGTCAGGGCGGTTTCGCCCTTCAACACCTTTTTCTGGATCGCCGCAGGCCAGCCGCCATGCGGTTGGCCCAGATTGCCCTTGAGCATATCGGCCACCGAATCGGGGAAGGCCACATCCACGGCCGGGTCTTCAACCTGCGCGCGGCTGAGGTTCTGCGCCACCATCATCAGCGCCATGTCGCCCACCACCTTGGAGGACGGCGTGACCTTCACGATGTCGCCGAACATCTGGTTGGCATCGGCATAGGCCTGCGCCACCTCGGGCCAACGCTCTTCCAGACCCAGGCTGCGGGCCTGTGCCTTGAGGTTGGTGAACTGGCCGCCGGGCATCTCGTGCAGGTAGACCTCGGAGGCGGGCGCCGCGAGGCCGGATTCAAAGGCGGCATATTGCGCCCGGACCTGCTCCCAATAGTTGGAAATTTCGCGCACGGCGGCAATATCAAGGCCGGTGTCGCGATCGGTATGGCGCAGCGCTTCGACGATGGAGCCGAGGCAGGGCTGCGAGGTGCCGCCCGAAAACGCATCCATCGCCGCATCCACCGCATCCACCCCGGCCTCGCAGGCGGCCAGCACCGTGGCCCCGGCAATCCCGCTGGTGTCATGGGTGTGGAAGTGGATCGGCAGGCCGACCTCCTGTTTCAGGGTTTTCACCAGCAGCCGCGCCTGCGCCGGTTTCAGCAGCCCCGCCATATCCTTGAGCCCAAGGATATGCGCCCCCGCCGATTTCAGCTCGCGCGCGCGTTCAACATAGTATTTCAGGTCATATTTGCTGCGCGCCGGATCGAGAATGTCGCCGGTATAGCAGATTGTGCCCTCGCAGACCTTGCCCGCCTCGACCACGGCATCCATGGCGACGCGCATGTTTTCGACCCAGTTCAGGCTGTCGAACACGCGGAACACATCCACCCCGGTCTCGGCGGCCTGTTTCACGAAGGCCTGCACCACATTGTCGGGATAGTTGGTATAGCCCACGCCATTGGAGGCGCGCAGCAGCATCTGGGTCATCAGGTTCGGCATCGCGGCGCGCAGGTCGCGCAGGCGCTGCCACGGGCATTCCTGCAAGAAGCGGTAAGCCACGTCGAAAGTGGCGCCGCCCCAGCATTCGACGCTGAACAGCTGCGGCAGGTTGGCGGCATAGCTGGGCGCCACGCGGATCATGTCGATCGAGCGCATGCGAGTGGCCAAGAGCGACTGGTGGCCATCGCGCATGGTGGTGTCGGTCAGCAGCACCTTGGTCTGCGCCTTCATCCAGTCGGCCACGGCCTGCGGGCCCTTCTGCTCCAGCAGGTTGCGGGTGCCATAGCCCATCTCGGCGCGCGGCGCCGGGGCTTTGGGTGCGCGCGCCTCTGCAGGCGGCAGCGGGCGGCCTGCGGTCTCGGGGTGCCCGTTCACCGTGATGTCGGCGATATAGGTCAGGATCTTGGTCGCCCGGTCGCGCCGCTTTTTGAAGTCGAACAAGGCGGGCGTCGTGTCGATGAACTTGGTGGTGTAGGTGTCATCGAGGAAGGTCGGGTGCTTCAACAGGTTGATCGCAAAGTCGATATTCGTGCTGACGCCGCGGATGCGGAACTCGCGCAGCGCGCGGGTCATGCGGGCAATCGCCAGATCGGGCGTCTGCGCCCAGGCGGTGACCTTCACCAGCAGCGAGTCGTAATAGCGGGTGATGACCGCGCCCGCATAGGCCGTGCCGCCATCCAGACGGATGCCGTTGCCGGTGGCCGAACGATAGGCGGTGATCCGGCCGTAATCGGGGATGAAGTTGTTTTGCGGGTCTTCCGTCGTGACGCGGCATTGCAGCGCATGGCCCATCAGGCGCACATCGGCCTGCGATTTTGCCCCCGTCGCCTCGGCCAGCGTGGCGCCTTCGGCGATGCGGATCTGCGCCTGCACGATGTCGATGCCGGTCACCTGTTCGGTGACGGTATGTTCCACCTGCACGCGGGGGTTCACCTCGATGAAGTAGAACTTGCCGTCATCCATATCCATCAGGAATTCGACGGTGCCCGCGCATTCGTAATTCACATGGGCGCAGATCTTGCGGCCCAGCTCGCAGATCTCGGCGCGCTGCGCATCGGTCAGGTAGGGGGCGGGGGCGCGTTCGACGACCTTCTGGTTGCGGCGCTGCACGGTGCAATCACGCTCGTAGAGGTGGTAGATCTCGCCATGCTTGTCGCCGAGGATCTGCACCTCGACATGGCGGGCGCGCAGGATCATCTTTTCCAGATAGCCCTCGCCATTGCCAAAGGCAGCCTCGGCCTCGCGGCGGCCCTCCAGCACCTTGGCCTCCAGCTCCTCGGGGCCCATGATCGGGCGCATGCCGCGCCCGCCGCCGCCCCAGCTGGCCTTGAGCATCAAGGGATAGCCGATTTCGGCGGCCTCGGCCTTGATGGCGTCAAAATCGCTGCCCAGCACTTCGGTCGCCGGAATGACCGGCACGCCGGCCTGAATCGCCACGCGGCGGGCCGAGGCCTTGTCGCCAAGCGCGCGCATCGTCTCGGCCTTCGGCCCAATGAAGGTGATGCCATTGGCGGCGCAGGCCTCGACGAAATCGGGGTTCTCCGACAGCAGGCCATAGCCGGGATGGATGGCATCGGCCCCGGCCAGTTTTGCCACGCGGATGATTTCCGGGATCGAGAGATAGGCGCCCACCGGCGAGAGGCCCTGACCGATCAGATAGGCCTCGTCCGCCTTGAAGCGATGCAGCGAGAGCTTGTCTTCCTCGGCATAGACCGCCACGGTTTTCTTGCCCATCTCGTTGGCGGCGCGCATCACGCGGATGGCGATTTCGCCGCGATTGGCGATCAGGATCTTGCGGAACTCGGTCATGGCTGGCCCCCGGCAGGAAGGTGGTTCAGAATTCGCGCCACTCTAGGGGTGCTGCGATGCAGCGCAAGGGCGGGAAGCGTCATTTTGCGAAGTTTTGCGAAATATGCAGGCAGAATTTGCAGCTGCAAAGCCTGTTAGCGGAAACAGTTAAGTTAGCGCTAACATTTTGGGCGATCTGGAAAGACGGCTTGCGAACATAGCGCGAACGCACGGGCTTTCCCTCGGGCCATGGATCGTCTATCCTGCCGGGCATGACCGGCTATGACGATTCATTCGATGAAGAGGGCGCCTTCGCGGCGGCCGTTCCCCTGTCGCAGCGCGCCATGGCCGCGCGGCCGCAGCCCTATCTGGACGACCTGAACCCGGCGCAGCGCGCGGCGGTGCTGGCGGTGGACGGGGCGGTTCTGATGCTGGCGGGGGCGGGCACCGGCAAGACCAAGGCGCTCACCTCGCGCATCGTGCATCTGCTGTCGATCGGAAAGGCGCGGCCAAACGAGATTCTGGCGGTGACCTTCACCAACAAGGCCGCGCGCGAGATGAAGGATCGGGTCGCGCGCATGCTGGGGCAGGTGGAGGGGATGCCCTGGATGGGCACCTTCCACTCGATCAGCGTGAAGATCCTGCGCCGCCATGCCGAGCTGGTGGGGCTGAAATCCAATTTCACCATTCTGGACACCGACGACCAGCTGCGCCTGATGAAACAGCTGATCGTGGCGGCGAATATGGATGAAAAGCGCTGGCCCGCCCGGGCGCTGGCCAGCCTGATCGACCATTGGAAGAACCGGGCCTGGACGCCGGACAAGGTGCCGTCATCGGAGGCGGGTGGCTTCAACAATCGCGGCACCGAACTTTATGACCAGTATCAGGAGCGGTTGCGCAGCCTGAATGCCTGCGATTTCGGCGACCTGCTGCTGCATTGCGTCACCATCTTTCAGACGCACCCGGATGTGTTGGAGCAATACCAGCGCTGGCTGCGCTATATTCTGGTGGACGAATACCAGGACACCAACGTGGCGCAATATCTGTGGCTGCGCCTGCTCGCGCAGGGGCATCGCAACATCTGCTGCGTGGGCGATGACGACCAGTCGATCTATGGCTGGCGCGGCGCCGAGGTCGGCAATATCCTGCGGTTTGAAAAGGATTTTCCGGGCGCCGAGGTGGTGCGGCTGGAGCAGAATTACCGCTCGACCGAACATATTCTGGCGGCGGCCTCCGGGGTGATTGCGGGCAATTCCGACCGACTGGGCAAGACGCTGTGGACCGAGGCCAAGGGCGGCGAGAAGGTGCGCCTGATCGGCCATTGGGATGGCGAGGAGGAGGCGCGCTGGATCGGCGACGAGATCGAGGCCCTGCAACGCGGCGGGCGGCGCGATCCGGTGGGGCTGAACGATCAGGCCATTCTGGTGCGCGCCAGCCATCAGATGCGCGCCTTCGAGGATCGCTTCCTGACCATCGGCCTGCCCTACCGGGTGATCGGCGGGCCAAGGTTCTATGAACGCTTGGAGATCCGCGATGCCATGGCCTATTTCCGGCTGGCGGTCTCGCCCGATGATGATCTGGCCTTTGAACGGGTGGTGAACACGCCGAAGCGCGGGCTGGGCGACAAGGCGCAGGCGGAAATTCAAAAGACGGCGCGCGCCTCGGGGATCAGCCTGCTGGAAGGCGCGCGCGAGCTGCTGGCGCGCGGCGGCATTGGCGGCAAGGGCGCCGGGCAGCTGCGCGGCTTTGTCGACGGGGTGGATCGCTGGCACGCCGCGATCCTGAACGCGCGGCCCGAACTGGCCGATGCGGTGCTTGAACCCATGGTGCCCGACGCCGCGCCGCCCAGCGATATGGGCCATGTGCGGCTGGCCGAGGTGATCCTGGAGGAATCGGGCTACATCTCGATGTGGCAGAATGACAAAACGCCGGAGGCGCCGGGGCGTCTGGAAAACCTCAAGGAACTGGTGAAGGCGCTGGAGCAATTCGACAGCCTGCAAGGCTTTCTCGAACATGTCTCGCTGATCATGGAGAACGACACCGAAGAGGCGGCGGAAAAGGTCACCATCATGACCCTGCACGGCGCCAAGGGGCTGGAATTTCCGGTGGTCTTCCTGCCGGGCTGGGAGGACGGGCTGTTCCCCAGCCAGCGCAGCATGGATGAAAGCGGCAAGAAGGGCCTGGAGGAGGAGCGGCGGCTGGCCTATGTCGGCATCACAAGGGCCGAGCGGCTTTGCACCATCAGCTTTGCCTCCAACCGCCGGGTTTACGGCCAATGGCAAAGCCAGCTGCCCTCGCGCTTCATCGACGAATTGCCGGTGCGCCATGTCGATGTGCTGACCATGCCGGGCCTGCAAGGCGGCTATGCCACCGCCAGCTTCGGCGCCAGTCAGGTGGAGGAACGCGCGACCAAGGCCGATGTCTATAACTCGCCCGGCTGGCGGCGGTTGCAAGACCGCAGCACGACCCGCCCGGTGGCGCAACCGCGCGAGAGCCGCGGCCCGGTGATCGACCTGACGGCCGTGTCGCGCTACACCGAAGGCGACCGGGTGTTCCACCAGAAATTCGGCTATGGCGAGGTGCTGGGGATCGAGGGCGACAAGCTGGAGATCGCCTTTGACAAGGCCGGGGTGAAACATGTGGTGGCCAGCTTCATCAGCCCCGCCCATGAGGCCGACGACCTGCCGTTCTGAGCGTCGTAAAGAAAGGGGGCGCTCGCGCCCCCTCGGGCCTTTGGCCCTCACCCCCTGAGGATATTTTTGAACAGAAAATGAAGAGCTGTGGCGCTTTTTCTACATTTTCTGTTCAAAAATATCCTCGGGGGTGAATTGAGCCGCAGGCTCAAGAGGGGGCAGACAGCCCCCTGTCTTTCCAGCGGTCCAGCAGGTGAAAGGTCAGCCCGGCGATGAGCCCCCAGAAGGCGGCACCGATGCCAAGCGCGGGCGTGCCGGAGGCCGTGACGGCGAGGGTGATGGCGGCGGGAAAGCGGGTGGCGGGGGCGGTGAAGGCCCCGGCGGCCGCGCCCATGAAGGGGCCGAGCAGGGCCAGCGCCACGATGGCGGTGATGAGTTCGGGCGGCACGGCGGCCAGCAGGCTCAGGATCAGGGGGCTGGCGAGGCCCAGGGCAACCCAGACCCCGGCATAGACCAGCCCCACCACCCAGCGGCGTTTGCGGTCGGGATGCACATCATCGCCAAGGCAGATGGCGGCGGTGATGGCGGCCATTGAAATCGTATGGGCGCCAAACAGCCCGATCAGCGCCGAAATCCCGCCGGTGGTGAGCAGCCCGGCCTGCACCGGCGGCTCGTATCCGGCGGCGCGGATGGTGGCGAAGCCGGGCAGGTTTTGCGAGGCCATGGTGACCAGGTAAAGCGGCAGGGCCAGGCCGATTATCACGCCGGGGTTGAACGCGGGCGGGATGAATTCCAGATGCGGCAGCGGCAGGGCAAGGGGCGGCAGATGCGCAAGGCCTGCGGCGAAGGCCGCCGCGAGGCCAAGCGCCAGCGCAGCCAGCACGGCGAGGGCGGGGTTTTTCAGCCGCACCAGCGCGAAAGCCGCGATCACCGGCAGGATGAGCGCGGGCAGCGCCGACGCGGCGGCGGGGAGTTTCAGGCAGAAGGGCAGCAGCACGCCCGCCAGCATCCCCGCCGCGATTCCGTCGGGGATCAGCGCGACCACGCGGCCCAAGGGCTTTACCGCGCCGGTCAGCGCCACCAATGCGCCGGCCAGCACGAAGGCCCCCACACCCTCGGCCATCGAAATCCCCTCGGTCGCGGCGATCAGCGCGGCGCCAGGGGTGGACCAGGCCAGCACCACCGGCACTTTGGCCCGCCAGCTGAGGAAGGCCGAGCCCGCCGCCTTGCCCAGGCAGATCGCCAGCACCCAGCTGGCCGTCTGGCCCGGCGTGGCGCCAAGGGCGGCGGCGGCGGCCAACACCAGCGCAATGGTGGAGCCATAGCCCACAAGGGCAGCCACAAGGGCGGCAGAGATCAATGAGGCAGGCATCAGGCGGCTCCGGCTGGGGATGCGCGACCTTCGCCGGGGCGGCCTCTGGATGCAAGAGGGGGTTTTCAAACGGAAAACGGCGACGCCCAGGGAGGAGGAGGGGCGCCGCCGTTCCGAAATCGGCTGCCCAGGGAGGAGGAGGGGCAGCGTTTCTGGTTGCGGCCCTCCAGGGAGGAGGAGGGAGGGACCGCAGGTCTCCGAGGCCCAGGGAGGAGGAGGGGCCAGGGAAGCTGTGTCGAGGCCCGGAGGCCCCGGAAGAGGGAGGCGGCGACCCCAGGGAGGAGGAGGGGGCCGCCGCAGAACCCAAGGCCCAGGGAGGAGGAAGGGCCGAGGATCACGGTTGGGCCTGTGAGGCCCGGAAAGGGTTGCGACGATCCCAGGGAGGAGGAGGGGACCGCCGCGATCGCATCAGACCCGGGAGGAGGTGGGTCTTGCGATGGTTCGGCGACCCCGGGGAGGAGGAAGGGATCGCCGCTGTCTTGACCGGCCAGGGAGGAGGAGAGGCCGGTCCAGATGGTTAACTCATTTGCCGTAGGCGGCTTCCAGCGCCATGCGGCGGATTTGCGACCGGTGGATCCCCAGATCCGCCAGATCCTTGTCTGCCAGCGCGCGCAGTTCCTGCACGGTCTGGCGGTAGATGGCGCGGCGAGCCATGGCGGTGCGCAGGGTCTCCAGCACCGCGGCGAAGCGGTCGCCAAAAGCCGGTTGGGCGGCGCGGGTGGTGTTCACGAAAGCCATTGTCGTCAGCCTTGCCTTGATCATCTGTGTCTTTGCGCCGGCAGCCTTTGGGTCGGCCTTGGCGCTGTTGAAACAAAGATGGGGCAATTGCTGCGCTTGCACAATCCGACTTCGCCGCATTGCGGCTATGCGCTAACCGCATGGCTTGTCGGCATAATCCTGCACAGCCTGAGGCAGATTGCCGGAAATTTGAGCAAATGGTCAAGCGGCTTTGTCGCGGGGGCGGCGGGCCGCACGCTCTTGCCCTTTCCCGCGTCATGCACAAGTCTGGCGCAGCGTTCAGGAGGCGAAGATGGATATCACCCGCGAAACGGTTCTTCAGGCATTGGCCCGCATCGCGCTGCCCGGCGGCGGCGATCTGGTGGGGCGCGATCTGATTCGGGCGCTGCGGATCGAGGGCGGGGCGGTGAGTTTCGTGATCGAGGCCGCCACACCCGAGGAGGCCCGCGCCCTGGCGCCGGTGCAGGCCCAGGCCGAGGCCGCCTTGCGCGCTCTGCCGGGGGTGGAAAAGGTGCAGGCGGTGATGACCGCGCATGGCCCGGCGCCCAAGGCGCCCGCGCCCAGCCTGAAGATCGGCGGTCATCCGACGCCGCAGCAGGGCGGGCCGAAGCGGGTGAGCGGCATTGACCGCATCATCGCCATCGGCTCGGGCAAGGGCGGGGTGGGCAAATCCACCGTCAGCTCGAACCTCGCGGTGGCCTTGGCGCGGCAGGGGCGCCGCGTGGGTTTGCTGGATGCCGATATCTATGGCCCCAGCCAGCCGCGCATGATGGGTGTGAACAGGCGCCCGGCCAGCCCCGATGGCAAGACCATCATCCCCTTGCAGGCGCATGGGGTGACGGTGATGTCGATCGGCTTCATGCTGAAAGAGGATGAGGCGGTGATCTGGCGCGGCCCGATGTTGATGGGGGCCTTGCAGCAACTGATCGAGCAGGTGGCCTGGGGCGAGCTGGACATTCTGCTGATCGACCTGCCGCCCGGCACCGGGGATATTCAGCTGACGCTGGCGCAGCGCTTTGCCCTGACCGGGGCGATCGTGGTCTCCACCCCGCAGGATGTGGCGATGCTGGATGCCCGCAAGGCGTTGGATATGTTCGGCAAGCTGAAGACTCCGGTGCTGGGGCTGGTGGAGAATATGTCCACTTATATATGCCCCAATTGCGGGCATGAGGCGCATCTGTTCGGACATGGCGGTGTGGCGGCAGAGGCGGCGAAGATCGGCGTGCCGTTCTTGGGCGAGCTGCCTTTGGACATCGAAACCCGGCTGGCGGGCGATGCGGGCACGCCGATTGCGGCGGGCGAGGGGGCGATGGCCGAGGCCTATGCGCGGCTGGCGCGGCGGCTGGTCGAGGGCGGCATGGCCTGAGGCTTTCGGCACATCCGGAATGGCAAGACGCCCGGTCCGCAAGGCCCGGGCGTTTTGCATGCCGGGCGGGTGGGAAACCATGGGTCCGGGAAACCATGGGACAGCTGCCCCGGAACGGCATGGAATCTGATGGGATTGAGCGGGGTGATCCGAATCACCAGACCTCACGCGGGCGTGATTTCGGTGCGGGAATTCATGGAATCCGGCTGAATCCGGCAGTTCCTCCGCCTTTTCCGCAGCTTGCAGCCCGTCGTTCAGGTAAGGATCGGGATTTTATGGTCTGCGCCGGGCGAAAAATCTGCCCACTAGATATGGTGGTTCACGAAAGCGTGTTTCGCCACAGTTTGCTGGAAATGCAGGAGCCCCACCCCCATATCCTGTGTTGAGGCCCTGCGTGACACAGGATCTGCCCGGTTTTGCCCAAAGAAAACCGTTGCCTCCCATGATTTCCCATGCCATTCATTACTCACCGGATGACGACGGGAATGAAAACAAGGGGCGAACAAGACCCCACAGGCGAAAAGCAGGTTTCATACAGGCCCCGCAACGTCATCCAGCCAAAAACCGATGCGCAAGCGAGCAGACATCTCCCCCAGGTGGCAAGCGCAGGCGGTTCGACCCAGAGATGGGACAGTCGGCGGATCGGGCAGTGGCAGCCGCTCGGTCCGCCGTTTTCATTCTGGGACCAAAGATTCTGGGACCAAAGATTTCAAGACCTTGGCGGGGGCCAGGGGCACAGTAACCGACCGGGACAGGACAGCACCGTGTCAGAGGCGTTCAGAGGCGAGTTCAGCCAGAAGGTTGACGGGAAGGCGCGGGTCTCGATCCCGGCGCCTTTTCGGCGCGTTCTGGAAGCGGGCGACCCGACCTTTGACGGCAGCCGTCCCAAGTTCGTGATGGTTTACGGTGGCGGCACGGCCCGCCAGTTCGTCGAATGCTACACGCTGGCCGAGATGAAGCGCCTTGAGGCACGCATCCGCCGCATGCCGCCCGGCACCGCGCAGCGCAAGGCGCTGGAGCGCAACTTCATCACCCTGTCGCAGACGGTCGAGGTCGATGAGGATGGCCGCATCGTGCTGCCGCCCAAGGTGCGCGAAAAGGTCGGCCTGACGGCGGAAGCCCTGAAAGACAGCGCCGAGGCGGTGTTTGCCGGCACGCTGGAGACATTCCAGATCTGGCGCAGCAGCGATTACGAGGCCGAGATGGCCGCGCAGGAAGAGGTGGACCTTGACCTGCCAGAGGGCGCGGACCTGCTGTCGCTGCTGCCCTTCGACGCCGAGGACTGAGGCATGGAGACCGGCGCACCGCATATCCCGGTGCTTTTGCGGCCCTTGCTGGCAGCCTGCGCGCCCGTGTCGGGGCGCTGGCTGGATGGCACTTTCGGGGCAGGGGGCTATGCCAGGGGCCTGCTGGCGGCGGGGGCCGATCACGTCACCGGCGTGGACCGCGATCCCCTCGCCTTGCAGATGGCTGCGGCCTGGGCGGGCGAGTATGGCGACCGGCTGAGCCTTGTGGCGGGCAATTTCTCGGGTCTTGATACCTATGCCGGGATGCTGGATGGCATCGTGCTGGATCTGGGCGTGTCGTCCATGCAGCTGGATCAGGCCGAGCGCGGCTTTTCCTTCCAGAAGGATGGCCCGCTGGACATGCGGATGAGCCAGGCGGGCCTTTCCGCCGCCGATCTGGTGAACGAGACCGAGGAAGCGACGCTCGCGGATATTCTGTATCTTTATGGCGAGGAACGCGCCTCGCGCCGCATCGCCCATGCGATCGTGACGGCCCGCGCGCAGGGGCCCATCACCACCACGCTGAGGCTGGCCGAGATCGTGGCGCGCTGCCTGCCGCGCCCGAAGCCGGGCCAAAGCCACCCGGCCACGCGCAGCTTTCAGGCCATCCGCATCGCGGTGAACACCGAATTTGACGAGCTGGCCGAAGGGCTTGCCGCCGCCGAACGCGCGTTGAAACCGGGCGGCAAGCTGGCGGTGGTGACCTTCCACAGTCTTGAGGACCGCATCGTGAAGCGGTTCTTCCAGACCCGCGCGACCGAACAGCAGAGCAACCGCTATGCGCCCTCGGCGCAAGGCCCGGCGCATAGTTTTGCGCTGGCCACCAAACGCGCCATCGGCCCCGACGAGCAAGAGCTGGCGGAAAACCCGCGCTCGCGTTCGGCCAAGCTGCGCGTCGGCATCCGCACCGAGGCCCCGGCGCACAAGCTGGATCTGGCGGCGCTGGATGTGCCGCAACTGCAACGCCGGAAGGGAGGGCGCAAGTAAATGCGGGCGCTGATCTATCTGCTGACCTTCTCTGCCGTCATCGCCTCGGGCTTCTGGGCTTACCGCGAGAATTACGCCACCCAGCAGGCGCTGAAAGACGTGTCCAAGCTGAACAGCGAGATCGCCGATCTGCGCGAGGCGCTGTCGATCCAGCGCGCCGAATGGGCCTATCTGAACCGGCCCGACCGGCTGCGCGAACTGTCCACCATCAACTTTGACCGGCTGGGCCTTTTGCCGCTGGAGCCGGAGCAATTCGGCCTGTCCAGCCAGATCGCCTATCCGCAGCCCGACCTGGCGCTGCCCGCGCTGGACGGGGTGGTGGATGTGTCCAATCAGGAAGGGGGGCAAGTGCCATGACTGCCTATCTGCCCGACGACGAGCAGTTTGCCGATGGTTTCGATGCTGAACCGGCCGCGCGCACCCCGCTGCGGCCGCTTGCGCGAATCCTGAAGGCGCGCGAAACCGGCGAGAACCCCGATTCCATCGAGCGCGAGAACCTGCGCGCCCGCCATGAGGTCATGCGCGAGAAATCGCGCCGCCGCTCGGAAGGGCGGCTGCTGTTTCTGGGGCTGGCCTTCTTTGCCGCCTTCACGGTGATCGGCGGGCGGATGGGCTTGCTGGCGGCCTCCGAGCCGATGGAGCCGCGCTCTGCCGCGCCCGGCGCGCCGATCCTTGCGCAGCGGGCCGACATCACCGACCGCAATGGCCGCGTGCTGGCCACCAATCTGGTGACCCATGCGCTATATGCGCAGCCCAAGGATATGGTTGATCCGGTGCGCGTGGCCCGGGAACTGGCGGTGATCTTCCCCGATCTGAAGGAGGAAGATCTGGCGCGCCGCCTGACCGATGGCCGCAGCTTCCTGTGGATCAAGAAGAAACTCAGCCCCGAGCAGATGCAGAAGGTGCATGAGATCGGCGATCCCGGCCTGTTGTTCGGCCCGCGCGAGATGCGGCTTTATCCCAATGGGCGGCTGGCCGCGCATGTGCTGGGCGGGGCGAGCTTTGGCGCCGAGGGCGTGGCTTCGGCCGAGGTGATCGGCACGGCGGGGCTGGAGAAATTCCTCGATGCCCGCCTGCGCGACCCGGCCCAGGCCGCCGATCCGCTGGCGCTGTCGATCGACCTGACGGTGCAGGCCACGGTCACCGAAGTGCTGGATACCGGCATGAAGATGATGAACGCCAAAGGCGCCGCCGCCATCATGATGGATGTGCGCACCGGCGAGATCATCAGCCTTGTGTCGCTGCCCGATTTCGACCCGAATGACCGCCCGAACCCGCTGGTCAAGGGCGACCCCGCCGACAGCCCGCTGTTCAACCGCGCAGTGCAGGGCGTCTACGAGCTGGGTTCGACCTTCAAGATTTTCGCCGCCGCGCAGGCGATGGAGATGGGGCTGGTGGGGCCCGATACCATGGTCGATGCCAATGCGCCGATGATCTGGGGCAAGCACAAGATCAAGGAGTTTCAGGGAAAGAACTATGGCCCGCTGCTGTCGGTCAGCGATGTCATCGCCAAATCCTCCAATGTGGGCACGGCGCATATCGCGCTGATGGTGGGCGGCAAAAGCCAGCAGGCCTTCCTGAAATCGCTGGGCTTCTTTGAGCCCAGCCCCATCGAAATGGTGGAGGCGCGCAGCTCCAAGCCGCTGATCCCGGCGAAATGGCCCGATATTGTGACCATCACCGCCTCTTACGGCCACGGTCTCAGCGCCAGCCCGATGCATCTGGCCTCGGCCTATGCCACGATTGCCAATGGCGGCATCGCGGTGCAGCCCACGTTGCTGCGCCGCACCAGCGCGCCCGAGGGCACGCGGCTGCTGAAAGAGGAGGTGGCGCGCGCCTCGGTCGCCATGCTGCGTGGCGTGGTGGAACATGGCACGGCCTCTTACGCCAAGGTGAAGGGCTATGCCATCGCGGGCAAGACCGGCACCGCCGACAAGCCCAAGCGGACGGGGGGCTATTACAAGGACAAGGTGATCAACACCTTCGCCAGCGTGTTCCCGGCAGAAGACCCGCGCTATGTGCTGGTGGTGACTCTGGACGAGCCGGTGGATACCAGCGGGTCAGAGCCGCGCCGCACCGCCGGCTATACCGCCGTGCCGGTCGCCGCCGAAGTGGTGCGCCGCACCGCGCCGTTGCTGGGTCTGCGCCCCGAGATTGCACTTCCTGCCGCGAATGCGGTAACAGCTGTCAGCCAGAACAACTGATAAAGGGCCGCGCGGGCCGTCGCGCGGTTTTGGGACAGATGAGCGACAAAGCCGCCAGCCTTGCCGAATTGGGCCTGACCGCAAAGGCCGGGCGCGAGGCCCGGATCACCGGATTGGCCGTGGACAGCCGGGCGGTGCAGCCCGGCTTCCTGTTTGCGGCGCTGCCGGGGGTGAAGGTTCACGGCGCCACATTCGCCGCGCAGGTGATCGAGGCGGGGGCCGTCGCGATCCTGACCGATGCGGCCGGCGCGGCGCTGATGGGCGATCTGGCCGAGCGCGTGGCGCTGGTGGTGGCCGAGGAGCCGCGCGCCGCGCTGTCGATGGCGGCGGCGCTGTGGTTTGGCCGCCAGCCCGCCACCATGGTCGCCGTCACCGGCACCAATGGCAAGACCAGCGTGGCCACCTTCACCCGGCAGATCTGGATGGGGCTTGGCCATGCCGCCATCAATATCGGCACCACCGGGGTAGAGGGCGCCTGGGCCGCACCTTCGGCCCATACCACGCCGGACCCGACCACCCTGCACCGGATG
>NZ_JAEULU010000271.1 GCF_016792925.1 Gemmobacter sp.
ACCTGCACCCAGCTGACCGGCCATAACGAGGTGGTGCGGGTGATCTATGACCCGGCGCAGGTCAGCTATGAGGCGCTGCTGAAACTGTTCTGGGAAAACCATGATCCCACGCAGGGCATGCGGCAGGGCAATGATGTGGGCAGCACCTATCGCTCGGGGATCTATACCTACACGCCCGAGCAGGAAGCCGCTGCACTGGCCTCGCGCGAGGTCTATCAGGCGGCGCTGGCGGCAGCGGGGCGCGGGCGGATCACGACGGAAATCCTGCCTGCCCCGGTGTTCTACTATGCCGAGGATGATCACCAGCAATACCTTGCCAAGAACCCTCACGGCTATTGCGGCATTGGCGGCACCGGGGTCACCTGCCCCATCGGCCTCGGTGTGAAGGCCTGATGGCCCCGCAGACGCCCAAGCCCGTGGCGGATTTCAGTCTGGAAACCGAGGCCCGCCTTGCGGGCCTCTGGCCTGTTGCGGGGGTGGATGAGGTGGGCCGCGGGCCGCTCTGCGGCCCGGTGACAGCGGCGGCGGTGATCCTTGATCCTGCCAATATACCGCAGGGTATAGGCGACAGCAAAACCCTGTCAGCGGCGAAGCGCGAAATGCTGGCGGGGGCGATCATGGCCAGCGCGCGCTGGTCTGTGGCGCATGCCTCGGTGGCAGAGATCGACCGGCTGAACATCCTGAACGCCAGCCATCTGGCAATGGAGCGGGCGGTGGCGGGCCTTGGGCTGGCACCCGGTTTCGTGCCCGGTTTCGTGCTGGTGGATGGCAACCGCCTGCCCCGCTCCCTGCCCGGCCCCGCCGCTGCGGTGGTGAAGGGCGACGCCAAAAGCCTGTCCATCGCCGCAGCCTCGATCCTGGCGAAAGTGGTGCGCGATCACCTCATGGTGGATTTGGCGCAACAGCATCCGGGATATGGCTGGGAGCGGAACGCAGGTTACCCGACCCAAGACCATCTGGCGGCGCTTCTAAATCTTGGGGTCACCCCTCAGCATAGGCGTTCGTTCAAGCCCGTCCACAATATCTTGTATCAAGAACATTCTATAAGCCGTTGATTCAATAAAGAATTTGACTGCGAATCGCCTCTGACTCATCTTGGGACACAACAAATCGGCACAAAGAGGCCGAAGACAGAGGCAGTAATGACGACACGGAAATCCCCTGCGGAGGCGCCCAGCCTGCCGCTGAACCAGATCCTTGCCGGTGACTGTATCGAGTTGATGAATAGCCTGCCCGCCGGCAGTGTGGACCTGATCTTTGCCGACCCGCCCTACAACCTTCAACTGAAGGGCGAGTTGCATCGGCCCGACAACAGCAAGGTCGATGCGGTCGATGACCATTGGGACCAGTTCTCCAGCTTTGGCGCCTATGACCGCTTCACCCGCGACTGGCTGAAGGCGGCGCGGCGGCTGCTCAAGCCCAATGGCGCGATCTGGGTGATCGGCAGCTACCACAACATCTTCCGCGTGGGTGCCGCCATGCAGGATGCCGGCTACTGGATGTTGAATGATGTGGTCTGGCGCAAATCGAACCCGATGCCCAATTTTCGCGGCAAACGCCTGACCAATGCGCATGAGACGCTGATCTGGGCCAGCCGGGATGAGGGCGCAAAATACACCTTCAATTACGAGGCGATGAAGGCGCTGAATGATGGCGTGCAGATGCGCAGCGACTGGGTGCTGCCGATCTGCACCGGGCATGAGCGCCTCAAGGATGACAACGGCGACAAGGCCCATCCGACGCAAAAGCCGGAGAGCCTGCTGCACCGCATCCTGATCGCCACCACCAATCCGGGCGATGTGGTTCTGGACCCGTTCTTTGGCACCGGCACCACCGGGGCCGTGGCCAAGATGCTGGGGCGCGAGTTCATCGGCATCGAACGCGAGGAGGCTTACCGCAAGGTCGCCTCGGAACGCATTGATCGCATTCGGAAATTCGATACAAGCGCGCTGGAGATCACCGGCAGCAAACGGGCCGAGCCGCGCGTGCCTTTCGGGCAGGTGGTGGAGCGCGGCATGCTGCGCCCCGGCGAGGAGCTGTTCTCGATCGGCAACCGCTTCAAGGCCAAGGTGCGCGCCGATGGCACGCTGGTGGGCAATGATGTGAAGGGCTCGATCCATCAGGTCGGCGCCGCCTATGAGGGCGCGCCCAGCTGCAATGGCTGGACCTATTGGCACTTCAAGCGCGATGGCAAGATGATCCCCATCGACATCCTGCGCCAGCAGATCCGCGCCGAGATGGAGGCCGAGGAGCGTCAGCGTCACTGACGCCCCGGCCCAAAGAATACGCGATACCCATATACGGTTACGCCTGTGCTCCGGTTCCGCCGGGAGCACACCTCCCCGCCATGCTTGCATGGCGGGGCTTTTTCATGGGCGGCACGGATTTTCGCAGAAAATCCGGTTCGATCTTTCGCAGAAAGATCGGGTTACGCGCGCGGCCACTCGGTCACATCGGGGTAGAACCGCTTGCGCCACGCCCGCACGCGCGGGTTCATCCGGCGGCGCCACAGCGGCGGGATCATCGCCAGCACCCCCATGGCCGGATAGCCCATCGGCAGCATGGGCGCCTCGGTTTCGGCATAGGTTTGCAGCAGGGGAAAGCGGCGGTCGGGTTTGTAATGGTGATCGGAATGGCGTTGCAGGTTGATCAACAGCCAGTTCGAGGCGCGATGCGGCGCGTTCCAGCTGTGATGCGGGCGCACCGGCTCATAGCGGCCATCCGCCGTCTGGCGGCGCACCAGGCCGTAATGCTCGATGTAATTGGTCAGTTCCAGCTGCCAGACCGCAAAGAAGGCTTGCAGCACGAACAGCCCGATCCCGAACCAGCCCCCCACCGCATAGGCCAGCAGCAGCGCCACCAGTTGCAGCCCGGCATAGCGCCAGAACGGGTTGGAGCGGTGCCAGACCGGGCGCCCTGCTTTGGCGAGTTTCTCACGCTCGGCCTCCCATGCCGAGGCCGGGCAGGCCAGCAGCACGCGCAGGAAAAACCGATGGAACCCCTCGTTATAGCGCGCCGTCACCGCATCGCGCGGGGTGCCGACATGGCGGTGATGCACCAGAAGATGTTCGGTGCGGAAATGGCTATACAGCACCGTGGCCAACAGCAGATCGCCCAGCCAGCGCTCCAGATGGTTGCGCTGGTGCAGAAGCTCATGCGCATAGACGATGCCGATGCTGCCCGAGGCCACGCCAAGCCCGAACATCAGCGCAACGATTTCCAGCCAGCCCAGATGCGCGGAACGGGTGATCCACCAGATCGCGCCATAAACGGTCAGGGCCTGCAAGGGCAGCCAGATCAGGGTGATGGCGCGATACCAGTAGAGGTCTTCCTCCTCGGTCTGCGGGTCGGGGTTCTCCTCGTTCCGGCCCAGCAGCAGGTCCAGCACCGTGATCAGCGTCCAGGCATAGGCGGGCATCAGGATCACGGTCCAGCCGCCTTGCGTGACCCCGATCACCGCCAGCGGCAAAAGGCCCAGCGAGAGCCAGAAGGGCAGCGCCTTGCGCAGCGGTTCCATCGGGTGCGGGTCGGTCATCGGGGCCTCCATTCGGGCAACAGCCTAGACCGCGTGCCCCGATCACTCAACCGCCCGGATTGTCGCGCTGTCCCAGGCCTTGCGAAAGACCGTGGGCAGGCTGTCTGGGGTGAAGGCGGGCATCCACGCCCCGCGCGATGGCGCGGCATCGGTGGTGGCGGTCAGCACCGTCATCTCCAGATGGAAATGGGTGAAGGTATGGCGCGCGCGGCCCGCCTCTTGCCATGGGGCCTGCATGGGCGGCGGCAGGTCGCTGCCATCCCAGCCCGAGGTCGGAAAGCCCGGCATCCCGCCCAGCAGGCCCCGGTCAGGGCGGGTTTCCACCAGCACGGCGCCATCGGGGCGGGTGGCGATCCAGATCAGGCCCTGCCGCAGGGGCTTTGCCGCTTTGGCGGCTTTGCGGGGAAAGGTTGCGGCATCGCCTGCGGCATGACCCGCGCAGGCCCCGGCCCAAGGGCACAGCGCACAGGCCGGATTGCGCGGCGTGCAGATCGTGGCGCCCAGATCCATGATCGCCTGCGCATAATCGCCGGGGCGCTGCGCCGGGGTCAGGCGGGCAGCCTCGGCCCCGATCAGGGGTTTGGCGGCCGGCAAGGGCGTCTCGATCCGGCGCAGGCGCGAGATCACCCGCTCTACATTGCCATCCACCACCGTGGCGGGCAGATCGAAGGCAATCGAGGCCACGGCGGCGGCGGTATAGGGGCCAATGCCGGGCAAGGCGCGCAGGGCATCCTCGGTGGACGGGAACTGCCCGCCATGATCCGCCACCACGGCGCGGGCGCATTTCAGCAGGTTGCGGGCGCGGGCGTAATAGCCAAGCCCCGCCCATTCCGCCATCACCGCCGCATCCTCTGCCGCCGCCAGATCGGCCACGGTCGGCCACAGCTCGGTGAAGCGGCGGAAATAAGCGCGCACCGCCGCCACGGTGGTCTGTTGCAGCATGACCTCGGACAGCCAGACCCGGTAGGGGTCTGGCCGCGCGCCCTCGGCCCGGTCGCCGGGGCTGACGCGCCAGGGCATGACGCGGTGGTGGCGGTCATACCAATCGAGAAGCAGGGCAGAAAGGTCGGGCACGGGAATCCTTGGCGATGGCGTGCCAAGGATATAGGCCCGTGCCGCAGAAAGGCCACCCTGCGCTCAGCCGCGCTTGCCGAAATCGGGCGGCAAGGCGGCGTCAAGGATATGGGCATCGCCGCCAATCACCTGACTGGCCCGCCCCACGATCAGCGGATCGGGCGTGCCGATCACCTCCCAATCCTTGTTGGGGTAATCCACCGTTGCAAGAAAATGCCGCATGCAATTGAGCCGCGCGCGCTTCTTGTCATTCGACTTCACGATGGTCCAGGGCGCATCGGCGGTATCGGTGTAGAAGAACATCGCCTCCTTGGCCTCGGTGTAATCCTCCCATTTATCAAGGCTGGCCTTGTCGATGGGCGAGAGCTTCCACATTTTCAGCGGGTCGGTTTCGCGCGCGATGAAGCGGTTGCGCTGTTCCTCTTGGGTGACCGAGAACCAGTATTTGTAAAGCCGGATGCCCGAGCGGACCAACATCCGCTCCAGCTCTGGCACCTGGCGCATGAATTCCAGATATTCCGACGGGGTGCAGAAGCCCATCACCCGCTCCACCCCGGCGCGGTTATACCAGCTGCGGTCATAGAACACGATCTCGCCCGCCGTGGGCAGGTGCTGGATATAGCGCTGGAAGAACCACTCGCCCTTCTCCTTGTCGGAGGGTTTGGTGAGGGCCACCACACGGGCATAGCGGGGGTTCAGATGCTCCATGAAGCGCTTGATGGTGCCGCCCTTCCCCGCCGCGTCGCGCCCCTCCATCAGGATCACGAATTTCTGGCCGGTCTCCTGCGCCCAGATCTGCACCTTGAGCAGTTCGGCCTGAAGCCGGGCCTTCTCGGCCTCATAGGGCGCGCGGCCCATCAGGCGGCCATAGGGGTAATGGCCGGATTCAAAGGCCTGCCGGATGGCATCGGGCGAGGCAGAGGGGAATTTCTGCGGCCCGGGGGCGGCGAAATCCTCGGCTGCGGCCTCGGTCGGGAGGGTGTCGATCTGCGGCAGCGGGGGGGCGATGTCTTCCATACGGCGTCTCCTTTTACTTGCACCCCGCAAGTATTTTCCGCCCGCCCGCCCCGGCCTTGATCCGCGTCAAATCCGCGCGGATTTGGCAAGGAATGTGACGATTGGGTGACAGACAGAAAACCCCCGGCTCTGCCGAGCCGGGGGCTATGGTCGTCACGCAGGGGTTGCTGGCTTACAGCTTGCCCGCGTTTTGCTGCATCATCATGCCCGCAGCGCGGACGCGCGCAAGCTTACAGCTTGCCCGCGTTTTGCTGCATCATCATAAACGTGTCGTAGTTGTATTCGGCGATCTGCGCCCAGGTGTAGTTCTCCGAGCGGAAGGCCTTGATCGACTGCCACAGCTTCGCGAAGGCCGGGTTCGAGGCTTCCAGCTCGGCATAAACCGCATTGGCCGCGTCGAAACAGGCGTTCAGGATCTCGGGCGAGAACGGGCGCAGCTGGGCGCCATTGGCCACCAGCGACTTGATCGCCGTCGGGTTCTTGAAGTCGTATTTTTGCAGCATGTCGGCATCGACGCCCTGGCAGATCGAGCGCAGCAGCGACTGATAGGCGGGCGGCAGGGCCTCATAGGCAGCTTTGCCGAACATGAAGTGGACGGTCGGGCCACCTTCCCACCAGCCGGGATAGTAGTAATAGGGCGCCACTTTGTAGAAGCCCAGCTTCTCGTCATCATAGGGGCCGACCCATTCGGAGGCGTCGATGGTGCCCTTTTCCAGCGCCGGGTAGATGTCGCCGCCGGCGATCTGCTGCGGCACGACGCCCAGACGCTCCATGATCTTGCCGGCAAAGCCGCCGATGCGCATCTTCAGGCCCTGAAGATCAGCCACGGTGTTGATTTCCTTGCGGAACCAGCCACCCATCTGCACGCCGGTATTGCCGCCCGGCAGCGCCACGATGTTCTTGTCGGCCAGGAATTCGTTATACAGGTCGATGCCGCCGCCATGGTAGTGCCAGGCGTTGATGCCGCGTGCCGACAGCGAGAACGGCACGGCAGCCGCCACGGCCCAGGCCGGGTCTTTGCCCCAGTAGTAGTAACCGACCGTGTGGCAGGCCTCGATATTGCCCGCGCTCACCTCATCGGCGGCTTGCAGGCCGGGGACCAGTTCGCCCGCCGGGAAAACCTGAATGGTGAAATTGCCATCGGTCGCTTCCGACAGGCGCTTCGACAGCACTTCGGCAGCGCCAAAGATGGTGTCGAGCGATTTCGGGAAGGACGAGGTCAGGCGCCAGGTCACCTTCGGTGCGGCCTGCGCCAGAGCGGGAGCTGCCAGCGTGCTGGCCGCAGCGCCGCCGATGGCGGCTTTGGTCAGGAAAGAACGACGATCCATACTACCTCCTCCAAGGTCGGGGCAGCCCGACCGGCCACCCCTTCTGTGATGGAGGCAGACTAGCGGCGCATTTCACGGTTGAGAACCATTTTTTCGCGGCGCGCTGCATTTTTGGTAACCTTAGCTTACCAATAAGCCCCCAACGTCAAGCAATCAGGCAAAAATGCCTGCCAATGCACCACTTGCCGCCTTGTCGGGCACCGATCTGGCCCCCGATGCGCCTTGGGCAGCCCCGGATCAGGCCGGTTTTGCCCGCGAAACAAGCAGCTTGTCGATGCGCCGCCCGTCCAGATCCAGCACCTCGATGCGCCAGCCCTGCTCGCGCGTCACCTCGCCGATCTGCGGCAGATGGCCCATCAGGTCCAGCACGAATCCCGCCACGGTTTCAAAATCGCGGTCGGCGCGCAGGTTGAGGCCCAGCCGGTCGGCGAATTCATCCACCGGCATCCAGCCCGCCACCAGCAGCGAGCCATCCTCGCGCTCCACCAGCTTGGGTTCATCCTCGGTGGCATCGGCGAAAGAGCCGGTGATGGCCTCCAGCACGTCCATCGGGGTGATGACCCCCT
>NZ_JAEULU010000272.1 GCF_016792925.1 Gemmobacter sp.
CGGCCCGATGTGGAGACGTTTCCACATGACCTCGGCGATGGCCTCGGTCAAACCTGCCGGGTCAAACCCACCGGGTCGAGACCGAAAACGCACCCCGTGGCCTCGGCCAAGCTCACCCCAGCGCATGCTCCACCGCAGCCCCCAGCCGCAGCAGCCGTTCTTCCTGCATCGCAGGCCCCATCAGCGACAGCCCGCAAGACGGCTGGCTGGTGGGCAGCGTCAGCACGCACAGCCCCAGCACATTGCCGATCCGCGTGTTGCGCAGCGCCAGCAGGTTCTCCGCCGCGAAATAGGCCGGATCCGCCAGCAGCCGCGCCGCATCCGGGGGCAGGATGGCCGAGGTCGGGATCAGCACCGCATCAAACCCGCCCACCCGCCGCTCCCAGATCTTGCGCAGATCCTCCAGCCGCCGCCAGGCCGCGATATATTCGGTGGCCTTGGTCACCGCCCCGGTGCGGAACCGCTCCAGCACCGGCGGGAACATCTTCTGCGGCGCGGCCTCGATGGTGTCACCCCAGATCGCATAGGCCTCCGGCGTGAACAGCACCCCCGCCAGCGCCATGGCCTCGGCCACCTCCGGCGCGGCGAAAGGCTCGATGGCCGCCCCCGCATTGCCCATCCGGGTCAGACTGTCCTCGAACCCCTTGGCGGGCGCATCGCGCAACCCCTCCAGCGCCACCGTCTCCAACACGCCAAAGCGCGCATTGGTCAGCGTCGCACCCTTCAGATCCGCCGCCCGCCGCCCGGTCAGCGCGCCCAAGAGCAGCGCGCAATCCTCCACCGTCGAGGCCAACGGCCCCACCGTATCGAACCGCTCGCACAGCGGCACCACGCCTTTCAGCGACAGCCGGCCATGGGTGGTCTTCAACCCCACAAGGTCGTTCCACGCCGCCGGCACCCGGACCGAGCCGCCGGTGTCGCTTCCCATCGCCGCCGGGGCCAGCCCAAACGCCACCGAGGCCGCCGCCCCGGAAGACGAGCCCCCCGGCACCGCATCCGGGAAATTGATGCAAGGTGGAGTCGCCGTCACCGGGTTCAGCCCCAGCCCCGAAAACGCGAGTTCGGTCATATGGGTCTTGCCCAGGCACACAAGGCCCTGCGTCGTCGCCGTATGCAGCACCTCGGCATCCTGTTTCGGCACCCGGCCTTTCAGCAGCGCCGAACCCGCCTCGCAGGCCACCCCCGCCACGTCGAAATTGTCCTTCCAGCTGATCGGCACGCCATCGAGCAAGCCAAACCGCGTCCCCGCCCGCTGGCGCCCCGCCGCCGCCACCGCGGTCGATCGTGCATGATCCGCCGTGGTGCGCGCGTAAATCCGCTTCGCCTCCGGGTGGCGGGCGATGGCATCCAGATAGGCCTCGGTCAGATCCACCGGGTTGATCTTCCCCGCCTCGATCGCCCGCCCCAGATCGCCCGCACTGCGCCCCAGCCATTTGTCGATCATCGCCCTATCCTTTGCCCTTTGCCTCACGCTAGGGTCAGACCCCGGCAGTGGCAATCCCTTGCGATGCGCTGTCTCTGGGCAGCATTCGGGCGGATCAGGAAAGGCACCGCCTTTCCCCGCCCGTGTGGGAACGGAACCGCAAGACCGCCTCCGCCCATGACCGAGAGGCCAGAGCCCGCCCGGCGGGTGCGAAGCGCCCGCCGCCCGAAGGGCGGGCGCTGGCCGGTGGCTTCGTGCCACCGGCCCGAACGCGGAAACGCGGCCGCATGACCTCGGCAATGGCCTCGGCCATCGCCAAACTGTCCACCCGATTACCCTTTGCCCCTTTCCCCCCCGCAAACTGTACACCCCCTTACCCTTTGCCCCCCTTTCACCCCCCGAAAGCGTATACCACATTACCCTTTCGGCGGCACTTCGGCGCATGGACAAAGCCGCGCGTTGCGCCATATTGGGCGGCATGATGCTGGACACTGATATTCTGATCGCGGGCGGCGGGCTGAATGGCCCCGCCTTGGGAATTGCCTTGGCGCAGGCGGGTTTGCGGGTCACCGTGGTCGATGCCCGACCGGCGCCTGCCCGGGCCGAGGCCGGGTTCGATGGCCGCGCCTATGCCTTGGCGCTGGCCTCCAAACGCCTGCTCACCGTCACCGGCATCTGGCCGCGCATCGCCGCCCATCAGCCAATTCTGAAGATCAAGGCCTCTGACGGCGTGGCGGGGCAAGGCCCCTCGCCCTTCTGGCTGGGCTTCGATTCCGCCGAGCTGGAGGAAGGCCCGATGGGCTTCATGGTAGAGGATCGCCACCTCTATGCCGCCTTTCTGGCCGCCATGGAGGACACGCCGGGCCTGACGCTTCTGTCAGGCGAAGCCGTGACGGAGCAACAGGTTACGCCGCAATCCGTGACCGTGACCCTCGCCTCGGGCCGCCAGATCCGCGCGCGGTTGCTGGTGGGCTGCGACGGGCGGCAATCCGGCGTGGCGCAGCGCGCGGGCATCAAACGCAGCGGCTGGGGCTATGGGCAAACCGCCCTTGTCACCGCCATTCACCACGAAAAACCCCATGAGGGCACTGCGCATCAGTTCTTCATGCCCGCAGGCCCCCTGGCGATCCTGCCGCTGGCAGGCGGGCATCATTCCAGCATCGTCTGGAGCGAGGCCGACAGCACGGCGCAGGCCATCCAAGCCCTTGACGATGAAGGCTATATGGCCGCGCTGCGCCCGCGTTTCGGGGATTTTCTGGGCGAGCTGACCCTTGCCGGGGCGCGCTTCACCTATCCGCTGAACCTCACCCTCGCCAATCACTTTGTCGCGCCGCGCATCGCGCTGGTGGGCGATGCCGCCCATGGCGTGCATCCCATCGCGGGCCAGGGCCTCAATCTCGGCCTGCGCGATGTCGCCGCCTTGGCCGAAGTGGTGGTGGAGGCCCGGCGGCGCGGCGAGGATATTGGCAGCCTTGTGACGCTGGAGGCCTACCAGCGCTGGCGTCGTTTCGACAGCACGACACTCGC
Organism: Gemmobacter sp.; assembly: GCF_016792925.1. Taxonomy (GTDB): domain Bacteria; phylum Pseudomonadota; class Alphaproteobacteria; order Rhodobacterales; family Rhodobacteraceae; genus Gemmobacter. Next base: position 2,951 of record NZ_JAEULU010000272.1, read on the forward strand.
CCTTGGGATGGATACGGTGAACCGGGTGTTTTCCAACAGCAACCCGATCCTGCGCGCCGGGCGCGATCTGGGGCTTGGCTTGGTAAACACCCTCCCCGGATTGCGCCGCAGCTTCATGCGGCAGGCGGCGGGGCTGACGGGCGAATTGCCCAAACTGCTGGCCGGGCAAAGGATCTAAGCGCCGCCTGATCCAACCCTTGCCGGGGCGCGGGATCAGGCAACGTATACGTTGCCCCCGCCCCTGCGCGCGATCTGCCCCGCAAGTCGGCTCCACCCGCATAACCACAGGCCAGCGCCTGCCCTGGCGGGTGCGAAGCGCCCGCCGCCCGGAGGGCGGGCGCTGGCCGCGTGCCTTGAAGCACGCGGCGTCCAGTGGCCAATGGCATCGCATGGCAAAGGCGATGGCCTTTGCCACTTGCGTAACCTGTCATACCCCTGTCACCTGCACCGCCTACCCCGCATATGGCTTGCAACCGGGGGCGGCTCGCCCTACATGAGGCCGCTGTTGTCCCTTTTGGCCCCGGGGGGGAATCCGATGATCCAGACACCTTACTACCTGATCGACCGGGCGAAACTGTCGCGCAACATGGAGATCATCGACCGTCTCCGCCATGGCTCCGGTGCCAAAGCCCTGCTTGCGTTGAAATGTTTCGCCACCTGGCCGGTTTTTGACCAGATGCGCGAGCATATGGACGGCACCACCTCCTCCAGCCTTTACGAGCTGCGCCTTGGGCGCGAGAAGTTCGGCAAGGAAACCCACGCCTATTCCGTGGGTTGGTCGGATCACGAGATTGAGGAGGCGGTCGGTTACGCCGACAAGATCATCTTCAACTCGATCAGCCAGCTGGAGCGGTTCGACAATCAATCCGCCCAGATCGAACGCGGGCTGCGGCTGAATCCGCGCTTCTCGACCTCGGGCTTTGATCTGGCAGACCCTGCCCGCCCCTTCTCGCGCCTGGGCGAATGGGATCAGGCCAAGATCGAAACTGTGATGGACCGCATCTCGGGCTTCATGATCCATTACAATTGCGAAAACGCCGATTTCGACCTGTTCGACAGCCAATTGTCCAGAATCGAAGAGGAATTCGGCGGGTTGCTGAAACGCCTGAAATGGGTGAGCCTCGGCGGCGGCATCCATTTCACCGGCGAGGGCTACCCGGTGGATGCACTGGCGGCGCGGCTGCGCGCCTTCCAGGACCGCTTCGGCGTGCAGGTCTACCTTGAACCGGGCGAGGCCGCGATCACCGGCAGCGCCAGCCTTGAGGTCTCGGTCATCGACATTCTGAACAATGGCAAGGACTTGGCGGTGGTGGACAGCAGCGTCGAGGCGCATATGCTGGACCTGCT
>NZ_JAEULU010000303.1 GCF_016792925.1 Gemmobacter sp.
CGGCCCGACGATCCAGCTGGCCGGGCAGCGCGCGCGGGATGGCGGCATGACCATGGATCTGGTGCTGGGCATGGTGCGCGATTTCCGCCGGGGCGATTCTGAAACCCCGATCGTGCTGATGGGCTATTACAACCCGATCTATGCGCGCGGCGTCGACCGCTTTCTGGCCGAGGCGCGCGAGGCCGGGATCGACGGGCTGATCGTGGTCGATCTGCCGCCCGAGGAGGATGACGAGCTGTGCATCCCGGCACAGGCGGCGGGCCTCAACTTCATCCGGCTGGCAACGCCCACCACCGATGCCAAGCGCCTGCCGGCCGTGCTGCAAAACACCTCAGGCTTCGTCTATTACGTCTCGGTCACCGGCATCACCGGCGCCGCCGCCGCCCAGGCCGCCGAGGTCGCCCCCGAGGTCGCCCGCATCAAGCAATCAACCGATCTGCCGGTGATCGTGGGCTTTGGCATCAACACCGCCGAGAATGCCCGGGCGATTGCGGGCATCGCGGATGGCTGCGTGGTGGGCTCGGCCATCGTGAAGGAAATCGGCGCCGGCAAGCCGGTGGCCGAGGTGCTGGCCCGGGTGGCCGATCTGGCGGGCGGCGCGCATAGCGCCTGAAATCCCTTCGCACCGGGCCAGCGGCGCGTATGGATATTTGGATCAGGTTGAAGGGCAGGGGGGCGGCCAAACGGCTGGCCTTCTGCGGCGCATTCCACCTTGCATCCCCCGCCCTTGCGTGAAACGCTGGCCCAAAGCCCTGCGGACCCCATGCTGCCGATCCTTCTGAAAACCCTGCCCTTTTTCGCGCTGATCGGCACTGGCTATCTGGCCGGGCGCACGCGGTTTTTCCCGCCCGAGGGCGTGGCCTGGCTTACGAAATTCGTGTTCTTCTTCGCGCTGTCCGCGATGCTGTTCCGCTTTGCCGCCAATCTGTCGCTGTCGGAGATCTTCGATCTGCCCTTCGTGCTGGCCTATCTGGCGGCCTCCAGCCTGCTTTATGCGCTGGTCATGGCGCTTTCGCGGCTGCGCGGGCGCAGCGTGGAGGAGGCCGCGATGGAGGCGCAATGCGCCCAGTCCGGCAATACCGGCTTTCTGGGCGTGCCGATGCTGGTGGTGCTGCTGGGGCCGCAGGCGGCCGGGCCGGTGCTGATGGTGCTGACGGTGGATATGGTGGTGTTTTCCTCGCTGATCACGCTGATCATCACCGGCGCGCGCGGCGGCGCCCTGGGTCTCCATACGGTGAAGGCGCTGGCAATGGGCTGGGTGAAGAACCCGATGGTGGTCTCCATCGTGGCGGGGCTGATCTGGTCGGGCGCGGCGCTGCCGGTGCCGGGGCCTGTGAATGAATATCTGGCCATTCTGGGCGCCGCTGCCACGCCGGGCGCGCTGTTTGCCATTGGCGCCTCGCTGGCCGGGCGGGGGCTGACGCGGCTGCCGGATGCTGTCTGGCTGTCTTTCGCAAAACTGGTGCTGCACCCTGCGCTTTGCGCCATCGCCGCCTTCTGGCTGTTCCCGGTCGATCCTGTCGCCGCTGGCGTCATGGTCGCCGCCGCCAGCCTTCCGGTCGCCGGGAATGTCTATATTCTGGCGCAACATTACGGGGTGGCGCCGCAGCGCGTCTCCACCGCGATCCTGATTTCCACGGCGGCCAGCATCCTGACCGTCACGACGATCATCGCCTGGATCACAGGCTGAGGAGGACCGATGAAAACCATCAGCGAAAACCGCGCCTATGGCGGCGTGCAGGGCGTCTACTCCCATGCCTCCGAGGCCTGCGGCTGTGATATGACCTTTGGCCTGTTCCTGCCGGAGGAGGCCGAAAGCGGCCCGGTGCCGGTGGTCTGGTATCTGTCGGGCCTGACCTGCACCCATGAGAATGCGATGACCAAGGCGGGGGCGCAGAAATGGGCCGCCGAGGCCGGGCTGGCGCTCGTGTTCCCCGACACCTCGCCGCGCGGGGCCGGGGTGGCCAATGATGAGGCCTATGATCTGGGCCAGGGCGCGGGCTTCTACGTGAACGCCACCGAAAAGCCTTGGGCGCCGCATTTCCGCATGTGGGATTACATCACCGACGAGCTGCCCGAGCTGATCTTCAAGGCCTTCCCGGTGGCCGAGGAACGCCAGTCGATCATGGGGCATTCGATGGGCGGCCATGGCGCGCTGACCATCGCCATGAGCTTCCCGGGCCGCTACCGCTCGGTCTCGGCCTTCGCGCCGATTGCAAACCCGTCGGCAAGCGACTGGGGCCGCAAACAGTTCACGGCCTATCTGGGCAAGGATGAGGGCAAATGGGCCGCGCATGACGCCACGCTGCTGATGAAGAAACGCGGCTTTGACGGCCCGATCCTGATTGATCAGGGCGGCAGCGACCAGTTCCTCGATCTGCTGAGACCCGAGGCGCTGGCCGAGGCCATGGCCGCCCGCCGCCAGGGCGGCATCTTCCGCATGCAAAAGGGCTATGACCACAGCTATTTCTTCGTCTCGACCTTCATCGAAGACCATATCGGCTTCCACGCCGCTGCGCTGTATGACTGATCCGGTTCTCTATATCGACGCCGATGCCTGCCCGGTGAAGGCCGAGGCCGAGACGGTGGCGACCCGGCTGAAACTGCGCATGGTGCTGGTGTCGAATGGCGGCATCCGCCCGTCGGTCAACCCGCTGGTGCAAAGCGTCTTCGTGCCCGATGGGCCGGATGAGGCCGATAAATGGATCGCCGAACGCGCCACCACCGGCGATGTGGTGGTCACAACCGACATCCCGCTGGCCGCGAAATGCGTGGCGGCGGGGGCAGTGGTGGTGAAACCCAATGGCGAGACGCTGACCGGCGCGAATATCGGCATGGCGCTGGCCACCCGCGACCTGATGCAAGACCTGCGCAGCGCCGATCCGTTCCGGCAAGGCGGTGGCAAGGCTTTCTCGAAATCCGACCGCTCGCGCTTTCTCGACACTCTTGACCGCACCTTGCGGGCGTCACTCCGGCGGTGAGCGGGTTGGGGGGCTGTCTGCCCCCCACGCCTCCCTGCGGGAGGCTCCCCCCGAGGATATTTGAGAACAGAAAATGGCAAAGAAGCCTGTTTCATTTTCTGTTCAAAAATATCCTCAGGGGGTGAGCCCGGAACGGGCGAGGGGGCGCGAGCGCCCCCTGTCCACGCTTACCCCCGGCGCAGCGCCTCCAGCAAATCCCGGTCGGGGTAGCCATCGGGCACCAGCCCGCGGCTGGCCTGAAACGCCTTGATCGCGGCATAGGTCTTGGGGCCGACATTGCCATCGGTGCCGCCGGTATCAAAGCCCGCCGCCGTCAGGCGCTCCTGCACCTCTACCCGTTCCGACAGCCGCAGCGTGGCATCGCCCGCGGGCCAGGGCGTGCGCAGCGGCCCGCCGCCTTTCAGCCGGTCGGACAGATGCCCCACCCCGATCACATAGCTGTCGGCCTGATTATAGCGCTCGATCGCGTGGAAGTTGCGATAGATCAGGAAGGCCGCGCCCTTCACGCCCGAGGGCAACAGCAGCGCAGCCGCGCCATCCGGCACCGGCCCGCCATCGGCCCGCGTGATGCCCATGGCGCGCCAGTCGGCCCCCGCCCGTTTCGCGCCCTTGCCCGACACGCCTGCGCCAAAGCCTGGCGGCAGCGTGACCTCCATCCCCCAGGGCTGCCCGCGCTGCCAGCCCGATTTCGCGAGGTAAGCGGCGGTGGAGGCCAGCGCGTCGCTCGGGTCATCGGACCAGATGTCGCGCTTGCCATCGCCGGTGAAATCCACCGCGAAGGCGAGGTAGGAGGTCGGGATGAACTGGGTATGGCCCATGGCCCCCGCCCAGCTGCCGATCATGTGGCGCGCGTCCGTGTCGCCTGCTTGCAGGATTTTCAGCGCGCCGATCAGCTGTTGCTGAAAGAACTCGGCCCGGCGGCCATCATAGGAGAGGGTTGCGAGGGCCTCGATCAGCGG
>NZ_JAEULU010000314.1 GCF_016792925.1 Gemmobacter sp.
GTTGCAGCGCCGAGGCGGGCACCCCGGCCTCCAGCAGCAGCGCCACTGCGAAATCGGCAATCAGCGGGGTTTGCGGCGCGGGTTTGGCCAGCACGGCATTGCCAGCGGCCAAGGCCGCCGCAATCTGCCCCGAGAAGATCGCCAGCGGGAAGTTCCACGGGCTGATGCAGACAAACCGCCCGCGCGCGGGCGCCACCAGCCCCGCTGCGCCCTCGGCATAATAGCGCAGGAAATCCACCGCCTCGCGCAGTTCGGCCACGGCATCGGCGAGGGTCTTGCCCGCCTCGCGCGCCAGAAGGGCAAAGATCGCGCCGAAATGCGCCTCGTACAGATCAGCCGCGCGGCGCAGCACCTCGGCCCGCTCGGCCGGGGCCGCCGCCCAAGGGCTTGCCGCCGCCAGCGCGGTTTCCACATCGGGACGGCTGGCCGGGATCACATTGCCCACCCGCGCGCCCGTCGCCGGGTTGCGCACATCCTGCCGCTGGCCGCCTGCCACCGGCCCTGCGAGCCGGGGCCTTGCGTCAAAGATCGTCTCGGCAAAGGGCGCGCGCGCCGCCTCGATCACCGCCAGATCGGCGGTGTCGGTCAGGTCGAACCCTTTGGAATTCACCCGCCCGCCAAACAGCGCAGGCCCGGTCAGGATCGCCGGATTGGCGACCGAGGCCACGGCTTCCATATAGGTCAGCGGGCAGGCGGCAACCTCCTCGGGGGTCACTTCCTCATTCACGATCTGGTTCACGAAGCTGCTGTTGGCGCCGTTTTCCAGCAGGCGCCGCACCAGATAGGCCAGCAGATCGCGATGCGCACCCACGGGGGCATAGATGCGGCAGCGCGCCTTGCGCTCGGTCAGCACGATGTCATGCAGACGCTCGCCCATGCCATGCAGGCGCTGGAACTCGAACTGATCGAGCCGCACTCCCTCGGCCTCCGCCATATCCAGCACGGCGGCAACGGTATGGGCATTATGGCCCGCGAATTGCGGATAGATGCGGTCGGTCATCCGCAACAGCTTGCGCGCATTGGCGATATAGCTGACATCGGTGGCCTGTTTGCGGGTGAAGACCGGGAAGCTGTCCAGCCCCATGACCTGCGCCCGCTTCACCTCGGCATCCCAATAGGCGCCCTTCACCAGACGCACCATGATGCGGCGATCCAGCCGCTCGGCCAGCGCATAAAGCCAGTCGAGCGTGGCACCTGCCCGCCGCCCATAGGCCTGCACCACGATGCCGAAGCCATCCCACCCGGCCAGGCTTTCATCGGCCAGCACCGCCTCGATCACCTCCAGCGAGAGTTGCAGCCGGTCGGCCTCCTCGGCGTCGATGTTGAAGCCAAGGCCCGCCGCCTTGGCGAGGCCCGCCAGCGCCCGCACCCGCGGCACCAGCTCGGTCATCACCCGCGCCCGATGCGCCACCTCATAGCGCGGATGCAGCGCCGAGAGTTTCACCGAAATGCCGGGGTTCACGCCAATATCGCCGCCCGAGGCCGCCGCCGCGATGGCAGTGATCGCCTTGGAATAGGACAGGTGATAGCGCCGCGCATCGGCTTCGGTCCGCGCGGCCTCGCCCAGCATGTCATAGCTGTAGGTATAGCCCTTGGCCTCCAGCTCGCGCGCGCGTTTCATCGCGGCCTCGATGGTCTCGCCCAGCACGAACTGGCGGCCCATTTCCTTCATGGCACGGCCCACGGCGGTGCGGATCACCGGCTCGCCCAGCCGTTTGACGGCGGCGCGCAGATGGCCCACCACGCCCGGCTCGCGCTCGTCCAGCACCTTGCCGGTCAGCATCAAGGCCCAGGTCGAGGCATTGACCAGCGACGAGGCCGATTTGCCCAGATGGCGGCCCCAGTCGGAGGGCGCGATCTTGTCCTCGATCAGCGCATCCATCGTTTCGGCATCCGGCACGCGCAGCAGCGCCTCGGCCAGACACATCAGCGCGATGCCCTCATCGGTCGAGAGGCCATATTCCGCGAGGAACACCTCCATCAGCCCCGGCTTGGTGGAGTTGCGGATCTGGCGCACCAGCTCGGCCCCGCCTGCCGTGATGCGGGCGCGCGCCGCCGCATCCAGCCCCGCCTCGGCGATCAGCGCCTGCACCAGCGCGGCCTCGTCCCGCAGGCTTCCCGTTTCGATCACCGTCCAAGCGGTCGTGGCCAAAGCGCTCATGGCATCCTCCATATTTCCCGCAGGATAGCGCGGAAGAGGCAGGCGCTTTTCCCGATCATATGTCATGATGCAGTCGAATCGACTTTATTGACGAAAGTTTGCCATGTCTTCCGCCCGCCTGAACCTCGATTCCTATGATGAGGCGATTCTGCGTGTGCTGGCCGCCGAAGGCCGCATCACCGCCACCGACCTCGCCCGCCGCATCGGCCTGTCCAAAAGCCCGACCCAGGCCCGCCTGAAGCGGCTGGAGGAAACCGGCGTGATCGCGGGCTATCGTGCCATGCTGGACCCGATCGCCATGGGGCTGGCGCATGTGGCCTTTGTGGAGGTGCGGCTGTCCGACACGCGCGAGGCGGCGTTGCAGGCCTTCAACCGCGCCGTCCGCGCCATCCCCGAAGTGGAGCAATGCCACATGATCGCCAGCCGGTTTGATTACCTGCTGAAGGTGCGCACCGCCGATATTGCCGATTACCGCCGCGTGCTGGCCGAGCGCATCAGCGCCCTGCCCCATGTCGCCGCCACCTCGACCTATGTGGCGATGGAGGCGGTGAAGGAACTGGTCTGAAGGCCCGAAATGGGGTAGATTGCCGCCATTCATAGCGCTTTTCCCTGTCCATTTCTCTCGGGTGTCTTCTCATGGCCAAATCTGTGACCCAGACTGTTTTCCGCTTCAACACTGCCACCAACATGGCGCAGCTGAACATTGAGGCGCTGCATGACACGGCGTTCAGTGTCGCGATGACCTCGGGCGCCGGGCTTTCCGTCGCCGGGATCGCCTGCGACAGCGTCCTCACCTTCGCGACCGAGCAAGGCGACCTGATCCTGGGGGGCGCCGGGCTGCAATTCAGCGATGGCAAGCTGACCGGCGGCACGGTGAGCGCCATCGCCTTTGACAGCGCCCCCGGCTTCGCGGGGCTGGATCTGGCGGTGCTGCCGATCTCGCTGCAAGCCACCGATCTGCAAGCGCATTTCGACGGAACCGCCAGCCTGACCCTGCTGCAAGAGCTGATGGGTTCGCCGCTTTTCGTGCGCGGCAGCGGCAAGGCCGACCGGCTGCTGGGCGGCGAGTTTGACGACATCCTCAGGGGCGGCGAGGGTCATGACCGCCTTTCGGGGCGCGCGGGCGAAGACCTGCTGGTCGGGGGCCTTGGCGCCGACCGGCTGGCGGGCGGCGCGGATGATGACCGGCTGGAAGGCGGGCGTGGCACGGATGTGCTGCGCGGCGAGAGCGGCGATGACGACCTGCGCGGCGGCAGTCGGGCAGACCGGCTGGAGGGCGGGCGCGGCGATGACAGCCTGTTTGGCGGCTCTGGCGCCGATGTGCTGGTGTTCCGCAACCATGACGGCTCGGACACCATCACCGGCTTCACCAGCGGGGTGGACGAGGTGCAGATCCTGCTGCGCCCCAGCGATCCGCAGAACATCGAACTGGCCTTCGAGTATCGCGACGGGCGCTGCATCGTCACCTTCCTCGATGTGACGCTGACCTTCGAGGCAACCCCGCCGGGCAGCCTGAACTTTGCCGAAGGCGGCGATTTCACGCTGGTCGCGCTGTAAGGCTCAGACCCGAAAACCCTCGGGCGGCGCCACTGGCAGGCCAAGCGCCGCCAGATCGCCGCCCGCAGCCGCCATCCGCTCCAGCACCCGCGCCATGAAGGGGCGGCGCGCGTCGATATTGCGGCGGCGCAGGAACCACAGCAGGAATTGCGCATGGGGCCAATCGGTTGCCAGCGCCTGCGCCAGCGCCTGCGGCCAATCCTGAGGCGCGCGCACCGTGACCGCATTGTGATGCAGGTCGGTGGCGCCGAAGAACACCGCCGGCACCCCATGCAGCATCCCCTCCAAGCCCACCGAGGAGGAGAGCGAGACCGACACCGCCGCCCCCGCCAGAATGTCATGCAGATTGGCCTCGGTGACTGTCACGCCGGGCAGGCCGCGCAGCCCCGCCAGCAGCGCGCCGGTTTCGGGCCCCGGATTGCGCGGATGCGGCTTGATCACCACCGCCCGGCCCTCCCGATGCGCCAGCACCGCCGCCAGCATCTGCTCGGCCGTCATGTGGCGCGCCCGCAACACCGGGTCCGACAGGTCTTGCAGGAAGACCGCGATATGGCCGCCCGCAAAGCGCGTCACCGCCTCGGGCTGGAAATGGCGCGAGCGGCGCGGCGTCACATAGGCCGCCCGCAGGTCGGCCAGAAAGCGCTGCGCTGGCTCCAGCGGGATCGTCGCAGGATGGAACGGCGCGCGGGCTGTGGCGCTTTCAAAGAAAATCCCTTCGGGATCAAGGTATTGAAAGCGGTCCAGATAGGCCACGCCAAGGGTCAGGGCCTGGGCCCGCCCGATGGCACTGGCATGCACCAGATCAAAATGGCCGCCCTCGGCGCCGCGCCGCAAACGCGCGGCATCGCGGTGCTGCCACTCGACCCGCGCGCCCAGACCCTGCAATCCCCGCGCCAGCCGCTCATAAAAGGCCGGACGCCGCGCCGGATCATTCAGCATGTGACGCGGCAGATGCAGGCGGATCGCGGGGCTTTGCGGCACTTACTGCCCGCCTTCCGCCGCATCCTCGTCGCCACCCGGCGCCCGCACCGACAGGAAACTTTCGCCGCCCCAGACCAGCGCCTCCACACAGGGCTGCGAGCCGGTGCCGCCACATTCGGCGCCATGCAGTTGCAACAGCAAGACCGGCTGGCCGAATTGCACCACCTGCCAGCCCAGCACCAGCCAATCCTGCCGCAGCCCGTCGCCGGTCAGCAGGCTCATGGTCTGCCCGCCGGTGCCCCCCCACAGGCTTGCCGCCGTCGAGCAATTGAACTTCGACCAGTCCACCAGCACCTCGGGCGGGGCGGCGCCGGTCAGCTCCAGCTCCTGCACCGCGCCCTCCATCACCACCATCTCGCCCTTTTCAAACCCGGCGCAATCGGCGCGGGCCTCGGCCAGAATGTCGTCCACGGTCAGGGCCTGGGCCGGGGCCAAGGGCAGCCCCGCCATCAGCAGGGGCAGAAAAAGGCGGCGGCGCATGGCATTCTCCTTGTGTTTGCGGAAGCCTAGCCGCAGCCCCCCGCCCCCACAAGCGCCGCCGCCTCACGCCCCGGGCGGATCGGCCCGATCCTGCGCATATCGTGCCAGACCGGCAAATTCGGGCAGCCAGCTTTCGCGGCGGATCGTCCACAGCTCATAGCTCGGGCGAAAGCGGTCGGGCGCATCCAGACTGCCCAGATGCACCTCGATCTCGGCCCCGCTTTGCGAAAACACCGACGAGCCGCAGCGCGGGCAGAAAAACCGCCCCTCATGCCCCTGCCGGGGGCCGGTGATGCAGACCGCCGCTTCGGGAAAGATGGCCGAGGCATGGAACAGCGCGCCATGATGCTTGCGGCAGGTCAGGCAATGGCACAGCCCCACCCGCAGCGGCGCCCCGCGCGCCACCAGCCGCAGATCGCCGCAAACACAGCCGCCACAGACCTCATGATCATCCATCGCGCATCCTCCCCCGGCCATGCTAGGGGGGATGGGTGGGCTTTGCCAAGGGTGGGAAGTGGTCGGGGCGGCGGGATTCGAACTCGCGACCTACGGTACCCAAAACCGTCGCGCTACCAGGCTGCGCTACGCCCCGACTGCGCGCCTTCTAGCCCGTTGTCCCGGCGATGAAAAGGGCAATTCTGCGTCTGGTGCGACGCCGTCTGGCGCCGGGGCCTCACCGCGCCGGGCAGGCCCAGGCCGCCCCCGCGATGGCCGGATGGCGCAGCTCGGCGCCCGGCACGATGCCCAGCCGCGCGGCCAGACCGCCATTGATTTCCAGCACATATTGCACGGCATCGCCGCCGGGGATCGGGCTTTCATCGCCCGGCACCGCATTGGCATGCACATGGGTCACCACGCCCCGCGCATCGGCAAACACCATATCCAGCGGGATCAGCGTGTTCTTCATCCAGAAGGCGGCGGGCTGGGGCCGGTCATAGACGAACAGCATCCCCGCCCCCGAGGCCATGGCCTCGCGGAACATCAAACCCTTGGCGCGTTCGGCGCTGTCATCGGCGATTTCCACATGGAAACGGGCCAGAGGCGGACGGTCGGGCCCCGTTCCCCCCCGCAGCTCCAGCTGCGCCGGGTCGCAGGCGGTTTCCGCCCCCGCCTGAAGGGGCACGAGCATCAGGGCGGCCAAGGCCGCCCCTGCCCGCAGGCTCACTTGCGTGCGGCAGCTTCCCATGAAACCACCTGAACCGCCATGCGGCCGCGCTTGCCTTCGATAATGCGCAGGCAGACTGCCTCGCCCGCCGCCAGATCGGCGAAACCGGACATGCGCAACACTTCAATATGGATGAACACATCCTCGGGCCGGCCAAAGACATTGGCAAAACCAAAGCCCTTGCCCTTGTCGAACCATTTGACCCGTGCAGGCTCCAAAGGCCGCGCCGCGATTTCCTCGGGCGTGGCCAAAGCCTGATCTTCTCCCAGCGGGAAGGCGACCCCGGCGGGCGGTTCGATCCGCACCACCTCGACCGCCTGAACCCCGCGCTGCGTATTCTGAACCTTGACCGTGATCCCCGTGCCATCCGCAACCGAGCTTTGCCCATAATTGCGCAACACATTCGCGTGCAAAAGAATATCCGAACCACCCTCATCCGCGAGGATGAAGCCGAATCCTTTTGCAGGATCGAACCATTTCACTTTGCCATGCACTTCACGCGGCATGGCCTCTGCTTCTTCTGACATGTCAGAGCCGTTCCCCAGTTTGACCCTTCACCCAAGTTCAATCCGTCAATAAGGCGCCGCATTCAAGCGAAAAACCTCTGAAAAATGCGCCATTCATTTCACGAAGCGTGAAATTCATGGACTCAACCGCTCCACTTTCCACGCGTCAGCGAGGTTCTCGCGCGACCAGCGGAAGCGGTCATGCAACCGGAAGGCCCCGTCCGCCCAGAACTCGATCTCCAGGGGTCGGATTCGAAACCCGCCCCAGAATGGCGGCCTTGGCGGATTCGGCCCCTTCAGCGCCGTGACCTTCGCCACCTCCGCCATCAGCCCCGTGCGCGAGGCCAGCGGGCGGCTTTGCTTCGAGGCCCAGGCCCCCAGGCGCGATTGCAGGCTGCGGCTGGCATAATAGGCATCCGCCTGCGCGCCCTCCTCGCGGCTCACCTCGCCGCGCACCCGCACCTGACGGCGCAGCGACTTCCAGTGCATGACAAAAGCCGCCTTGCCGCTGGCCGCCAGCTCTTGCCCCTTGGCGCTGTCGTAATTGGTGTAAAAGACAAAGGCGCCCCCGCCGAGGCCCGACAGCTCGATCTCTTTCAGCAAGACCATGCGCACATTCGGCAGGCCCGAGGCATCGACCGAGGCCAGCGCGATGGCATTGGGATCATTGGGTTCCGTGGTCTCCGCCTCGATCAGCCAGTCGCGCGCGATCCCGAAGGGGTCCTGCCCCGCAAAAATGCCTGAACGATCCATCGCGCCTCCTGCACAGCCAGACGCGCGGTCGCCCCCCGCGCGCAGACAGCCCCCCGTGCGGTCCTTCCGCGCGCAGCCTGTCACCTTTGCGTCAAGCGTTGCATTCTGACAGGGGGCTTGCAAGCCATGAAACCGCGCCGCACATCAGCTTTCGGCACATCCCTGCCCACCCTTGCGAGGCGGCGCGCCATGGCCTAAACCTGCACGCCAGACCACAGGACGGTGAGGGACGAATGGCAACGGGATTGATGGCGGGCAAACGCGGCCTGATCATGGGGCTTGCGAATGACAAGTCGATCGCCTGGGGCATCGCCCAGGCCTGCGCGGCGCAAGGGGCGGAACTGGCGTTTTCCTATCAGGGCGATGCGCTGCTCAAGCGCGTGCAGCCGCTGGCGGAAAGCATCGGCTCCTCCACTTTCGTGGAATGCGATGTCGCCGACGAGGCCAGCCTCGACGGGCTGTTCGCCCGTCTCAAGGAGATGTGGGGCCAGATTGATTTCGTGGTCCATGCCATCGGCTTTTCCGACAAGGCCGAATTGCGCGGCCGTTATGTCGATACCTCGCGCGGCAATTTCTCGATGACGATGGATATTTCCGTCTACAGCTTCACCGCTGTCTGCCAGCGCGCCGCCGCGATGATGGGGCCGGGCGGCAGCCTGCTGACCCTCACCTATTACGGCGCCGAAAAGGTGATGCCGCATTATAATGTGATGGGCGTGGCCAAGGCGGCGCTGGAGGCTTCGGTGAAATATCTGGCCGAGGATCTGGGCAAGGACGGTATCCGCGTCAATGCGATCTCTGCCGGGCCGATCAAGACGCTGGCCGCCTCGGGCATCGGCGATTTCCGCTATATCATGAAGTGGAACGAGCTGAACTCGCCGCTGCGCCGCAATGTGACGCAGGAAGAGGTCGGCAAGGCCGCGCTTTACCTGCTTTCCGATCTGGGCAGCGGCACCACGGGCGAGAACCTGCATGTGGATGCGGGCTATCACGTCGTCGGCATGAAGGCGGTGGATGCGCCCGACATCGACGTGGTGACCGGCCGGAAGGACAGCTGATGGAGCTGGCCGGCCCCTTCCTCGCCATGATTGCCACGCTGACGCTGGCGATCCTGTCGCCGGGGCCTGCCATCATCGCCGCCATGCAAACCGCCTTTGCCCGCGGGCGCGAGGTGGCGCTGCCCTATGGCATCGGCCTGGCCGTGGGGGCCTCGCTTTGGTGCCTCTTCGCGCTGGCGGGGCTGGCAGTGCTGTTCCAGCTGGTGCCCGCGCTTTACATGGCGCTGAAAATCTTTGGCGGCCTCTATCTGCTGTGGATGGCCTGGGGCCTGTGGCGCGGCGCGCCCCATCCGATGCCCGAGGCCGCGAAGGCGCGCTTTGGCACCGGCTTCTGGGGCGGCATCGCGCTGAACCTGTCGAACCCGAAACCGGCGCTGTTCTATTCCTCGCTGATCGTGGCGCTGTTTCCGGGGCCGCTGGGGCTCGCCGGTCAGGCCGCGATCTATGCCGTGGCGCTTGGGACCGAGCTGTTCTGGTATGTGGTGGTCACCACCGCCATGTCCACTGCGCCGCTGCGCCGCCGCTATGCCGCGGCAAAGCTGTGGCTCGACCGGGGCGCCGCCGTGCTGCTGGGTCTCCTCGGCCTCGGCCTCATCGCCGAGACCGCCAGCGAAGCCCTGACCGAAACCCTGTAACCAAAAGGCCAGACCATGATCGACCGCCTGCCGCATGAAAAAGGCTTCCATGTCAGCTGGGACCAGATCCACCGCGACAGCCGGGCGCTGGCCTGGCGGCTGGATGGCAAGGGCCCGGGCGAAGGCGGGGCATGGAAGGCCGTGGTCGGCATCACCCGCGGCGGCCTCGTGCCCGCGATGATCGTCTCGCGCGAGCTGGACATCCGCGTGGTCGATACGATCAGCGTCAAAAGCTACAACCATCAGGCCCAGGCCGAGGCCGTGGTGACCAAAAGCCCGCAGTCTGACTTGATGGGCGATGGCACCGGCATTCTGATCGTCGATGATCTGGTCGACAGCGGCAAGACGCTGGAACTGGTGCGCCGCCTCTATCCCAAGGCCCATTTCGCCACCGTCTATGCCAAGCCGCATGGCAAACCGCAGGTGGACACTTATATCACCGAGGTCAGCCAGGACACCTGGATCTTCTTCCCCTGGGATATGGCGCTGCAATATGTGCAGCCGATGCGCGGGAAAGACTGACGTTGCAAGGGGGCGCTCGCGCCCCCTCTTGGCCTCGCGGCCAATTCACCCCCTGAGGATATTTGAAAACAGAAAATGAAAAAGGTGCCTTCAGGCTCATTTTCTGTTCAAAAATATCCTCGGGGGGAGGCCCGACAGGGCCGTGGGGGGCGGGCAGCCCCCCACCCCCCCACCCCCCCCCCG
>NZ_JAEULU010000315.1 GCF_016792925.1 Gemmobacter sp.
GGCCAGGGCAGCATTCCCAATATCACCCCCGCCAAACTGGGCTGGTCCGAGGCCGAGATCGTCGAATATCTGACCACCGGGTTCACGCCGGATTTCGACAGCGTGGGCGGTCATATGGCGCATGTGGTGGAAAACATGGCCCGCTTGCCCGAGCCGGAGCGCGCGGCGGTGGCGGCCTATCTCAAACAGGTGCCGGCGGTCGAATAGCCGGGGTTAACCGCGCTTTAGGGAAGATGCGGCAGGCTGGGGCGATGATGAGACAAGATGCCCACCCCATCCCCCTCTCGGTGCGCGCGCTGGCCTGCCCGCCATCGCCCGACCATGCCGAAACCTGGCTGCGCCAGATCTTCTCGGCCCATGCCGCACAGGGCGGCGTCGTGCGCCGCTCTGTCGCTTGGGTCGATCGCGAAGTCGGGCGTGACCGCTTCATCGCCGAGGTCCGACGACGCGGCTTTCACCTGATCACCAGCGGCAACCAGTTCATCGTGGTCTGCCATTCCGGACCGGTGCAGATCCTGTTCTGAGGCCACCGGATTTTCGCAGAAAATCCGCAATGCCCGAGTTTTCTGCGAAAACTCGTTTCCCGGCTCACGCCCGGCCGATCTTCTCCAGCCGCGCCGCGCGCAGCCGGGCAAAATCTTCGCCCGCGTGATAGCTCGACCGCGTGAGCGGGGTGGCCGAGACCATCAGGAACCCCTTGCCCCAGGCGCTTTTCTCATAGGCGGCAAATTCCTCGGGCGTCACGAACCGGTCCACCCGGTGATGTTTCGGCGTCGGTTGCAGGTATTGGCCGATGGTCAGAAAATCAATGTCGGCGGCGCGCATGTCATCCATGACCTGCTTGACCCCCTGTGCATCCTCGCCCAGGCCCACCATGATGCCGGATTTGGTGAAGATCGTCGGGTCCAGCTCTTTCACCCGCTGCAACAGCCGCAGGCTGTGGAAATAGCGCGCGCCGGGGCGCACCGTGGGGTAAAGCCCCGGCACGGTTTCCAGATTGTGATTGAACACATCCGGCCGCGCCTCCACCACCACTTCCAGCGCCGAGGGCGCGCATTTCAGGAAATCCGGTGTCAGGATCTCGATCGTGGTGGCCGGGGCGCGGTGGCGGATCGCGCGGATGGTCTGGGCAAAATGCTCTGCCCCGCCGTCAGCCAGATCGTCGCGGTCCACCGATGTGATGACCACATGGTTCAGCCCCAGCTTTTGCACCGCATGGGCCACCCGGCCCGGCTCGAAAGCATCCAGCGCCGAGGGCTTGCCGGTCGCCACATTGCAGAAGGTGCAGCCCCGGGTGCAGATCTCGCCCATGATCATCATGGTGGCGTGGCCCTGGCTCCAGCATTCGCCCACATTGGGGCAGCCCGCCTCCTCGCAGACCGTGACCAGCTTGTTTTCCTTCAAAAGGTCGCGCGTTTCCTTGTAGCCCTGCGAGGTCGGCGCCTTCACGCGGATCCAGCTGGGCTTTTTCGGCTGCTCCTGATCGGGGCGATGCGCCTTTTCGGGGTGACGCTGGTCGGGCATCTTGAGGTCGCGCATCGGATTTTTCCCCCTGACGGACGGTTCCCCCTGAAATAGGCTGTTTGGCGCGCCGTGGCAAGTTTTCCACTTTGCCCCGGCCGACCGGGTTTGAACCGGCGGGCCTGCTGCCGCGACCAAGGCAGACAGCCCGGCCGGTGAAAGCCCGGACAGTGACCCATTTTTCACCCGGCCCGGCGCCGGGGGTGCAACAGTGACAGGAGTAGACATGCCGAAGAAATTGATTGCCGAGGCGATCGGAACCGCGATCCTCGTGCTGTTCGGCTGCGGCGCCGCCGTCCTCGCGGGCAGCGACATCGGCCATACCGGCATCGCGCTGGCCTTCGGGCTGGCCATCGTGGCCGCCGCCTATGGGCTGGGCGCCATTTCGGGGGCGCATCTCAATCCGGCGGTCTCGCTGGGCATGGTGACCGCAGGCCGCATGACGGTGGGCGAGTTCATCAACTATGCCGCCGCCCAGATCGTCGGCGCCGTGATCGGCGCGGGCGTGCTGTATCTCATCGCCAGCGGCAAGACCGGTTTTGCCCTCGGGGAATGGGGTCTTGGTTCCAATGGCTATGGCCCGGGCTATCTGGGCGAATATGCGCTGCCTTCGGCGCTGGTCTTTGAATTTGTCGCGACCTTCCTGTTCGTGACGGTGATTCTCGGCTCCACCGGCCCCGGCTCTACCGCAGGTTTTGCCGGTCTGGCCATCGGTCTGACCCTCGCCGCCATCCACCTGCTTGGCATCAATGTGACCGGCGTTTCGGTGAACCCGGCACGCTCCATCGGCCCGGCGATCTTTGCGGGCGGCGCGGCGCTGAGCCAGCTTTGGGTCTTCATCATCGCCCCGCTGGCCGGGGGCGCGCTGGCAGGCGGGCTTTACGCCGCAGGCTTCACCCGCGCCAACGGCTGATCCGGCCCCACCGGGTCTTGCAGGCGCCCGGAGCGATCCGGGCGCCTGTTTCACGCGACAAACTGCCGCAAATCCTCCGCATCCTCTTGCCATGTCGCGCCGGGCGCGCGACCCTCATGCTGCAACTGCGAATGGGCGTGGCGCGCATGACGATGACGGAACTGACCTTCGCCATTCTGGCCTTGCTGCTGACGCCCGGCCCCACCAATACGCTGGTGGCGCTGGCGGGCAGTGCGCGCGGCTGGCTGGGGGCGCTGCGCCTTCTGCCCTATGAGATCGCGGCCTATCTGCTGGTCACCCTGCCGCTGGCCCTTCTGGGCGCGCTGGCGCTGGAGGCTGCGCCGCTGCTGCGCCCGATCATCACCCTGGCCTCCGGGCTTTGGGTCATGTGGCTGGCCTTTCGCATGTGGCGCCCCAGTCTTGAGGCCGAGGGCGCCGAGGTCACGCCCCGGCGGCTGTTCGTCACCACGCTGCTGAACCCAAAGGCGCTGATCTTCGGCCTTGTGCTGCTGCCTGGGCCGCAGCTTGCGCTGCATGCCGCGCTGTTCGTTGCACTGATCGCGCTGGTGGCGGCGGTCTGGGCGGGGATCGGCGCCTGCATGGCCGGGCGTGGCGATTGCCCGGTGGGGCAAACCCCGCCGCTCTTGCGCCGCGCGGCAGGGCTGTGGCTGGGCGTGCTGGCTTTCGGCCTCGTGCTGAACGCGCTGCCGCAGTTGTAAGAAAATTTCTCTGGCCGAGGCCATTGCCGAGGTCATGCGGTGCCGTTTCCGCATCGGGCCGTTGGCCCGAAGCCAACGGCCAGCGCCCGCCCTGCGGGGGGCGGGTGCTTCACACCCGCCGGGCGGGCGCGGGCCTCCCGGGATCATGCTGTGCCGGTCTTGCGGCGCCGTTCCCACGCGGTCAGGGAAACGCGATGCGTTTCCTGATCTTCCCGAGCCTCACCCGATCAGCGGCCCCGACCGGCCATAGGTCTCGTCATAATGGCGCCGCAGCCGTTGCAGCGCGATGCGCAGCACGATCTTGCCCGAGCGTGCCGCCCAGCCCATGCGCTTTTCCGCCACTTCCAGCCCTTCCAGATGGCAGCAGACCCGCAGCGCCACATCACCAAGGCCCGGGCCAAGGTCGCGCAGCGCCGCCGCCACCCGGTCGCGCGCCGCCGATCCCGCATCGCGCGGCGCGGCGCTGGTGCCGACCTCGGCGCCCAAAAGCACCCGGTCCCAGTTCTGCGGCCGCGCGCCGATCTGCGCCAGCTCGAAATCCTCGCGCAGCCGTTCCGCCGCCTGCACCAGATCGGGCTCCAGAAACACCTTGCCATCCTTGTCGCGCCGCCGCGCCAGCACCGCCACCGGGCTTTCCGCCAGCGCAAAGCGCAAGCGGCGCGGGCCATCCTCGCCCTCCGCCTCGTCCCAGCCCGGCGCGCCCGCAAAGCCCGCAGGCGCCTCGGCCATGCCGAAGGCCGCGTGATGGCTCATCCGGCGGCGGTCCTCCTCCTCCACCATGCGTTTCAGACCGCTGCGCCCGCCCGCCGTGATCTCATAGGTCGACAGCCGGCCTTGCGTCTTGCGCACCGCGATCCAGTCCTTCAGCGCGAAGGCCTGGGCCACCGCGCGTTCCAGCACGGCGGTCTGCACCATGCGCCCGTCGCTGCCCTCGCGCAGCACGACGGCCTTTTCCATATCCGGCGCCACCGCCAGCACGGCGCCGGGTTCGGCCAGCCGGCGCAGCACGCGGCGGCCTTCGCGGGCGATGCCCGCCTCATCAAGGGTCACAGGGGTCTGGCGCAGCGGGGCGGTGATCGGGGCGTTCATCTCTGGCCTGTCCTTTCCAGTGGCAGCGGAATGGGCGGAACCCTGCACCTGCGCCAGCGCGGCCAGCGCCTCGTCGACCAGCGGGTCGTCGCGGCGCGCCTCATAGCGGCGCACCTGCCGCATCACGGTCGAGGCCGCCACCCCCTGCCGTCGGGCCAGCTCGCGCAGCGACAGGCCTTCCTCGGTATGATCGAGGTAGAGCTTCACCGCAGAGGGCAGCCATTCCGGCAAAGTGAAATCGGCGCTGAGGTTGGGTTCCATGGTCTCGTTTCCTGCGGCCCCGGGTCCACCTGCCCGGACTTGGACAAATGCAACCGTGGGAGCCATTGGTTACCCGGTGGTTAACAAAACCTGTCACTGCCGGGCTGAGGGCCATAATTGTTTCTAAATCCTAAACAAAGGCTGCGACGGCGCGCGCTGGAACACAGGCGCATGCAACGGCGGGTTGATCCGTGCGATTGTTTCCACATCGAAGAGGGGAGACCTGCCATGACCGATTTTCGCCGCCTGCTCTGTGACCTGCGCCGCCCGACCCTGCTGCTGCGCGCCGCCCGTTTTGGCCTCAGCGATTACCAGCGTGACCGCGATCTGAAGCGGCTTTTGCGCGAAGCCGCTGCGGGTGGCCCGGAAAAAACCGTGGCGCGCTTGCTTCACGAAGAAAACCTGCTGGAGGAAACCCGCCGCGCGGGTGATGCCAGCTATTCGCTCACCCGCCATATCGAGCTGCTGATCGCGCTGCTGGCCGAGGTGAACCTGTTGCCGAAATCGCAACAAAACCCCGCCTGAACCCGGCCCAAAGCGCCGCTGCCACGGCGCGCCACAGATGCCAAAGGGGCCGGGAAATCCCGGCCCCTTGGTCATTTTCAGGAAACAATCCTCAGATGAAGGCGTCGGGTTCCGCGGCCTTCTTCCTGGCCACATAGGCGTCCAGCGCTTCGCGGATGCCCTCGTCCAGCGCCGGCGCCTGATAATCGGCCAGCTGCTTTTTCACCCGCTCCGCCGCCAGCGCCTGCGTGTCGCGCGCGCCTTCCTCGTCCCAGGTCTCGAAGGGCTTGTAATCCAGCAGGTCCGAGCGCCAGAACGCGCTCTTGAAATTGGCCTGGGTATGGGCGCAGCCCAGATAGTGACCGCCGGGGCCGACCTCGCGGATCGCATCCATGCCCTGCCCGTTCTCATCCATCATGACGCCCTGCGCCAGATGATGCAGCGTGCCCAGCTGGTCGGCATCCATCACGAATTTCTCGTAGGACGACACAAGGCCGCCCTCCAGCCAGCCGCAGGCATGCAGCATGAAGTTCACGCCCGCCAACAGCGCCATGTTCAGGCTGTTCGCGGTCTCATAGGCCGCCTGCGCATCCGGCAGCTTCGACCCGCAGAACGACCCGCCCGAGCGATAGGGCAGCCCCAGCCGCCGCGCCAGTTGCCCGGCGCCATAGGTGATATGCGCGGCTTCCGGCGTGCCAAAGGTCGGCGCGCCCGAGTTCATGTCGATCGAGGTCACGAAAGCCCCGAAAATCACCGGCGCGCCGGGGCGGATCAGCTGGCTGTAAGCCACGCCCGCCAGCACCTCGGCCAGCACCTGCGTCAGCGTGCCCGCCACCGTCACCGGCGCCATCGCCCCGCCCACGATGAAGGGCGAGATGATCGCGGCCTGACCGGCCTTGGCATAGACCTCCAGCGCGCCCATCATCACCGAATCGAAAGTCAGCGGCGAGTTGATGTTGATGAGCGAGGTCATCACCACATTCTGATCCACGAAGGCATCGCCAAACAGGATCTTCGCCATCTCGACCGAATCCTGCGCCCGCACCGGCTCGGTGACCGAGCCCATGAAGGGCTTGTCGCTCAGCGTCATATGGGCGTGCAGCATGTCGAGGTGCCGCTTGTTCACCGCCACATCGGTCGGCTCGCAGACCGTGCCGCCGCTGTGATGCAGCCATTTCGACATATAGCCCAGCTTCACGAAGTTCTGGAAATCGGCGATGGTCGCATAGCGCCGCCCGCCTTCCAGATCGCGCACGAAGGGCGGGCCGTAAACCGGCGCCAGCACCAGATTCTTGCCACCGATCTCGACATTGCGCTCCGGGTTGCGGGCGTGCTGGGTGAAGCTGCGCGGCGCGGTCGCGCACAGCTTGCGCGCCAGCCCGCGCGGAATATGCACCCGCTCGCCGCGCACATCGGCGCCAGCGGCCCGCCACAGCTCCAGCGCGGCCGGGTTTTCCAGGAAGTTGACACCAACCTCCTCCAGCACCGTCTCGGCATTCCACTCGATGATCTGAAGCGCTTCTTCGTTCAGGATTTCAAAATTCGGAATGTTGCGGCTGATGAATTTCGCCGTCTCGAAGCTGATGCCGGTGCGCTCGGCCCGACGCGCCGCACCACCACCGCGCGCCCGACGCCCGCCTGCTGCCACATCATTCATGTCGAATCCCTCCGTTTACGCCGCGCAGGCGCCCGATTTTGCCCCCTTATGCCGCCCCAAGGTTAAAAACCGACACCCATTTCCGCCACTTCCGTCCTGAAACCGACATCCACCCCCCTTCATCTTGGCAAAAATATCCCGCACGATTGCAGGCTGGGGCGCGGGGGTGTGAAACCCCCGCCTTTCCCCCACTCAGCCCCCAATTCCGGCTTGCGATTTGCCCCCGCCAAAGCTATGGCGCAGCCATGACACATCCGCATCAACGCCTGCTCATCATCGACTTCGGCTCTCAGGTTACGCAGCTGATCGCGCGCCGCCTGCGCGAGCTGAACGTCTATTGCGAAATCCACCCGTTCAACCGCGTGGACGAGGCCTTTCTCAAGGCCTTCGCCCCGCAGGCGGTGATCCTTTCGGGTGGCCCGGCCTCGGTCTATGCCGAGGGCGCGCCGATGCCGCCCGCCGGGGTCTTTGATCTGGGCGTGCCGATCCTGGGCATCTGCTATGGCCAGCAGGTGATGATGCATTGCCTGGGCGGCAAGGTCGAGGGCGGGCACGGCACCGCCGAATTTGGCCGCGCCTTCGTCACCCCCACCGCCGCGCAGCTCTCCATCCTGGACGGCTGGTTTACCAGCGGCGACGAGCAGGTCTGGATGAGCCATGGCGACCATGTGTCGAAACTCGCCCCCGGCTTCGAGGTCTATGGCACCTCGCCCAATGCGCCCTTCGCCATCACCGCCGATATGTCGCGCCATTTCTATGCGGTGCAATTCCACCCGGAGGTGCATCACACCCCCAAGGGCGCGAAACTCTACGAGAATTTCGTGCGCCTCGCGGGATTCACCGGCGATTGGACCATGGCGGGCTACCGCGAGCAGGCCATCGCCACGATCCGCGAACAGGTCGGCGACAAGCAGGTGATCTGCGCGCTGTCGGGCGGCGTGGACAGCTCGGTCACGGCCATCCTGATCCATGAGGCCATCGGCGCGCAGCTCACCTGCGTCTTCGTCGATCATGGCCTGCTGCGGAAGAACGAGGCCGAACAGGTCGTCGCCATGTTCCGCGAGAATTACAACCTCAACCTGATCCATGCCGATGAAAGCGCCCTGTTCCTCGGCGCGCTGGAAGGCGTCTCCGACCCCGAGGTCAAGCGCAAGACCATCGGGCGCCTCTTCATCGACGTGTTCCAGAAATACGCCAACCAGATCGAGGGCGCCGAATTCCTCGCCCAGGGCACGCTGTATCCCGATGTCATCGAAAGCGTGTCCTTCAGCGGCGGGCCGTCGGTCACCATCAAATCGCACCACAATGTCGGCGGCCTGCCCGAGAAGATGGGGCTGAAACTGGTCGAGCCGCTGCGCGAGCTGTTCAAGGATGAAGTGCGCGCCCTTGGTCGCGAACTGGGCCTGCCCGCCAGCTTCATTGGCCGCCACCCCTTCCCCGGCCCCGGCCTCGCCATCCGCTGCCCCGGCGAGATCACCGCCGAGAAACTGGCGATCCTGCGCGAGGCCGATGCGGTCTATATCGACCAGATCCGCAAGCACGGGCTTTACGATCAAATCTGGCAAGCCTTCGCCGCCATCCTGCCGATGAAAACCGTGGGCGTGATGGGCGACGGGCGCACCTATGATTACGCAGTGGCGCTGCGCGCGGTCACCTCGGTCGATGGCATGACCGCCGATACCTACCCCTTCACCCATGACTTCATGGGCGAAACCATGACCCGCATCATCAACGAGGTGAAAGGCGTGAACCGCGTGTTCTATGACCTCACCTCGAAACCTCCGGGCACGATCGAGCTGGAGTGAACGATTTTTCGCAGAAAAATCGCCTGCCCCACAACACGCTTCACAAGACCGCCGAGCCTCCCTCGGCGGTCTTGCCTTTTGCGCTGCCTCCGGCGCGCCTCAGCTTAGCCGCACAACCGGGGCCAGAAGGACCGGATCGACGCCCGGCACATCAATATCCTCCCAGCTCAACCCGACCGCCCGCACCGAGAAACTGACTTCGCGCGTCAGGAAGGTATCGCTCGCATAGCTCGCCGTAATCACAGTTTCGGCCGCACCATCCTCGCCAAGCTGCTCTTCCATCCGGATCTCTGCCAGGTCGAAATTGTCGTTCACCGAACGGACATTCAGCGTGATCCGATCTTCGCCCTTCACGAAATCGGCAAACTCGATGGTTTGCAGACGGACAGCATCGCCTTCAACAAGCCATTCCATCGCATCACCAAATTGCGATCCGTTTTCGAGAACCGTATCGTCATCGAGCAGCCCTTCATGGAGTGTCACCTCCAGACTGTCACGCCCCGCGCCGCCATAGAAATCGTGATAATCCGTCGACCCGCCTATCCCCACCACATCCATGCTGAAGCTGCCCGTCGCATCCACAGTCAGGCTGTCATCCCCGGCACCGCCATAGGCAATCTTCACATAGCCAGTGCCGATACTGGCCGGGTCGCTCAGGCTGAACAGATCATTGCCGCCATCCCCATAGAGATAGCCGTTATCCATCAAGGTTCCATCCAGCCTGTCGCTGCCTGCCCCGCCAAAAACCGACACAGGGTCCGACGGGTTCGACCCGACCAGAAGATCGTCGCGCCCCGCCCCGCCAAAGATTTCAACGCCAATGACCGACGGCAGATGGATGACATCATCCCCGGCACCGCCATAGACGCTCTCGTCGCCATCGGCCCAGAGAAGCTGCTCCAAACCATCATCCGGCATCAGGTTGATCGTATCATTGCCTGCGCCAGCGGTGATGACTTCGATCAGTTCCTCGGGGTCGTGCCACTCGCCCGCCTCCACAGCGGCGAGATAATCCTCATAGCTCAGACCGTCATCGCCCTGCGTGCCGGTCACGTCGCCCGCGTCATCGCGGATGAAATCAGGGCCGATCGGGACGCTCTCCGGCTCCTCGGGTTCTTGTGGTTCGCCGCTGTCCTCCGAAGTGTCGGACCCGAAGGGCATGAAAAACGCCGCCAGCCCCAAGGACATCAAAAGGATCAGTTCCATAGACCACCCCAACACTTACGCATAATGAAGCTCAGCTAAATTGGATTTGATTTAAGATGCAATCCCCAAGCCCCCCTCTGTGGCCGTGAAACGGGCGCGCCTGTCCCGCTTGGGGATCGCGCATTGACCGCTGTGAAAAAAACGGGCAAGCGACCCAAGCTGGATGTCAGCCCGGCAACCATGATTTGCACACCGGAGGCCCCCATGATCCGCCTGCGCGGCCAGTTGATCTGCATGACGCCAGCGGACCGCGCGACCGTTCTGGCCCATGTGCAAGACCACATCGCCCTCACCCGCGCCGAGCCCGGCTGCCTGTCCTTCGAGATCACCGAGACCGAGGACCCTTTCACCTTCGAGGTGATGGAGGCCTTCCGCGACCGCATGAGCTTTGACGCCCATCAGGCCCGCACCCGCGACAGCGCCTGGTTCGCCGCCACCCGTCACATCCTGCGCGATTTCCGGCTGGAGGAAGTCGGCGACTGATCCTGTCGCAAACAGAAGCGCGCCGCGCCCGCCCTGCCGCTAAGCCGTTGGAAAGCCCGCGCCCGAAAGGCCAGATCTTGTCCAACCGCCCGCTTGCCGCCGCCGCCTGGATGTCCGGCTCGATCCTCTCCTTCACCGCCATGGCCGTGGCCGGACGCGCCGTTTCCGACGTGCATGACACGTTCGAGATCATGTTCTGGCGCTCGCTCACCGGCCTTGTGTTGGTGGTGCTGACCGCCGCCCTGCTGGGCCGCCTGTCCGAGGTGCAGACGCGCCACCTGCCCCAGCACCTGCTG
>NZ_JAEULU010000045.1 GCF_016792925.1 Gemmobacter sp.
AAAGCGGCTCGATCAGTTGCGCGCCTTGTCCACCATTGTGCCCTTGGAGATCCAGGGCATCATGGCGCGCAGTTTCTCGCCGACTTTCTCGATCTGGTGTTCGTCGTTCGAGCGGCGCGAGGCCTTGATGGTGGGCTGGCCCACGGCGTTTTCCAGCATGAAATCGCGCACGAACTTGCCGGTCTGGATGTCGGTCAGCACGGCTTTCATGCGGGCCTTGGTTTCCTCGTAGGGCAGGATGCGCGGGCCGGAGACGTATTGGCCGTATTCGGCGGTGTTGGAGATCGAGTAATCCATGTTGGCGATGCCGCCTTCATAGATCAGGTCGACGATCAACTTCACCTCGTGCAGGCACTCGAAGTAAGCCATTTCCGGCTCGTAGCCAGCCTCGACCAGCGTTTCAAAGCCGCAACGGATCAGCTCGACCAGACCGCCGCACAGCACGGCCTGCTCGCCGAACAGGTCGGTTTCGCATTCCTGACGGAAGTTGGTTTCGATGATGCCCGAGCGGCCGCCGCCGATGGCCGAGCAATAGGACAGCGCGATGTCTTGCGCCTTGCCGGTCGCGTCATTGTGGACCGCGAAGAGGCAGGGCACGCCGCCGCCCTTGGTGTATTCGCCGCGCACGGTGTGGCCGGGGCCCTTGGGCGCCATCATGATGACGTCGACGCCGGGCTTGGCTTCGATCAGGCCGAAATGCACGTTCAGACCATGGGCGAAGGCGATGGCCGAGCCCTCTTTCAGGTTGTCATGCACGTATTTCTTGTAGGTCTCGGCTTGCAGCTCGTCGGGCATGGTGAACATGATCACGTCGCACCAGGCGGCGGCTTCGGCGATGCCCATGACCTTCAGGCCTTCGCCTTCGGCTTTCTTGGCCGAGGGGCTGCCTTCGCGCAGGGCAACGACGAGGTTCTTGGCGCCCGAATCGCGCAGGTTCAGCGCATGGGCATGGCCTTGCGAGCCATAGCCCAGGATCGCGACTTTCTTGTCCTTGATCAGGTTGATGTCGCAATCGCGATCATAATACACGCGCATGGGCGGTTCCTTTCCGGTTACTATGGCGGCAGAATACGGATAAGGCCGGGGTGATCCGCGCAATATTTGACGGATTTCGATTTTTCTGCGAAAAATCATGCGCGGATACGAGGTTTCATGAATTGTCCATTCAGATCGACGATACGGACCGCCGCATCCTGCGGCATCTGCTGGCCGAGCCGGATCTGGCGACCCCGGTTCTGGCCGAGCGCGCGGGCGTCACCCAGGCGACCTGCTGGCGGCGGCTGGAGCGGCTGGCCGAGCAGGGCGTGATCACGGCGCGGCAAGCGGTGATCGACTGGCGCGCCTTCGGGCATGAGGTGGAGGTGTCCTTGCGCTTCACGCTGGACAAGACCTATCCCCGCGCCTTTGACGAATTTCTGGCCGCCGCGCGCGAGGTGCCCGAGGTGATCGGGATCGAGACCTTTCTGGGCCGGGTCGATGTGCGGCTGAACGTGATCGCGCGCGACATGGCGCATTACCAGCAGATCTACCGCGAGCGCATCCTCACCCTGCCCCATATTGCCGATATCGAGGCGCTGATGCTGATTGCCACCATCAAGGATAGCGCGGGGTTGCCGCTGTGATTGATCTGGATGACCTTGACCGCGCCTTTCTGCGCGATCTCACGCGCGATGGCACGCTGTCGGCGGGGGAACTGGGCCGCCGCCATGGTCTCAGCCAGCCCGCCGCCTGGCGGCGGGTGAAGCGGCTGACCGAGGCGGGGATCCTCGCGGGGCAGCGCGTGCAGGTGGATCGCACTGCGCTTGGCTTTGGCGTGACGGTGTTTCTGGGCGTGAAGCTGGCGACCAAGGGCCGGGTGAGCCTGGAGGATTTCGAGCGCGCGGTGACCGCCATCCCCGAGGTGCAGGTGGTGCAGCACGTCCTGGGCCTGTTCGATTACCGCCTGCGCGTGGTCGCCCGCGACATTGCCGATTTCGAGCGCGTCTTGCGGCGGCGGATCATGACGCTGCCGGGGGTGGGTCAGGTAGAGGCCAATGTGTTGCTGACCGAGGAGGCGCGGCCCGGACCATTGGGGTGAGGGTGTCGGACGGGGTATGGGGGGGGGGGGGGGGGGCCCCCCC
>NZ_JAEULU010000092.1 GCF_016792925.1 Gemmobacter sp.
GGCGATGGCCGTGATCACATGGGTCCAGCGCACCGCGAATTCGATCCATTCCCAGATCACCGCGAAGTCATACATGACGGCCTCCCCCTGCTGGCTGATGAAAAAGGTATACCGAGGCATATCTTTTCGGATAATTCCATCAAATGCGGGATCACTTTCAAAAGCCCGCAGAAAATACCCCCGCAATGAAGCGTGACACCCATGTCCTATGTGAACAACATCAAGATGTTCGTGCGTGTCTATGAATTGGGCAGCATGAGTGCGGCGGCGCGCGACCAGCGCACCTCGCCCGCCGTCGCCTCGGCCCGAATCTCGGAGCTGGAGAAGCATCTGGGCGTGCGGCTGTTCAACCGCACCACCCGCAGCCTGCAACCGACCGAGAATGGCCGCATCTTCTATGAGGGCGCGCGCAAGGTGCTGGAGGCCATCGACGAGGCCGAGGCGGCGGTGGTGGATGTGACGCAAAACCCGCGCGGCTCGATCTTCGTGGCGGCGCCTCTGGGCATCGGCCGGCGGTTCATCGCGCCGCATGTGCCGGCGTTCAAAGACCTTTATCCGCAGATCGACGTGCGGCTGCGCCTGTCGGATCGCAATGTCGACGTGACCGCCGAGGGGCTGGATGTGGCCTTCCATCTGGGCCTGCTGGAGGACAGCACGCTGAAAGTGCGCCTTGTGGCCGATTGTCCGCGCGTGCTGTGCGCGGCGCCCGATTATATCGCCCGGCGCGGGAACCCGGCGGATGGCACGGCGTTGGTGGAGGATCGGCATGATTGCCTCAACCTGCGCTTTCCGGGCGCGCGCGAGTTTCAATGGACCTTGCAGACCCCGGAGGGGCCGCGTCGCTTTGAGATCGGCGGACCGTTCGAAAGCGATGATGGGGATGTGTTGACCGGCTGGGCGTTGGACGGGCGAGGAATAGTGATGAAGCCGATTTTCGAGGTGGCCGAGCATTTGCAGGCCGGGCGGCTGATGCCGGTGGCACAGGCCACGCCTCCTATGCCCACACAGCTTTCCTGCCTTAGCCAGCACCGGCGCTTTCGCGACCCGAAAATCCGGCTTTTCGTCGATTTCATCGTGGGGCGCATCAAGGGCGACATGGCCTCGCGCATGGAGGGGCTGGCGCTATGACGTTGAACCCGAAGGATATTTGCGTCGTGGCCAATCCCGGCTCCGGCAAGCAGAAGCGTGCGGCGATCGAGGCCGCGATGGCGGCCTTTGGCCCCGAGGTCACCCTGCGTCACTGGCGCAAGGGCGAGGATCTGGAGGCCTTCGTGGCCAAGGCCGTGGCGGACGGGTTTTCCACCATCGTGGCCGCCGGGGGCGATGGCACGGTGATGGGCGTGGCCCATGCGCTGATGGGGAGCAAGGCCAACCTGGCCGTCTTGCCCTTGGGAACGTTCAACTATTTCGCCCGTGGCCTCGGCCTGCCGCAAGAGCCGGAGGCCGCGGCCAAGGCCATTCTGGCGGGGCATCCGCAGCAAATCTCGGTCGGCACGGTGAACGGGCAGCTGTTCCTGAACAATGCCAGCATCGGGATTTACCCCACCATCCTGCAAGCGCGCGAGGATATTTATGCCCGGATGGGCCGCTCGCGGCTGCTGGCGCATTGGTCGGTCTTGCGCACGCTGTTGCGGTTTCAGCGCCCGGCCCGCATGCAGATGGTGGCCGATGGGCGGGCCATGTCGCTGCGGACCCCGCTGATTTTCATCGCGCGCTCGGCCTATCAGCTGGAACGCTTCGGGCTGGAGGGTGCGCAGGCGATCAGCGATGACAAGCTGGTGGCCTTTGTGGCGCGCGGCGGCTCGCGCTGGCATCTGATGAAGCTGGCGATGCGGCTTGCGCTCAGGCGGGTGCAGGCGGGGCGCGATGTCGATCTAATCACCGCGCATGAGATCGATATTTCCACCGCCAAGCGCCGCCCGAAAGTCGCCTTTGATGGCGAGCGGCGGCGGATGCTGGCGCCTTTGTCCTTCCGCATCGAGGATAAGGCGCTGTCGATCATCGTGCCGGATGCGGCCGATAAGGTTGTTGTGTAAGGCCTTGGAATGACGCGGATTGTTCACCTGTCTGATCTTCATTTCGGGGCGCTGGCGCCGGGGTTGGAGGCGCCTCTGACCGCGCGCATCCGGGCGCTTGCGCCGGATCTGGTGGTGGCCTCGGGCGATCTGACGCAGCGGGCGCGGGCGGTGCAATTCGCGCAGGCGCGGGCCTTTCTGCTGGGTCTGGGGGCGCCGGTTCTGGCGGTGCCGGGCAATCATGACATGCCGCTGCATCGCCCGCTGACCCGGCTGCTGCGGCCCTTCCGGGCCTGGGATCGCGGCTGGTCGCCGGATCGCGAGCCGGTCTGGCAGGATGATCGCGTGATCGTGGTGGGGGTGAACACCGCCGATCCCTATGCCTGGCGGCGCGGCGTGATCCGGCAGCGACAATTGGACCGGGTGGGCGCGCTGCTGGCGCAGGCGGGCCCCCGCGCCCGGGTGGTGGTGATGCATCACCCGTTGGAGCATTTGCCCGGCGAGGACCAGCCGGTGATGCGCGGGGCCGCGCTGGCACTGGCAGCGCTGCCGCATCTGGGGGCGCAAATGGTGCTGTCGGGCCATATCCATGTCAGCCATGCCGGACCCTTCACCGCCGCGCCGGGCCTTGTGTTCGTGCAGGCGGGGACCGGCCTGTCGCATCGCCGCCGGACCGAGGCCAACGCCTTCAACTTGCTGGATTTTTCCGACGGCTCTGTCAGCGTGCAGACCATTCTGGCCGATGCCGAGGGCGGCTATGGCACCATGGGGTCAAAGCGGGACTTCGCGCTTGGCTGAGCTGGCCTTGCCCGCGCCTTTTGCGGCGGAATTTGTGCCACCGGCAAATGTATACATGTATACAGGGCAGCTGGTGATCGCCTTTTCCTCCATCGGTCATGACCCGGGGCGGATGCCTGCGCCGGAATTTCGCCGCATGGCCCTTGGAGCTGATCGCGCCGCGCTGTTCTTTCGTGACCAAAGCCGCAGCTGGGCCAGCCATCCCGGTTGGGCCGCGGCGCTGCGGCAAGCGGTGGCGGCAGTGCCGCTGCCGGTGCGCCGGATCGTGACGCTGGGTGCTTCCATGGGCGCGGTGAGCGCCCTGCGTGCGGTGGAGGTTTTGCCGGTGGATTCCGTGCTGGCGCTTGGCCCGCAGCGCGATCTGAACGGGGAGCCGCGTTGGGCCGAATGGACGGCGGGCCGCAGCCTTCCGCCTTGCCCGCTGCCGCCGGGGCCTTGGATCACCCTGTGCCATGGCATGCAGGATGACGCCGCGCAGGCTATGGCTTTTCCGGCGCAAAAGGGCGTGGATCACCTGCTGTTTCAAGGGCTCGACCATTCCGGCCTGGCCCCCGCGCTGAAAGCGCGCGGCCTTCAGGGGATGGTGGATGCCCTCTGCCGGGGCGACCGCCGCCGCCTGCTTGCCATCGCACAGGCGGCGGGCGGGCAGCGTCGTCAGCTGCCGCGATAGGTGGAATAGGCGAAGGGGCTGATCAGCAAGGGCACATGGTAATGCTGCCCGGCATCCGGCACGCCGAAGCGGATCGGGATCTCATCCAGAAACAACAGCTCGCCCGAGGCCTGCCCGCTGGCCCGCAGATAATCGCCCGCGCTGAACACCAGCTCATAGCGGCCCTCCGTCAGGGCCTCTCCGGCCAGCATCGGCGCATCGGTGCGGCCATCGGCATTGGTCATCGCCTCGGCGATCTTGCGATGGCTTTGGCCGCTGAGGCGATAGAGCGTGATCTTCACCCCGGCGGCAGGCTTGCCCCGCGCGGTATCCAGCACATGCGTCGTCACTCGTCCTGCGGCCATCGCCCTGTCCTTTCCCTGCTGCTTTCGCGCTCATCCTGCCGCGAAACCGCTGCCAAGGCGACCGCAGAGTTCGGGGATAGGTCTTTACTGGATTATTTGAAAAAACTTGTGTCCCATAGCGCCTAATCTGGGGCGGAAGAGAGGTGCCGCATGAACCGTTATCCCCGCGATTTCCGAGGCCATGGGCCAAACCCGCCAGACGCGCAATGGCCGGGCGGGGCGAAAATCGCTGTCTCGCTTGTGTTGAATTACGAG
>NZ_JAEULU010000099.1 GCF_016792925.1 Gemmobacter sp.
AAGCAGGGCGAAATCTCGTCCGTGAACCCCTCGGCCAACAAAGCCGTCGTCGATGGCCTGAACATCGCGATCCGTCACACCAAACAATCGCAAACCTCGCAGGGTGGCCGCATTGCCAAGGCAATGCCGATCGACCTGTCGAACCTGGCGATCGTTGACAAGAACGGCAAACCCACCCGCGTTGGCTTCCGCATGGAAGGTGACGTGAAGGTGCGTTACGCCAAGACCACGGGGGACGTGATCTGATGCTCGATACCGCACAATACACCCCGCGTCTGAAAGCCACCTACAAGGCCAGCATCCGTGCGGCCATGAAGGAAGAGTTCGGCTACAAGAACGACATGCAGATCCCGCGTCTGGACAAGATCGTGATCAACATGGGCGTTGGCGAAGCCGTCAAGGACACCAAGAAGGTCAAGGCTGCCGCCGAGCAGATGACGGCCATCGCGGGCCAAAAGGCCGTGATCACCCACGCCAAGAAGTCCATCGCGGGCTTCCGCGTGCGTGAAGAGATGCCGCTGGGCTGCAAAGTCACGCTGCGTGGCGACCGCATGTACGAATTCCTCGACCGTCTCATCAACGTGGCACTGCCCCGCGTCCGCGACTTCCGCGGCGTGAAAGGCACGTCCTTTGATGGCCGTGGCAACTATGCCATGGGGCTGAAAGAGCAGATCGTGTTCCCCGAGATCGACTTCGACAAGATCGACGACGTTCTGGGCATGGACATCATCATCTGCACCAACGCCAAGTCGGACGCAGAAGCGAAGTCGCTGCTCAAGCACTTCAACATGCCGTTCTCCAGCTGATCGCGCGAGGAAATCATTATGGCTAAAAAATCCATGATCGAACGCGAGAAGAAGCGTCAGCATCTGGTGGACGTCTACGCCGCCAAGCGCGCTGCTCTCAAAGAGATCATCTCGAACCAGGAGCTGCCGGTGGGTGAGCGTTTCGTCGCTGCCCAGAAACTGGCGCAACTGCCCCGCAACTCGTCGGCGACCCGGCTGCACAACCGCTGCCAGCTCACCGGCCGTCCCCATGCTTACTACCGTAAGCTGAAACTGTCGCGGATCATGCTGCGTGAACTGGCCTCGTTCGGCCAGATCCCGGGCATGGTCAAGTCGAGCTGGTAAGGAGGACCGACATGTCTGTGAACGATCCTCTCGGCGATATGCTGACCCGTATCCGCAACGCTCAGGCGCGCGGTAAATCGACCGTCTCGACCCCCGCTTCCAAGCTGCGTGCCTGGGTGCTGGACGTGCTGACGGCTGAAGGCTACATCCGTGGCTACGAGCGCGCCTCGACCGAAAACGGTCAGGGTGAGCTGGTGATCTCGCTGAAATACTACGAAGGCGAGCCGGTGATCCGCGAAATCAAGCGCGTGTCCAAGCCGGGCCGTCGCGTCTATATGGGCGTGAATGAAATCCCGACCGTGCGCAACGGCCTGGGCGTTTCGATTGTCTCGACCCCGAAAGGCGTCTTGTCCGATGCAGCAGCACGTTCCGCCAATGTTGGCGGCGAAGTGCTCTGCACCGTGTTCTGAGGAGGGTTACATGTCTCGTATCGGCAAAAAACCCGTGGCACTGCCGAATGGCGTGTCGGCCTCGATCAGCGGTCAGTCCATCGAAGTGAAAGGGCCGAAAGGCACCCGCAACTTCACCGCGACCGACGACGTGACCCTGTCGCTGGAAGACGGCGCTGTGAAAGTGACCCCGCGCGGCACCTCCAAGCGCGCCCGTCAACAGTGGGGCATGGCCCGTTCGATGGTCGAGAATCTGGTGACCGGCGTCACCAGCGGTTTCAAGAAAGAGCTTGAGATTCAAGGCGTGGGTTACCGCGCTGCGATGGCCGGCAATGTCCTGAAACTGTCGCTCGGCTATTCGCACGAAGTCAACTTCCAAGTGCCGGCTGGCGTGACCGTCGTGTCGCCGAAGCCCACCGAAATCGTTGTGGAAGGCATCGACCAGCAGCTCGTTGGTCAGGTTGCAGCGAACATCCGCGAGTGGAAACGCCCTGAGCCCTACAAGGGCAAAGGCATCCGCTACAAGGACGAGTTCGTCTTCCGCAAGGAAGGCAAGAAGAAGTAAGGATAGCGAAGATGGCGAACACCAAGAGAGACCTGTTCCTCAAGCGCCGCCTGCGCGTCCGGAACAAAATCAAGGCGATGGCCAACGGGCGTGCGCGTCTGTCGGTTCACCGTTCCAGCAAGAACATCAGCGTCCAGCTGATCGACGACGTGCGTGGCGTGACGCTCGCCGCGGCCTCGACCCTCGAAAAGGATCTGGGCTTCGTGGGCAAGAACAACGTGGAGGCCGCCAAGAAGGTGGGCGCCATGATTGCCGAGCGTGCGAAGGCGGCTGGGGTCGAAGAATGCTACTTCGACCGTGGTGGCTTCCTGTTCCACGGCAAGATCGCGGCTCTGGCTGCGGCAGCCCGTGAAGGCGGCCTGAAGTTCTGATACCGGCGGGGGGCGGCAACGCCCCCCCGATGATCCGGGCAGGGGGCCGCTTGCGGCCCCCTTGCACCAGGATTGGCTTACAACCGGCGCCGCTTTTGCGCGCCACCTATGCAAGGAATGCCTTATGGCAGAACGTGAAAACCGTCGTGACGACCGTGGCCAGCGTGGCGGCGACCGCCGCGACCGCGCCGAGGAAACCCCGGAATTCGCCGACCGTCTGGTCGCGATCAACCGTGTGTCGAAAACCGTCAAGGGTGGCAAGCGCTTCGGCTTCGCCGCTCTGGTCGTGGTCGGTGACCAGCGCGGTCGCGTCGGCTTCGGCAAGGGCAAGGCCAAGGAAGTGCCGGAAGCGATCCGCAAGGCCACTGAACAGGCCAAGCGCTCGCTGATCCGCGTGCCGCTGAAAGACAGCCGCACCCTGCATCACGACATGGAAGGCCGTCACGGCGCGGGCAAGGTTGTCATGCGTTCGGCCGTGGCCGGGACCGGGATCATCGCCGGTGGCCCGATGCGCGCCGTCTTCGAGATGGTCGGCATCCAGGACATCGTGGCCAAGTCGCTGGGGTCGCAAAACCCCTACAACATGATCCGCGCCACCATCGACGGTCTGAAGCACGAGGCCTCGCCCCGTTCGGTCGCCCAGCGTCGCGGCAAGAAAGTGGCCGAGATCCTGAAAAAGCCCGAAGCTGAAGCTGTGGAGGCCTGATCATGACCGCGAAGAAAACCATCGTCGTTCAGCAGGTTGCCTCGGCAGCCCGCCGCCCCGCGATCCAGACCGCGACCCTGAAAGGTCTCGGCCTGAACAAACTGCGCCGCACCCGCGAGCTGGAGGATACCCCTTCGGTGCGCGGCATGGTCAACAAGATCTCGCATCTTGTGAAGATCATCGAAGAGCGCGGCTAAGCCTGCATGGTGCGTCCCCGCCACGCACCAACCAAAGCCTGAAACGCCTCGCAGGAAACTGCGGGGCGTTTTGCATTTGTCGCCCACAAGGCGCCTGGGTTTTCGATACCAACAGGGAATTGCATTCTCTCAGCCGCCTATCCGGCGGGGAGCTTGCGGAGGTCTGCATGTGGACTTGCACAACGTCTCTCAGCCGCCTATCCGGCGGGGAGCTGGCGCTGCCCGATCCGCCTTGCCATCCTCATTCTCTCAGCCGCCTATCCGGCGGGGAGCTCGGCGGTGCCAAAGTAGATCCCGCCTTCATATCTCTCAGCCGCCTATCCGGCGGGGAGCGTGCGGGCTTGGCGCGGCAAGCCGAACAGGTTTCTCTCAGCCGCCTATCCGGCGGGGAGCAAATTCGCGTTTCACTTTGCCGAGGTATGCGATCTCTCAGCCGCCTATCCGGCGGGGAGCCCCGCCCGCCAAACATACACGCCCAAGACAGATCTCTCAGCCGCCTATCCGGCGGGGAGCCGCAGTTAACGATCAAGCCGCTTTCGTTGTTATCTCTCAGCCGCCTATCCGGCGGGGAGCGGTGATCGTCCCGCTGATCTGTGGTATGTCTGTCTCTCAGCCGCCTATCCGGCGGGGAGCCTGGTGGTGGCGTAGGGCCGCAAGGGCCTCAATCTCTCAGCCGCCTATCCGGCGGGGAGCCGGGCCTGCCGATCCGCGTGATATGGTTTTCGTCTCTCAGCCGCCTATCCGGAGGGGAGCCGTTGAACGATACGATCAACACCCTGCCGCTGTCTCTCAGCCGCCTATCCGGCGGGGAGCGCTCTCGGGTCGTCGGGCAGCGCCGCCTTGATTCTCTCAGCCGCCTATCCGGCGGGGAGCCAGTTCGTTTGCGTCGTTCTGGATGCCGCGATTCTCTCAGCCGCCTATCCGGCGGGGAGCCTGTAACGCTGACGCTGCCCGGCCCCGGAACGTCTCTCAGCCGCCTATCCGGCGGGGAGCAAGTCTCCGGGCGTCTCGCAAATATGGGTGCATCTCTCAGCCGCCTATCCGGCGGGGAGCGTCGGTCCGCTAGGGCATCTATCGGCGGTGGTTCTCTCAGCCGCCTATCCGGCGGGGAGCGGACCGTCAAACATACGCGACGTAATCCGCATTCTCTCAGCCGCCTATCCGGCGGGGAGCGTCGGCATTGGGTAGTCGGCCCGCTGATCTGTTCTCTCAGCCGCCTATCCGGCGGGGAGCACCATCGCATATACTGCGCTGACATACTCGACTCTCTCAGCCGCCTATCCGGCGGGGAGCAAACGCTTCGGTCGACTTAATGGCAACTTCTTTCTCTCAGCCGCCTATCCGGCGGGGAGCAGTCCTTTTACGGGCAAAGATCGTATCATTTCAACGTGCTACACGTTCACGAGCCATCTTGCCATATTGTCAAAGAGCGCAGGCAACCACCTGATTCTAAACTGCTTTTCCGAAGGGGGCACAAAGATCCTTTTCGGTGCCCCGTGTGAAGCCGGTCAGTTCCGCAAAAGTCTGTTGCGGCTCTCCGTCGGTTGCAAACCGCGGGATCGTGCAGCGCAGAAGGGCTTTGCGGTCGTCGTCGGTCATCTCGCGATCACCACCTGTCAACGCGGCCCAGCCCAAAGCTGTCACGTCGGTGAACAAACAGGCGGTTTCAAGATGTGCCTGCGCAAGGCGTTTGGCCTCAACAAGCCGCCCGCCCCGCAGGGATGGGGTGAGATTGACAAACCAGCGCGTCGTCGCGGCCGGGTCCTCCAACAGCACATATTCGATATCTTCCGTCTCCGAACGCCGAAACTTGCGGGTTTGCGTCATTTGCAGGTTCCAGCGCACCCTTGGCTGGGCGAGATATTTCCCCAAGGGGGCAGTGTCCGCAGTTGAGATCATCTTCTGCCGCATCTCGGCCTCTGCATCGCGCAGCGGAAAGGGTTCATCCTCCGACAGAAGCGGCGCAGCCGTTAGGGTGCTAAAATCCACAGCCCCGGCGAGGGCCCGAAACGCCCGGCCCTCAAAGCCTCGCAGCGCCTCCGTGACCGTCACGCCGGTTTCTGGATCGCAGGGCGTTTCCACCCCCGGCTGACTCAGCTCCCCACGCTCCATGGCGATGGGGCTGCGGCCAAGGATCAGCACATTGGCCCCATGCCCGGTCGCAGGGCGATGGCGGCGCACCCGGCCCGCAGATTGAATGATGGCGCGGGTGGAAATCGGGTCCAGGATCGCCCAGTCGAAATCCACATCATTGCCCGTTTCGATCACGGGCGTTGTGACCAACACGATCTCGACATCACGCGCCCCGATCTGCCTTGCGCGTTCAAACACGCCAAATTCAACGCAAAGCGCCCGCAGATTGGCTTCTGGATCAAACTCGGGCGCCATGGCCTTGCGCGTAAGGGCACGCTTGAGCCGCGTTTCAAGATAGGCGCGGTGCAGGCGGGGCATTTGCGCATGCAGGCAGACCAGCAGCCGCAGCACGCCGCCCCTATCGCCAGAAGGGAGCTGCGCCGCCAGCGCCGTGGCATGCGCAATCCGTGTCATCCGCACCAGCCCGACCGAAACCCGCAGATCGTCAAGGCGCACCGCCGTCTCTTGATGAAGCCGGGTGGCGCCAAGGCTGATCTGTGCCACCAGCTCATCCCAGCTTTCACACTTGGGCAAAATCGCAGCACGCCGCAACGCGGGCGCCTGGGCGATCCCCGCCAGAAGGGCCGCACGGCAACGGGCCAGAAGGATGTCGATCTCTTCATCACCGGCATTGGTGCAGATCGACCGGGGCGCATCGCCCGCCATCAACAGATTGACATGGGCAGAGCAGCCGGTGGCGCGGGCGTGATCGGCCCAACCCGTGCGATAGGCCAGATACAGCGCCTGCGCGATATCCGGGGTGAGCGTGGCCGACATGGCCATCACCCGCCGCCCTGCCGCCCCGGCCTGATAGACCAGCCGCGCAATGGCCGCGAGGTCTTCGCCATCATATTGGTCAATCTCGTCCAGGATCAGATCCGAGGTCATCACGCGCAGGGATTGCAGCAAGAACCGCGCATTGGTGGGGGCGGCCACCCCCATCAGGTGATCGACCGTGCCAACCATCACCGGGGCTTGCAGGAACCGCTTTGCCGCCTTCGCCGGGCCGGAGCGCGTCTCCAGCACCATCGAGAGAAAGGCAGGCAGGCCGCGATCCGTATCCATGGAGAGGCCCGCCAGCC
The DNA here is from genome assembly GCF_016792925.1 of Gemmobacter sp. GTDB lineage: Bacteria > Pseudomonadota > Alphaproteobacteria > Rhodobacterales > Rhodobacteraceae > Gemmobacter. The sequence goes on from NZ_JAEULU010000099.1 coordinate 6,574, forward strand.
ATTGCGCCTCGGCGGCATCGCCCTCTGGCGGGATGCGCGTCTCGGGGCTTTCAACGCGCAGCCATTCGGGCAGGGTGATGAGGCTTTCCGACCCATCACTCACTGGTGCCTCTTGCGCCTCGAAAGTCAGCGGCGGATCACCGATCATCACGGCAATATCGCGTGCGGCAAAGCCAAGATCATCGACATAATCCTGCGCGGATTGCGTGGCCAGAACCCGCAAGCCAAGCGCAAGCGACATGCGGAAATACTGGCGCTCTGGCCGTGCATCGCCCATCGCGGCATTGGCAAGAATGGTCGGCGCGGCGCGGGTCTTGCCGCTGCCGGTCCCGGCCAGGATCGCCGCAAAGAACCCGCCCTCGCGCGCGGCGCAGACTTTGCGCGCGGCCCGCGCCGCTTCGGCCTGCCAGGCAAACCGCGCCACGTCAGAAACCTCGGGCAGCGCCACGGCGGGGGGCAAGGCCGCCTCATCGAGGGCTGGATAGCGCTCCCGCAGCGCAAAGATCATCTCATGCGCAAAGCGCGTATAGCGATAAACCCGCTGCACATGCCGCGACAGGCTGTCCGCGGGATGGCACGCCGCGCCGAGCGTGATGGTATTGGCCAGATGCGGGGCGATAATGTCCGTAGGCTGCTTTTTCGCAGAGCCATAGTGATCGGCAAACATCAGGGCAGCACGCAAGCCCATATCGGCGCTGGCGATGGGCGCCTCGGGGCAGAGCTTGGCCGCCTCGCGCGCCAAAGCGCCGCGCCACCACAAGGCGTGCCAGAACGGCTCCCCGTCAGCCACAGCCAGATCGCCCGGCGCAAGCGCGCTTTCTGCGCGGATATGGCGATGTATCGTCAGGGTGACATGGTCATGCTCAGAGCTGGGAAGCCTGTGATGGGTCAGGATCAGCAAGCCGATCGTCGAGGCCAATGTGCCTTCCTGGCGCAGAAAGGCAAAGGGCAGCGTAAACTGCACCCCATCCTGCGCCCGTTGAAACAGGGCCCGCAGACCGGGCTGCACGGCACCACAGGCCGCGTCGATCTGGGCCGGGGTCAGCGCCTTCAGCGCCGCAATCAGGCCCGCATCGGGCAGCGCCCCAAAAAGCTGATCCCAGACTGCCGCCGAAATCAGCTCATGTCGCAGGGCATCGCCTTCGCCCTTCATGCCCAGTAAGGCGCGGCGCAACTTGCCTTGAAATAGCGCAAAGGCCTTGCCGAGATCATGAAACAGGGCCGCAATCGCCACAGCCGCCGCCGTAGAGTGCTCAGCTTGGCTGCGCGCAGCCCCCGCGCGATGCTGCGCCGGATGCACCGCCACCGGCACAACCCCTTCGGGCGAGAACGCATGGCGCGCGCCGATCCGAATGATCGGTTTGCGGCTTTCGGCGGCGCTGCGGATATCGTGCAGCACCACCGCCGTATTGCGCGTCGCACGTTTGCGCAGTTCCGTCGCAACGCGATCCAGACAGGCATTGGTCGCCTTCCCGCGCCAAGTGCGATCTCCGATCCGCCAGAAATACCGATCCAGAACCCGCGCAACATGATCACGTGCCCGCTTTTCGGACCGGCAAACTGCGATGATCTCACGCATCCTGCGCGGCCACTAACATCCGCTCCACTGTGGCAATGGCCAGCTTCAGCACTTCGCGATCATCGAAAGCATGGATCAGCCGCGCGCGAAACAGCTGCTCGGCCTCATGCTGGTCTTTCTCCTTGGCCAAGGCAAAGGCCAAGGGCAGCACCAGCGGATCCTTGAAGCTATCGGCCAGATCAAACACCAGCCCGCCTGCGCGGGTTTTTCCGTGAAACACGCTCAGATGCGGTGGAATGCCAAGTGCCCAGAGGGCCGCGCCCGCCATGCCATAGCAAAGGTAATTCCCGTGATCGATCAGGCTGTTCACCCGCGCAACCGGGTCTTGCGCCTTGCTGCCTGCGCCTGCCTCGCGCTTGAAGGGCTCGTCCGGGCTCAAGCCCGCATAGCGCGCGAATTCGGCATAGCAGGCTTTTGAAAACTGCCCCTCGAAGCCCAAGAGTTGCTGGACATCTTCCGCCTGCGCCAGCTTTCCCTCAAAGCTCGCGCAAAGTTTGACCAGCCCCACAACCTCACGCTGGCGCAGATGTTTTTGCGCCCCGGCCCCGCCCAGCTTGCGCATCCTCTCTGCGCGGTCGCGCATGACCGCTTTCGCAGCCCGCAAAGAGAGCTTGGGATCGAGATAGATCGGCAAAAGCGCCCGAAAATGGCGGGTGGCGGTATAGGTCGTCAGGCTGCCCATATGCAGCGGGCTGCCACCGCTGCCCGTCACCGCGACATGCACCCCTTCCTCGGCCAAAAGCCGGATCGCAGGCTGCGAGATTGAGGTGCCTTGGCCCAGAAACAGCACCGCAAGGTTGACATGGGGGATGTTGAAATGGCGCTGCATCTCGTCATCGGTGATGTGGTAAACAACCCTCTCGCCTTCCACATCCACCCGGGCGCGCTCCAGATAAAGCGCGCCCTCCCGATCTGTCAGCAACAGGCGGGGGCCGCCCTTATGCTGCATGGTCCGCCTCTCTGAGCGTATCGGGGTAGACAGGCAGAATGGCCGGCGCAGCCGCCCCCGAAAGCCCATAGGTCGATACCCTCAGGGGCGCGCCGCTAAAGGTGCCCAAGACCTCGCGGATATGCAGCACCGCATCGCCATGCTGCAAGACAAGGGTCTTTTGATCATCCGCGCGGGGTTTCACCGGCGTCCCCAGCGGCTTGCCGCGCCGTTCCGCGCGGGCAGCACTGCGCCGCAGCCAGCCCGGCGTGTGCTTTTCGCAAGCCCGATCGCGCAGATAGGCGGCGCCCGCCTGACCGATTTCGGCATAGCTGTCGCCGATCTCATGCGGTTCGATCATCCCGCGCCGGACAAGCGTTTTCACCCCGTCCAGCGCCTGAAATGCAGCCAAGGACGCCTCGGAGCCGAGCAGTTCCAGATCATCCCCCGGCAGCATGGTCTCGCGGCCCATCCGCATCTGCGGAAAGGCTATGGCGATAAAATCCTCGGGCGCGCCATGGCGGTTGGCGTGATGCACGGCGCGCAACGCCGCAGCCAGCACATCGGCCCCCGCGCCCAGTTCAATCGCCGCGCGCACCGGGCGGATGAGCAGCCGCGCCTGTGCCAGGCACAGGCCTTGCCCTGCGTTCAAATCGCTCATCCGTTCGCCTCCGCCTTTTGATCCTTCGACCCGAACACGCCGCCGCGGATCAGGTTGGCCATCACGAAATGCGCATCGCCCGAGATTTCGCCCTCAACGGCCGGGTTTTCGAGACCCGAGATCAGCGCCTCGGCCTTGGCGCGCAGATCATAGAAAGAGCGTTTCGATTTGTTGTCGCGCAAGACGTTGCCAGTTTTTTGGACGCCTCCGAAAGGGTTGACCGAGATTGGCTCGGGATTAGTCTCGCTGCCGTGCCAGATGTCGATATGGCGCAAGGCGGCGCCAATTTTTTGCGAGTGCATGGAGGCTTGCATCAACTCACGCCCGGCAAAGAAGGTGGGCAGTTTGGCGAATACGCGGCTCAGTTGCTTGTCGGCCTTTTCCTCGCGCACATATTCCTGCGAGGGGAACACCTCTTGCGCCGGCTCCATCACCGCATCCCACGCCACCTTGACCACAAAGCCAGCATGGGTGTCGTCCGAAAGCCCTTCGGCCACACCGCCCAAAAGCCCATCAAGCTCTGCCGCGCCGCCCGTCACCAAAGCTGCAAGAAGCTCATCGCGGCTGGCAGGTTTCTCAAGCGAAAGGCGGAACGGGTCAAACACCAGCTCACCCGCCTCAGATTTGACAGAAACCGTCATGGCGTCCGATTGGAAGCGGTTGCGCCACGCGAAACGCGCATTGGCAATATTCCAGACATAAAGCAGCGCCAGCGTGCCATAGCCGCCGCGCGCACGATAGGCTTGCGCCAACCGCGCATAGGCCGCGCCGACAGCAGTATTGTTGCAAGCATGGGGGCGCAGCGACAGCGGCATGAATCGCACCGAGAAGCCAAGCCGCACGCCATCATGCCCTTGCGGCACAATCGCATATTCCACCGATTGTGGATTGCTTTGGCCCGCTTGCAGTCCAGCATTGTATTGTGAGGACTGCCCTAGCACGCCCTTCTCCAGAACCTCAACCGGCGTCACAACCTCCGGCTTGCCCGAATGGGTGGCATAAAACAGCCCTTCGGTGATCTGCACAGAGCGCGCAAAAGCCAGCATGCCAGTTTCAAGCGAGAGGGGGGCGGGGGATTTAGCCATGGGCGACAAGCTCCTCAGAAGCATCAGAAAGAATGGGGTGATAATCCGGGTGGCCGAGAAGGAGATCGCCGCGCGCCTCCCATGCCCACAAAGCCGCCCCAAGCTCGGCATGCGTCATGCCGGTCAGCCGCGCGTTGCGCACCGAGACCAGCTCGGCGATGCCCACCACGGGTTCCGCAAAGACATGCGGAATATCCTTGCTGCGGGTGCGGATTCGCGCCGGAACGGTCTGCGGGTCTTCCAGCAGGCGGTAACCCACCGCCGCAGGCACGATCCAGCCAAAGCCTTCGGGCCGCTCCGCCGGATAAAGCAGCGCCGCCAGATGGGCGAGGCCGGGTTGTTCAGGCGTGGTCTCGCCCGTCGCTAGGAAGCGGCGCTCGGGCTGCGCGGGGCACAGCATCGCATAGCCGCGCTTGAGGGCGCGAAAGGCCGAACCATTGGGCGTCACCGCCCGCACATCAATCCGGTCGTTCTGGATCAATCCACCTGCGATGCGCTTGCCCCGCAACTGCGCCTGCAAGGCGCTTTCGCTCTCGCAGCCCGGAAGGTGCAGCAAAAGCGAGACCTGCACCGATCCCGTCAGGTCTTCCATGGTCTCGATCGGCTCGAAACTCCCCGATTTATTCTCCATCTCGGGTTTTGAACGCCCCTCTGACACATCCACCCGGTGCAGGATCGGCAAAACCCGGGCGCTCCAAGGCGCGAGGCCAAGATTGCGCGCCAGAAGGTCAGCCAAGCCAAGGAAGGACAACGGGCTGGGCAGGCCTGCGGCAAAGTCATTCATCAAAAGGTTCACGCGGCTCGCGCGCAAATCCCTGACAAGATAGAGGTCGCGGAATGCGGTCATTCGGCGTCCTCCTCGAACCCGCTCTTGCGCAGCCGATCCTCGAAGTGCGGGCTGGATAGCGCCGCCAAAGCCTCGTCCTGTTTGCCCTGTTTCCACCTCCGCCGGAGCAAGACCTGCACGATGCGCGGCCGCGCGAGTGCCTTATCCGGGCAAAGGTGCGCAGCGTCGGCCATGGTCTCGGCGATAAATCCTTCCGCCTCGCGGATCAGCCGATCCGCCGTGCGATCCAGGGCCGCGCGGGTGTCTGAATTGTTGTATTTGCCATCTGCCGCCAGCATGTCGCCATAGCGCAGCACCCAATCCGCCACCGCGTCATCACGCCAGCGCGGGAAGGCTCCGCCCAGCGTGTAGCGATGCAGTTCGGCTTCGGCCTGCTGCATCACGGGCGGCATCGTCGCCAGGAACCGCAAGCGCGGCCCGCCAATCGCACCAGAGATGTTCTGCGGTTTTGAGCTGACCGCTTGCCGCGTCCAGCGAATACGCAATGTTCGAGGCACATCAGGTTGAGCTTTGTGCTTTCTTGCAATGTCGACTATCCCCATGAATGCGCAGGCAGGCGAAACCGGGGTGATTTGCAAATCGCCGCCTCCTGGGCGTGGCACATAGATGATGGGAAACTCACCTGCCCCGAGCTTCAACGGCACCTTTGCAGGGGCAAGCAGCCCCTCGCGGAGCGCCTCCAAGACCTCCGGTCCAAAGACTTGCCCGAATTTGGCAAGCAGCTCGGCCGACAGATCCACCGGGTTGAGGATATGATCCACAATGCTCATCGGCGGCTGTCCCAGCACCTCAAGGGGCCGAAACACCACCTTGCAAAAGGGAATGTCTGGCGCGTTGACCGAGGGCAGCACCGAAGCCCTGCGATTTGTCCTCGTCGGGTTGATGCGCAAGATCGCATGATCGCCATCGACGCGCGGGCTCACCAGTTTGAGCAAATGACTGCCGCTTTTCTCGGCAATCGTTGCGGCAATCTGGGCGGTAAATGGCTTGTCGAGAGCCGCCTGCATGAGCAGCAACTCAGTCTCAACCTCATGCAAGTCAAGGATGCGACCTGTGGGTTTAAAGGACAGCAGAGCCTCTTTCTTGGGGGGCTCAACCACATTTTGCAGTGCAGACTCAACCATTGCGGAACTCACTTCTGGGTTGAGAACATGCTACCTGAAGCTTAAATTGTCACAAGCACCCGAGGTCTGAAATTTCAAAATGAAAAATTTTGCGCCTGAGCGGGATTCGTTTCGATATGCCCGTTGTTCGAGGCCCATTGCAGAATGCGCGAGCCATTTCATGTTGATCGTTTTCGCAGCGAGCGTGCAGCCACCGGCCATGCGTTCCCTGTGAAAACCGGCCAAGGCGTCCGAAAGCGTTTTGCCAGATGGCGCGGGTTTCGCCGCGCCCGGCATTGATTTAGGCACGGGGTCCGGTTCCAGAAGAAGCGGGTGTGAAGGGGGCGACAGCTTCACTTTTCCGCTGTCCCGTTCGTCGAAATGCTCAATCGCCTGCAACTGGATCTCCGCAAGCGTCCGGAGAAGCTCTTTGCGGCTCACGTTTGGCGTGCGACCCTAGTGTTTCAGCGCATCTGCGGCATTAGAAGATGAGCGCTTCCGCCTCTCCCTGATCCAGGTCTCCCGCAGCCAGAAGTCGAAGTTTTTCCGCGTGGACGGATTGAATATGCGGACGATCCACTTGCCGCGCACCTGTTGAACGTCTTTCATGCCTGCCTCAGACCGCTGTTTGCAGCAGGTCTTGTAGCAGCATATGTAGCAAACACCCTTTGTGTGAAGGGGGTTGCAACAAAACAAGGCGTAAGGAGGGGATAAGGTGAGAGGCTGGACAACGACCCAAGCGGGGCTCGTTACGGCTGCTTCCTTCCGGACCTGACCGGGTTGGCGAGGCGCTCGCCCGCGCCAACCTCTCGGGGGATCAGATAGGGCAGGGCGGGGCGGAATGCAAGGGGGAAAGCCTCAGCGCATCAGCCCCAGCCGTTGCGCGCCTTCCAGCAGCGTGGCCACCACATGATCGGCGTGATCGCCGCTGGCGGGCAGCATGTCGGGCACCTGCACCACCACGCAACCCGCCGCCCGGGCCGCCGCCGCGCCCGGCTCGCTGTCTTCAAACACCACGCAGCGCGCCGGATCGACGCCCAGCCTTGCGGCGGTCAGCAGATAGGGCTCGGGCGCCGGTTTCGGGCGGGCCACATCCTCCAGCGCCACCACGGCGCGGAAATGCCCGGTGAACCCTGCCAGCTCCAGCTTGCGCGCGGCGCTGTGGCGGCGCGAGGAGGTGCAAAGCGCCTTGGGCAGGCCGATCCCCTCCAGCACCTCGCGGGCATGGGGCTTCAGCGGCAGATCGCGCTCCAGCGCCGCCTCGAACCCGCCGCGCCACAGCCGGTCAAAGCTGGCCAGATCCAGCGCCGGATAGGCGGCCAGGAGAATCGCGTCGCTGCTGGGGCCATCCTTGCCGATCATGCGGTGAAACACTTCCGGATCGGGCTCGTGGCCCAGGCTTTGCAGACACAGATGGCCCAGCCGCAACGCCACTGCCTCGGTATCCAGCAGCGTGCCATCCAGATCAAAGATCACCGCGTCGAACATGCCGTTTCTCCTGTGGCCTGCGCCCCTGTTAGCGCCTTACAGATGCAGGCGAAAGCGGGCAAATCCGTCGCGGGTCAGCCCCATCGGCTCGGGCCGCAGCGCGGCCACACTGTCCATATGCGCCAGCGCGGCGGGGGCGGTGTCAAAGGTCACCGTGGTGCCGGGCATCGGCGCAAAGCGGAAGGTGTGGCTGTCGGGCGGGCGCACATGATTGCCCTCGGACAGATGGCGGATGAGGATCTCGCGGATCGGCATCCGCCCCACATCAATCAACCGCTCGGGCCGCGCCCCGCCATAGCCCCCGCACCCCGCCGCCCGATAGCTGTTGGTGGCCAGCACAAAGTTCTGCTCGGCGGTCACCGGCCGCCCCAGCCAGCGCAGATCATGGATGCGCCGCGCCTCCGGGTGGCACAGCAGGCCGTGGCGGTCATAGCGGGCCGGAACGCTCAGGTCGATGGCGAAGCTCAGGCCCAGAATGCGGTCATGGTTATAGCTGGGGAAATCCTCGTCGATCAGCGGCAGGTCGCGGCTGCCCGGCGGGATCTGGTGAAAGATCCCGGCCGAATTCTCCAGCCAGTCCGCCAGCTCGGCCCCGGTCAGGCGCAAGGCGGCGATGGTATTGGGAAAGATATACAGATCGGCCACATGGCGCAGCGCCAGATCGCCCGGCGGGATGTCGGTATAATTGCCGGGGCCGCCGCGCCCGCCCGCCTTGAAAGGCGACACCGCCGAGATCAGCGGCAGCGCCGCCTCGGGCCTGCCCTGCAACTGGCGCGCCACATGCACTGCCTGCGCCTCGGCCACGATGCCCAGCACCGCCGAGGGCCAGACCGTCGCGAAATAGCTGTTCAGCGCCACCGCCGTGCGGCCCACCGTGCGGCGGGCATGGGCGATGGTGGCCTCGTGATCGGGGCGCACCTCCTCCACCACCGCCGGATCGGGCGGGGTGGAGGGGGTCAGCGCCCGCGTCTCGCCGCGCCCCGCCACCCGGTGCCAGCGGCCCTCGCGCCGCTCCAGCTCCAGATCAATCACCCCCAGATGCGAGCCATAAAAGCCCGGCATCACCGTGGGCACCCCGAACAGCAGCCCCTGCGCCAGATCGGCCCCCGCGCTGCCCTCGAAGGCGGGCGAGGGGAAGACCAGATGGCTATGGCCTGCGATGATCGCATCCAGCCCCGGCACTTGCTGCGCCAGCGCGGTGGTGGCGTTTTCCGACCAGGCGCCTTCCTCCAGCGCGCCAATGCCGGAATGCGACAGCGCCACCACAATATCCGCCCCGGCGGCGCGCAGCGCGGGCACCCGGATGGCCGCGGTCTCCACGATGCCGCGGGTTTCCAGCACGCCTTCCAGCAATTGCCGGTCCCATTGCACGATCTGCGGCGGCGCCAGCCCGATCACCCCGATGGTCAGCGGGTGGCGGCTGCCATCCTCGGCCACAATCTCGCGTTGCAGCAGCACATCGGCGGGCAGGTAGGTCTGATCTTCCAGCGGCGTGGCGCCCTTGCGCCGCAGGATATTGGCCGAGACGATGGGAAAGCCCGCGCCGCGCAGCAGCCCGCCCAGCATCTCCAACCCATAGTTGAATTCGTGATTGCCCAGCGTGGCCGCATCATAATGCAGCCGGTTCATCGCGCGGATCGCCGGATGCACCGGGCGCGGCTCGGGCTGGCCGGGGCGGGCGACATAATCGCCCATCGGATTGCCTTGCAGGAAATCGCCATTGTCGAACAGCAGGCTGTTGCGGCATTCGGCCCGGGCGGCGGCGATCAGCGTGGCGGTATGGGCAAGCCCCACATGGGGATCGGGGCGGTTGGAGAAGTAATCGAAGCCCAGCAAATGCACATGCAGATCAGAGGTGCCCAGCACCCGAAGCCGGGCACGGGGGCGGGTCTGGGCATCGCGGGATGCCGGCAGGACGGGCGGTTTGCCTGACACGTGGTGTCCTTGATCGGGCGAGAAGAGGGAAACCGAATGCAACCGAACGTTCGCGAACGATGCCCCGAACCATCCCAAGGTTAGAAGGTCGCGGGGGGGCATTGTCAATTCATTGCGGGAAAAAAATTCACCCAATGGTTGAGTTGCCGCCGCGCCTGTGCCGCATCCGCCACGGCATGCAACAGGGGGCGCAACACCGGGCCGCACGGGGCGCACCATGGGCCGCACCACGGGCCGGGCTTTACCGCCGCGCGGGCGCGTGACACAAGCGAAACGCGAGCCGTCAGCCAGAGGGAGAGCGCGCGATGCGACAGGCCGAAACCGTCACCTTTGGCGGCCCGCCCGCCGGGCAGGCGCTGGAGCGTGCTGCCCATCTGCGCGGCGATGTGGCGGCGCAGGCGCGGCTGCTGGCCTCGGGCCGGGTGTTGCCGCTGTGGCGCGGCAAGCCGCTTCTGACGGGCGAGGGGGCGGCGCTTGGCTGGCTGCCGCCGGGCCATCCCGCGCTGGCCCATGGCCGCGCGCCGCTGTTTCTCGGCCTGGCCGCCGGGGGCGAACAGGGTCTTTTCGCGCAAGACATCTCTGACTGGACGCCCGAGGCCGGCAGCGAGGCCGTGGAGCAGGGCTTTTTCGACGCCTCGATCCAGCGCCACCCCGCGCTGCCCGGCGATCACAGCTTTCACGAGCTGCGCGGCGTGATGACCCGGCTTGACGCCACCGAGGCCGCGCTGGCCGCCACCGCCCGCGCGCTCTTGCACTGGCATCGCAGCCACGGCTTCTGCGCCACCTGCGGCAGCGCCTCCGATCTCGCCATGGCGGGCTGGCAGCGCAATTGCCCCTCCTGCGGCGCCCAGCACTTCCCCCGCACCGACCCGGTGGTCATCATGCTGGTCACCCATGGCAACCGCGCGCTTCTGGGCCGCTCGCCCGGCTGGCCCGAGGGCATGTATTCCTGCCTTGCCGGTTTCGTCGAACCCGGCGAAACCATCGAGGCCGCCGTGCGCCGCGAGGTGCTGGAGGAGGCGGGCATCCACATCGGCGCCGTGCGCTACCTCGCCTCGCAACCCTGGCCCTTCCCGGCCTCGCTGATGATCGGCTGCGCCGCCGAGGCGCTGACCGACACCATCACCCGTGACCCGGCAGAGCTGGAGGATGCAATCTGGCTCACGCGTGAGGAGGCCCTCGCAACCCTCTCGGGCGAGCGGTCAGACATCCTCCCCGCCCGCAAAGGGGCAATTGCGCATTTTCTTTTGTCCAATTGGCTTGCAGACCGGCTTGATTGAGGGAAAAATCGCCGCCACATGAACGGGGCATTCCAGACCCCGCAACCCTCCGAGGCAGACCCGCATGAAGCTCAGCACCCGCGAAGACATCGAAGCCCCGCTTGCCTTCGTCTTCGACACGTTCGCCGATACCGAGGGCTGGGAACGCGCGGCGCTGCGGCGCGGCGCCGAGGTCACCCGCACCGACCGCGTGCAGGGCTTCGGTCCCGGCATGGCGTGGAATCTGGGCTTTGCCTGGCGCGGCAAGGCGCGCCGCGTCTCGATCAAGCTGGTCTCGGTCGATGCGCCCAACAGCCTGGGCTTTCAGGCCTTCGGCGCCTCGGTCGATGCCCATATCACTCTCGATTTCGTGGAGCTTTCGGCCCGCCGCACCCGCATCACCGTGGGGGCCGAGGCCAAGCCGCGCAACCTGGCCGCCCGGGTCTTCCTGCAATCGCTGAAACTGGCGCGCGGCAAGATCGACCAGAAATTC
>NZ_JAEULU010000114.1 GCF_016792925.1 Gemmobacter sp.
CCGCCGGGATCATCGCTTACATCGGATCAAGCGCGCGGGCATCGGCCGGGTGCCAGCCGACCTTGATCTGCTGGCCGGGCTCCAGCTTGGTCTGGCCCAGCGTGTTGCGCATCTTCATCACGAAATCGTCCTGGCCTGCCACCCGCAGACGGGCGCGCAGGATGTCGCCCATATAGATGATCTCCAGCACCGTGGCGTCGATCATATGGGCGCCGGGCGGCATCATCTCGGGCTTGAACTCGACCCGTTCGGGGCGGATCGAAACGAGGGTTTTCTGGCCCTTCTGGGTCACGTTCACCGGCGTCGCGTCGATCAGCTCGCCGGTGACCAGACGCACCAGCGCCTTGTCGCCATGCAGCTCCTCGATAGTGCCGGTGAGTTTGTTGTTCTCGCCGATGAACTGCGCGACAAAGCTGTTATCGGGGCGTTCATAGAGATCGGCGGGCGGCGCAAGCTGCTGGATCTTGCCATCGTTGAACACGGCCACGCGGTCCGACATGGTCAGCGCTTCGCCCTGATCATGGGTCACATAGACCACGGTGATGCCGAGGCTTTCGTGCAGGTGCTTGATTTCAAACTGCATATGTTCGCGCAGCTGTTTGTCCAGCGCGCCCAGCGGTTCGTCCATCAGGACCAGCGCCGGATCGAAAACCAGCGCGCGGGCCAAAGCGATGCGCTGCTGCTGCCCGCCCGAAAGCTGGGCCGGGCGGCGATTGATGAAGCTGCCCATCTGCACCATGTCGAGGGCGCGCTTCACCTTGGTCTCGCGCTCATCCTTGCCCATGCCGCGCACTTCCAGCGGGAAGGACAGGTTTTCCCCCACCGTCATATGCGGGAAAAGTGCATAATTCTGGAACACCATGCCGATGCCACGCTTGTGCGGCGGCACCAGGTTGATGTTGCGGCCATCGAGGCGAATTTCGCCATGGGTGGCGGTCTCGAACCCGGCCAGCATCATCAGGCAGGTGGTCTTGCCCGAGCCCGACGGCCCCAGCATGGTCAGAAACTCACCCTTGCCGATCTTGAGGTTCAGGTCTTTCACGACCAGCGAAACGCCATCATAGCTTTTTTGCACATGGTCAAAGACGACGAAATCGTCGTTGCGGGTTACTGTCGTCACCCCGGTCTCCCCGTGTTACGGCAGGTGATCCTGCACTGTTCTTGATCCGACTTAAGCGGATGGCCTGACGCTTTGCAACGGCCATTTGTCCTTTTGTTTTTCGGGGCGAATCTGCGACCAAAACCAAGCATAAAGCGACACGGAAGGGCGCCAGCGCGACACGGGATGCGGATTCGCCGCATGACCTGCACGTCACCCACCCCGCCTTGATGCGAAATACCCCCGATTCCGCGCTGTCTGGCAGGATTTTGCGCGTGGCAAGGGCCAATGCGCAGCCAAATCGCCCGGAAAACCCGCCAAAAAAAGGAAAAGCGCGCATTTCCTACGTCTTTAGGAGGGGGTCATTGTGTCGGACGTGCTGAAAAACGCGTCGCTTTCACGCGAGCAGCCCGGAAGACAGGCGGAAAAATGCAAAACGCCGGGCTTGTGGCCCGGCGCTTTCGCGACCCTTGAAGGGTGGTGCGGATGAAAGGACTCGAACCTTCACGGGTGTTACCCCACAGCGACCTCAACGCTGCGCGTCTACCAATTCCGCCACATCCGCATGTCTTGGCTTGGTATGGCGGTGTCTATCTTAGGCCATTGGCGAAGAAAAGGGGGTTTCGCACCGGGGCACGAAAAAATTCCGGGCCCGCCACGCGCGCGGCGGAGGAGCCCGGAACCCGTTTCATTCCAAAGGCTTGCGCTCAGTTGCCCAGCATCAGGCGCGGCAAAGCGGTCAGCACGGCGGCGGCATTGGCGGCGCCGGTTCCGGCTGCGGGGGCGGCACCTTGCGCAGGCACCGGGGCCGCCGCCTGCTGCACCTCGGGCTGCGCCGGAGCTGCAACGGGCGCCACGACCGGTGCCACAACAGGCGCGGCTGCCATGCTGCCCTGTGGCGCGGGCGCCAGCACCGGCAGCGGGGCCGCAGGCATCGCCGCCGGGCCATCGCTGCGCCCGTTCAGCGCGAAAATCGCCTTGTGGACCAGATCGCCCTGCCCTGCCGCACCGCCAAGCGCGGCGCCTGCCCCGCTGCTCTGGCCCAGCTCGATCCAGCCCATTGCCAGATCGGGGCGCCGGGTGGCCCCGATGCCGTCCGCCAGATGGAAGCCCGGCAGGCTGGCATAGCCCGCCTCGCCAAGCGCGGTCAGCACCAGCGCGGAGCCAAGCGCCACCTCGGCATCATCGGTGGCATAGCCGACGCCCAGACAGATTTTCGAGGTGCCCGAAAGCTGTGCGGGCGACATGCCCGATTGGGTGATGAACTGGGTGACCCCGGCCAAGACCTCGGGCGCGGGGGTCAGCGAGACGGCGGTGACGTGATCTTTCAGCACCGGGCCAAAGGCCTTGCACTGTTCCGCCACCTGCTGCGGCGTGACACCCGGCACGGCGCGCGCCAGGGTCTCGCCCTGCTGGATCGCGGCGGCGCGGCTGAGACAGAACTGCTCTGACAGAGCCTGCGCCGGGTCGGGCATCGCCGCAAGCGTGGCAAAGCCGCCATTGGCATTGGTTTTCAGCGACACCGCATTGCAATGCGAGCTGAGCGAGACCAGCGTGCCGCCAAAGGCGGGCAGCGCCGGGGCGGCCGCCGGGGCCGCCGGCGCAGGCTCGGCCACCAGCGCGGGCAAGGCCGCAGCCCCGGCGGTGGCCGCCACGGCGGCAGGCGCCACGGCGGTGGCGGTGGGCAGGCCCGCCATCTCGTCGCGCTGCACCAGCAGCAGGCCCTTCATCCCCATCGGATGCGTGGCGGCAATCTGCCCCACCTGCGGCCCGCCCGCGACGGCGCGGTGATAGGCGGTCACCAGGATGGTGCGCTCATACTCGGTCAGCTGGCCGGTGGGCGGATAGCCCAGCGTGGCCTGATATTGCGAAATCGCCGTGCGGCTTTTCGGCCCGATCGAGCCATCGGGCGTGCCGACATTATAGCCGAACTGGTTCAGCGCGGTTTGCACCTCGCGGTTCTGCTCGCGCTGCGCCGCCGAAATGCCGGGCTTTGCGGGCTTGGCGGATTTGGTGGAACTGCGTTTCGTCGTGGTGGTGGCCTTGCGGCGCTGCTGGTCCTTGGCAATGGCATGGCCGATCAGCCCGCCGACAATGGCCCCGGCAATCGCATCGCCCGCATCGGCGCGCACGGGCTCTGCCGGGGTCAGGGCCAGGGCCGCCGCGAATGCGCAAGTGGTTGCAACCGTCATCGGTTTCATAGCAAGTCTCCTGAAATGGTCGTGGTTCAATTGCCTTCAGCCTAGCATGCCCATGCGGGGAATCGAGGGGAAAACGTCAGGAACGGGGGGCCGGGATGGTCG
>NZ_JAEULU010000115.1 GCF_016792925.1 Gemmobacter sp.
CTGGATGGCCTGCGCTACATCAACTCCACCACCACCTCGACCGGATCGGCGCAGATCACGCTGACCTTCCGCATGGGCACGGACCCGGACATTGCGCAGGTGCAGGTGCAGAACAAGCTGGCGCAGGCCGAGGCGGGCTTGCCGGAAGTGGTGGCGCGGCAAGGCGTGACGGTGGAAAAATCGGCCACCGGCTTTCTGATGGTGGCCGGGCTGGTCTCGGACGATGGCGCGCGCAGCGATATTGATCTGGCCGACTATATGTCCTCTTACCTTGTGGAGCCGATCTCGCGGCTGGAGGGCGTGGGCAAGGTGCAGGTGTTCGGGTCGGAATATGCCATGCGCATCTGGCTCGACCCGCAAAAGCTCAAATATTACAACCTGTCGCCTTCGGCGGTGGTGGCGGCGATTTCGGCGCAGAATGCGCAGATCTCGGCCGGGTCTTTTGGCGCGATGCCGGCGCCGGAGGGCCAGCAACTGAATGCCACGATCACCGCGCAATCGCTGCTGAAAACCCCGGAGGATTTCGAGCGCATCGTGCTGCGCGCCGATACCGATGGCGGCCTCGTGCTGCTGCGCGATGTGGCGCGGGCCGAACTGGGCACGGAAAACTATGAAATCGCGGGCTTTTACAACGGCAAGCCCGCCGCCGCGCTGGCGGTGCAGCTGGCCTCGGGCGCCAATGCGCTGGAGACGGCGGAGCTGGTGAATGCCCGCATCGCCGAGCTGGCGCGCGATTTTCCCGCCGGGGTCAGCTATGTGGTGCCCTATGACACCACGCCTTTCGTGCTGATCTCGATCGAGGCGGTGATCGAGACGCTGATCGAGGCCATTGTGCTGGTCTTCATCGTGATGCTGGTGTTTTTGCACAATTTCCGCGCCACGCTGATCCCCACCATGGCGGTGCCGGTGGTGCTGCTGGGCACCTTTGGCATCATGGCCGCCTTGGGCTTTTCGATCAACACGCTGACCATGCTGGCCATGGTACTGGCGATTGGCCTTCTGGTCGATGACGCCATCGTGGTGGTGGAAAATGTCGAGCGGATCATGGCCGAGGAGGGGCTTGGCCCCAAGGAAGCCACCGAGAAGTCGATGGATGAGATTTCCGGCGCCTTGGTCGGCATTGCGCTGGTGGTTTCGGCCGTGTTCGTGCCGATGGCCTTTTTCGGCGGCGCGACCGGCGAGATGTATAAACAATTTGCCGTAACGATTGTTTCGGCCATGGGGCTTTCGGTCATGGTGGCGCTGATCTTCACGCCTGCGCTTTGCGCGACGCTGCTGAAACCCCATGCGCATCATGGGGCGAAGCGGCAGGGCGTGCTCGCGCGGCTGGGCAATGGTTTCTCGGACCGGTTCGAGCGGGTGTTCGGCGCGCTGACCCGCGCCTATGCGGCAGGGGTGCGCAAGGTGACGGCGGGGCCGCTGCGGATGCTGGCGGTTTATGGGCTGATCGTGGCGGGGATGGGCTGGCTGTTCGTCTCCACGCCGACATCGTTCCTCCCCGATGAGGATCAGGGCGCGCTGTTTTCCATGGTGCAACTGCCCTCGGGTGCGACGGCAGAGGCGACCGAGGGCGTGTTGCGCAAGGTCGAGGGCTATTGGCTGCAAGGCGAGGCGGCGGTGGTGGATTCGGTGTTCTCGGTCCGCGGGTTCTCGTTCAGCGGGCAGGGGCAGAACATGGCGATGAGCTTTGTGAAGCTGAAGGATTGGTCGGCGCGCACCACGCCCGAGACCGGCGGCGGCGCGGTGGCGCAGCGCGCCTTCGGGCCGCTGTTCTTTGGCATCAACGAGGCGACGGTGGTGCCCTTTGCACCGCCGGCCATGCTGGAACTGGGCACCTCCAACGGGTTCTCGGCCTATCTGACGGCGACGGGTGGCAAGAGCCATGCCGAGCTTCTGGAGGCGCGCAACATGCTGCTGGGCATGGCCGCGCAAAACCCGGTGCTGACGGCGGTGCGCCCCGGCGGGGTGGAGGATGCGCCGCAATTCCGGCTGAACATTGATTGGGCCAAGGCGGGCGCCGTGGGTGTGACGGCGGCGGATGTCGGCACGTTTTTGAACACGGTCTGGTCCAGCGCCTATGTGAACGATTTTCTGTATGAGGGCCGGGTGAAGCGGGTCTTTGTGCAGGGCGAGCCTGCGGCGCGCTCCACCCCCGAGGATCTGGCGCAATGGCGGGTGCAGAATGCGAATGGCGAGTTTGTCGATTTCTCAACCTTTGCCACCTATGACTGGGTTTATGGCCCGCAGCAGGTGACCCGCTATAACGCCTTGGCGGCCATGGGGATTGATGGTTCGGCGGCGCCGGGCTTCACCTCGGGCGATGCGATTGCGGCGATGGAGGATTTGGCCGCGCAACTGCCGCCGGGTTTCCGGCTGGAATGGACCGGCATGTCGCTGGAGGAGAAAGAGGCGGGCGCCGGGGCGATGGCGCTGTATGGGCTGGCGCTGGCAGCGGTGTTCCTGTGCCTGGCGGCGCTGTATGAAAGCTGGACGATCCCGGTGGCGGTGCTGCTGGCGATGCCGGTTGGCATTTTGGGCGCGCTGATCGGGGCCTGGATCGGCGGGCAGTCGAACGGGGTTTACTTTCAGGTCGGGCTGCTGACCGTGGTGGGGCTGACCGGCAAGAACGGCATCATGATCGTGGAATTCGCCCGCGAGCGGATGCAGAAGATGGGCGAAGGCGCGGTGCAGGCGGTGTGCGAGGCGGCGCGGCTGCGCTTCCGCCCGATCCTGATGACCTCGCTGGCCTTTGGTCTGGGCGTGGTGCCGCTGGTGCTGTCCTCCGGGGCCGGGGCGGGTGCGCGCGAGGCCATCGGCTATGCCACGCTGTTTGGCACGATTACCGGCACGACGCTGGCGATTTTCTTCGTGCCGGTGTTCTTTGTGCTGATCAACCGGTGGTTCGGCGGGCGCAAGGCGGCCTGAGCCTCGTTTGCGTGATCTGGAAAGGCCCGGCGCAGCGATGCGGCCCGGGCCTTTTTCTTTGGGTCTTGCAATTTAATAGACGGTCGGTCTAATAATTCGACATGAGCGATCTTGCCCCCCTGCCCCGCAAGCGCGGCCGCCCGCGCCTGGACCCTGCCACCCCCGGCCATGCCCGCGAGGGCTTGCTGCGGGCGGGGGTGGCGCTGCTGACGGAAAAGGGGTTCAGCGCGGTCGGGCTGGAGGAGATGCTGGCGGCGGCGGCGATGCCGAAGGGCAGTTTCTACCGTTACTTCCCCAGCAAGGAGGCCTTTGGCCTTGCGCTGATCGACCGCTATGACGGCTATTTCCAGCGCAAGCTGCGGCGGCATCTGGAGGCGGCGGAGCGGGCGCCGCTGGACCGGCTGGCCGATTTCATCGCCGATGCGCGCGACGGCATGGCGCGGCACGGCTTTGCGCGCGGCTGTCTGGTGGGCAATCTGGGGCAGGAAATGGGCGTGCTGCCCGAAAGTTTCCGCGCCCGGATCATCGCGGTTTTTGCCGAATGGGAGGCGCTGCTGGCGCGCTGTCTGGCCGAGGCGCGGCTGACAGGGCAGTTGATGGGGCATGACCCTGAGGCGCTGGCCGCGTTTTTCTGGATCGGCTGGGAGGGCGCGGTGCTGCGCGCCAAGCTGGAGCGCAGCCCGGCCCCGCTTGATGCTTTCGCCGCCGGGTTCTTCCGGCTGATTTCCCCTTCTGTTTGAAAGGCTTCCCTGATGCGCGGCATTCTGATCACCAAGGACGACAGCGGCCAAAGCGCCGCCCTGACCGAGATCGCCGAGAGCGATCTGCCGGAGGGCGATGTGACGGTGCGGGTGGAATGCTCCACCCTCAATTACAAGGATGCGCTGGCGATCACCGGCAAGGGGCCGGTGGTGCGGCGCTTTCCGATGGTGCCGGGCATTGATCTGGCGGGGGTGGTGGAAAGCTCGGGCAGCGCCGAGTTCCGCCCCGGTGACCGGGTGGTGCTGAATGGCTGGGGCGTGGGCGAGGGCCATTGGGGCGGTTTGGCGGAAAAGGCGCGGCTGAAGGCGGAATGGCTGATCCCGCTGGAGCCCGCCTTCAGCGCCGAACAGGCCATGGCGATCGGCACAGCGGGCTATACCGCGATGCTGTGTGTGCTGGCGCTGGAGCGGCAGGGCCTGCGCCCCGAGGCGGGCGAGGTGCTGGTGACGGGGGCTGCGGGCGGTGTGGGCAGCGTGGCGGTCGCGGTGCTGGCGAAGCTGGGCTACAGCGTGGTGGCGCTGACCGGGCGGGCCGAGGAAGCCGATTACCTCACCCATCTGGGTGCCGCCCGCATTCTGGAGCGCGAGGCGCTGAGCGCACCGGGCAAGCCGCTCGCGCGCGAGCAATGGGCGGGCGCGGTGGATGTGGTGGGCGGTCAGGTGCTGGCCAATGTCTGCGCCGGGATGAAATATCGCGGCGTGGTCACGGCCTGCGGTCTGGCGGGGGGCATGGGCTTTCCGGCGACGGTGGCGCCCTTCATCCTGCGCGGGGTGACGCTGGTGGGGATTGACAGTGTGATGGCGCCGAAGGCCGAGCGGATCGCGGCCTGGCGGCGGCTGGCGCAGGATCTGGACCCAGGCTTGCTGGCAACCATGACCCGGCGCATCACCTTGGAGGAGGCGCCGCAAGTGGCGGAAGACCTGATCGCGGGCCGGGTGCGCGGCCGGGTGATCGTGCCGGTTCAGGGCTGAGGGGCGGAAGATGGAACATCCGATCAGCCGCTTTCCGGTGCCGGAGCTGGACAGCCTGCCCGAAGACATCCGCGCCCGTATTCTGGCGGTGCAGGAGAAATCGGGCTTCATCCCCAATGTCTTTCTGGTGCTGGCCCATCGCCCCGACGAGTTCCGCGCCTTCTTTGCCTATCACGATGCGCTGATGGAGAAGCCCGGCGGGCTGAGCAAGGCCGAGCGCGAGATGATCGTGGTGGCGACCTCGGCGCTGAACCAGTGCCAATATTGCGTGATCGCGCATGGCGCCATTCTGCGCATCCGGGCGAAAGACCCGCTGATCGCGGATCAGGTGGCGACGAATTACCGCAAGGCCGACATTACCGACCGGCAAAAGGCGATGATCGACTTTGCGGTGAAGGTCTCGCAGCGGGCGCAGGAGGTGGGCGAGGCCGATCTGGCGGTGCTGGCAGGCCATGGCTTCACCGAGGCGGATGCCTGGGACATTGCGGCGATTGCCGCGTTTTTCGGCATGTCGAACCGGCTGGCCAATGTGACGAATATGCGCCCGAACCCCGAGTTTTATGGGCTGGGGCGGGGCTGATATGGGATAACAGCGCGGCGATTTTGCCTTTCAGGGCCCCCGGAGCGCATCTGGGGGCATCTTCCGTGCGGCGCTGGTGCCGCCGATCTGAAAGGAAACGACATGCTGCCCGCTGTCATGACGATGAAACCCGCCCCGCTGCGCAAGCTGATGAAGGGGGCGATGGTGGCGCTGACCGCGCTGTCGCTGGCGCTGCCTGCCAGCCCGGCGCTGGCTCTGGGCAAGAACGAGCGCAATGTGTTGAAGGGCATCGCGGGGGCGGTGCTGCTGGGGGCGATCATTCAGGATGCGAACCGGCGCGGGCAGAGGCCGCAGCCCTATCCGCAGCCGCAGCCCTATCCCTATCCGCAGCCCTACCCCTATCCCCAGCCGGTCTATCCGCAACCCGTGTATCCGCGCCCGCAGCCGCAACCGGGTTGGCAGCAAAGCATCTACAGCACGCCCGCGGCGCAGGCCTTCCGCGCCTATGGCAGCCGCGACCGGGTGCGCCTGCAACAGCATCTGGCGGCGCGGGGCTATTATCGCGGCGGCATCGACGGCGCCTTTGGCCCCGGCACTTACAATGCGATTGTGGCCTATGCCAATGATCGCGGCGAGGGGCGGCTGCTCGGCTCGGTGGCCGGGGTGTATCAGGTGCTGGGCACGCTGGGGTATTGAGGCAGGAATGGCCGAGACGGCCTCGGGCGGATCAGGAAACGCAGCGCGTTTCCCCGCCCGCGTGACCGCTGTTCAGCAAGACCTTTTACGCGCAAGACCGACAGGCCCGCGCCCGCCCGGTGGGTGCGAAGCACCCGCCCCCCGCAGGGCGGGCGCTGGCCGGTGGCTTCGGGCCACCGGCCCGATGCGGCAACGGTGCCACATGACCTCGGCGATGGCCTCGGCCATTTGCCAAGCCCTCAAACCTTGCGGATGGTATCGCCCGGTTGCAGCGTCGGGAACAGCTCGATCCGCTCGCCGCCGATCACGCCCGAGGGGCGCTTGCCGGCGATGATCTCGGCGGCGTGGATGCCGATCTCGCGGCGGCAGGCGTCCATGGTGGCCAGACGGCGCGGCAGACCGTCCAGCAGCTCCACCCCGTTGAAGCCCGCCAGCCCGACGCGGCCCGGCACGTCGATCCCGTTGGCAAGGCACCACAAAAGGCCGCCTGCCCCGATCATATCGTTGGAATAATACAGGAAATCCAGCTCGGGCGAGCGGCGCAGAATCGCCTCGGTCATCTCGCGGCCCTTCAAGAGCGCCGACCCGCCCGCGTAATATTCCTCATCGGTCAGGGCCAGACCCGCGCGGGCGAGGCCCTCCTTGAAGCCCTCCAGCCGCTTGCGGGCGCGGTGGTCATCGGGCATCTTGGTGCCCAGAAAGCCGATCTTGCGATAGCCCGCCGCCACGATGGCCTCGGCCATTTGCAGCCCGGCGCGGCGATGCGAGATGCCCACGGCGCTGTCCACCGGATCGCCGTCAATATCCATGATCTCGACGATGGGAATGCCCGCGCTGTCCAGCATGGCCTGCGCCGCCGGGCTGTGTTCCAGCCCCGCGATGATGACGCCGGAGGGGCGCCAGCTGAGCATCTCATACAGCACGGATTCCTCACGCTCCGGGCTGTAATTGGTAATGCCGACAACGGGTTGCAGCCCGGTATCCTCCAGCGTCTCGGAGATGCCCATCATGACTTCGGGGAAGACCATATTGGACATCGAGGGGATGATGACGCCCACGAGGTTCACCCGCTGCGAGGCCAGCGCGCCCGCGATCTTGTTGGGCACATAGCCCAGGGCCCGCGCCGCTTGCAGCACCTTTTCGCGGGTCGCATCGGACACATCGCCCCGGTTGCGCAAGACCCGGCTGACCGTCATCTCGCTCACGCCCGACGCCTCGGACACATCGCGAAGCGTGAGGGTGCGGCGGGGATCGGGAACGGGGGGTCTGGTCACGGGCTGGGTCTCTCCTTGGGCGCTGTTTTCATTGTTAGCGCCAAAGTAAAGCCTTGTCCAAGGGCAGATGACATGCTATGTTAGCGCTATCAGGAGATCCAGCGCGCCCGCAAGCTCTCAACCGGCGCGACGGACCCGCAGGGGAGGCGGTGGGCCAAATTTCGCCTCCCCTGCATCTTGATCCTTCATGACCGGACCCATGCGGAATCTGTTGCGCCCGCCGCGATTTCCCCGCATTTAGGGCGGGCTGGTGAGGCTCCGTGGCTCAACTGGATAGAGCAGCCCCCTCCTAAGGGGCAGGTTACAGGTTCAAGTCCTGTCGGAGTCGCCAGCTAACCGCTGATAATAAAATGATTTTCTGCGCCAGCGAGCAAGGCCGCGCTGCGCCGATGCACGAAAAAGCGTGAACATACGCGTACAAACCGAAGGCTTTCGTACAAATCCCGTACAGCCCAGCCCTAGTTTGTTCCGCCATGATGGCCAGATCAGCTACCATGAACCGCAAGATACGCCTGCCGCACGCGTTCCAACGCCTCGGCGATGGTCGCAACATATCCATGCGCGGAACCGCAGGTCCATGACCAGCGCAACTCGGGCAGCATGTTCGGCGCATAGTAAACGCGACCAACCGGGCGCCGGTTGAACAGCACTTGCCTGTCGTCAGGGTCACCTGCCCCACATATGATCGTCTTCCGATGCGTCCACATGGCGAGAACACAAAGAGAACACTTGCGGCGTGGTCAAGGATTCTGTTGTGCCGACCGACTGCAATCGGCGCAAAATAATACACACTATAAAACACATTTCACTTGCACCCGCCCGTTAAGGTGTGTATATATGTACTCAGAAAGGAGGGGCGATGGAGCTACAAACCAACTCAACCAAGCTCCTGAAAGTTCTGAAAGACGCAGGCTTTGAGGAAGTGTCGCAGCGCGGTTCACACCTCAAACTAGGGAGACAGGACAGTGATCCTACC
>NZ_JAEULU010000294.1 GCF_016792925.1 Gemmobacter sp.
TATGGGTGATCGCGGGCACCTTGACCAAGACCGAGATCCTGAACCTTTTCGTCCATCAGCCGCATTATTGGGGCCGGGATTGCTACGGGATCGAGGCGGCGGCGCAGGTCTATTTTGGCAAGACCCCGGCCAGGCTGGACCTGCACGAGGCAGCGTTTCTGGCCTCGGTTATCTACCAACCAAGCCGCATTGATGATCGGGCGTGGGGTTTGCGACGGCGCAATATGCTGCTGAGCATGATGGCAGAGAAAGGGGTGATCTTGCCGCAGGAGGCACGGCAGGCCATGGCGCGCCCGCTTGGCCTGAGCGACCGCGCGACCCGATGCCCGCCGATACAGGATGCGACCCCTGAACCGAGCGGCCCGACCTCCGGGCCGACCCTCCGGCCCTGACACCGGAAAGCGGCCAAAGCGCGCCGTCGCTGCCACGCTTCTGGCCGGAGTGTCTGGCCGGAGGGCCGCCTTGCAACCGGGCGCGGCCCGCGACCGCAGGGCCAGCGGCGGGTCGGGGCCTACGGGTGGCGGCGGATCAGATCAACAGCCCCGCCGCGCCCTCGTGCCGCAGAAGCCAGACTTTCGCCTCCACCCCGCCGGGGGCGGAGAAGCCGCCAAGGCCGCTGCGGCCCAGCACGCGGTGGCAGGGGATCAAAAGCGGCAAGGGATTGGCACCGCAGGCCTGCCCCACCGCCTGCGCGGGGGCGCCGACCTCGCGGGCGATCTCGCCATAGGTTCGGGTTTCGCCCAAGGGGATGGCGGCCATGGCGCGGCGCACCGCGCCGTGCAGCCCCTGCCCCCAATCCAGCGGCAGATCGAAAGCGCTGCGCTGGCCTGCGAAATATTCGGCCAATTGGCGCAGGCCCTCGGCCTCCAGCGGGCTGGCCTCGGCACCGGGCTGCCAATCCAAACCCACCAGCAGATCGCCTTGCGCCCGCAGCGACACCGGGCCCAGGGGCGTGTCGATCCGGTTCACTCGAACCGCACCAGGGTTTCGGGGTTGACCGCCTCGTCATAGCTGGCATCGACATCATATTGCACCAGCCGGGCGCCCTCATCCACCAGCCTCCACCGCGCGCTGGAGGAGGCATCGCCCAAGCCCCGCCATTTGCTGTCTTCGCTGAACTCGCCCGTCGCCGGGTCAAACCCGCCATTGGTGAGGAAGGGCGAGGCCGACCAGCCCGCGATCTTCACCTCGGTGACCTTGCTTTCGGGGTCGTCCGGCACCTCGTAGACCAGCGTAAGATCGGGGCGCGCGAAGGCCAGCGGCGTGATGCCATAGAACTCGGTCCGTATCAGCACCACCGATTGCAGGTTATAGGCGCCCATATTGCAGGTGAACTGCCACAGCGTCACCGGCTGCGGCTCGCCAAAGCTGGCGGCGGCCTTGGCCTCGTGGCGTTCGGGGGGGGCGATCAGGCTGCCATCCTCGGCAAAGGCGGCGGTGCAGGCTTCGGCGAAAGCGGCCTTGAAGGCGGCGGTGGCCTGATCATCCAGGCTATCGGCGGCCAGCGGGCTGGCCGCGAAAGGGCTGACGGCAAGGCAAAGCGGCAGGGCAAGGGCAATACGAGTCATCATATCTCTCCGGAAATCCGGCGCAGATTGGCACGGAGTGGGGCGGGCGCCAAGTCTTGCAGCCCCCGGGGGGAGGGCATAGGGTCGCCGCCATGACACAGATCGAGCAGAATACAGGGCAAAATACTGGGCGCGGCATCCTGATGGTGCTGGCCGCGATTGCCACCTTCACCAGCATGGATGCGCTGGCGAAATACCTGATCACCAGCGGATACCCGGCGATGCAGGTGATCTGGGCGCGCTATACCGGGCAGACGGTGATCGTGCTGCTGGTTTTCCTGCCGCGTCTGGGCACGGTGCTGCGCACCCGCGCGCCGGGGATGCAGGCGCTGCGATCCTTGTTCCAGTTCGGCGCGACGGCGTTCTTTTTCCTCAGCCTTGGCCATATCGGGCTGGCCGAGGCCACGGCGCTGACCGACATCAACCCGGTGCTGATCACGCTGGGGGCGGCGGTGTTTCTGGGCGAGAAGCTGGGGCCGCGGCGGCTGGCGGGCGTGGCGGTGGCTCTGATCGGGGCGCTGATCGTGATCCGGCCGGGCCTCGGGGTGTTTCAGCCGGCGGCGCTGCTGCCTCTGGGCTGCGCGGTCTGCTATGCGGGCTTTGCGCTGGCCACCCGCAAGGTGGGCGGGACCGAGGCCCCCTCCACCTCGCTGCTTTACTCGGCGCTGTTTGGCACAGTGGTGACCTCGGCGCTGATGCCGGGGGTGATGCAGCCCGTTGCGCCCGCGCATCTGTGGGGCTTTCTGCTGATCGGGGCGCAGGGCGCGTTGGCGCAGGTGTTCCTGATCCGGGCCTTCACGCTGGCCGAAGCCTCGGTCATCGCACCCTTCGGCTATGTCGGCATCCTGTTTGCGACGATCTGGGGCATCGTGATCTTTGACGAATGGCCCGATGGCTGGACGCTGGTCGGCGCCCTTGTGATCGTGGGGGCGGGCCTCTATGTCTGGCACCGGGAAACAAGAGCCGCGCGCATTCCATGACAGAGACGCCCCCGTTCCGGCTGGATCACTGGCTGCAAAACCTCGCGCTGCGCGCGGTGATCGGGGTGCTGCTGCTGCTGCCCTACGCGTGGCGCGTGCCGCTGTGCGGGGCGGTGTTTGCGCGGGTCATCGCGCCGCTGGCGGGCTATACGCGGCGCATCCGCGACAATCTGGCGAAGATCTTCCCCGAGATGCCGGAGGCCGAGGTGGCCCGGATGTGCCGCGCCGTGCCCGACAATGTGGGGCGCACGGTGATCGAGCTGTATTCGGGGCCGGAATTCGCGGCGCGGGTGGCGCGGGCGCCGATCCGGGGGCCGGGTCTGGCGGCGCTGGAAGAGGCGCGCGCCAAGGGCCAGCCGGTGCTGCTGGTGACCGGGCATTTCGGCAATTACGATGCGAGCCGGGCGGCGCTGATCGCGCGCGGCTTCAACGTGGGCGGGCTCTATCGCCCGATGACCAACCGCTATTTCAACGATCACTATGTGGCGGCGATCTCGGCCATCGGCACGCCGCTGTTTGCGCGCGGCCGCGAGGGGATGGCGGGGATGATCCGCTTTCTGCGGGCGGGCGGCATGCTGGGCATCGTGCAGGACCAGCACATGAACAAGGGGGTCGTGCTGCGCTTCTTCGGGCATGAGGCGAAAACGGCGCTGTCGGCGGCAGAGCTGGCGCTGAAATACGGCGCGTTGCTGGTGCCGACCTATGCGATCCGCGCGGAAAACGGGCTGGATTTCGACATCCTCGTCGATGCACCCGTGCCCCATAGCGATGCGGTGACGATGACTCAGGCGCTGAATGACCATCTGGAGGCGCATGTGCGCCAACACCTCGACCAGTGGTTCTGGATTCACAAGCGCTGGAAGGTCTGACAAAGCGTCTGGCGTGGCAGGGGGCTGTCTGCCCCCCACGGGGCCTTCGGCCCCTCCCCCCGAGGATATTTTCAGACAGAAAAAGCCAGAGAACACCCCGCGCACCAAAGGGGCGCAGGGTGCCTTTTCCTGTCACGGTCATCGGCGTCCCCGCCTGTACCGTGGCCCCAATCTGGCAGGCCAAGGTTAACGATTCCCTAACGCCCCTGCTTTTTCTGTCTGAAAATATCCTCAGGGGGTGAATGGGCCGCAAGGCCCAGAGGGGGCGCGAGCGCCCCCTTTCAACTCTTCGCAGAAGAGTTGCCCCTGGCCGGGATCAGTTCAGGCGGGCGGCGGCGAGGATGGCGCCGGGGCCGCCTGTGGGGCCGGGGGATTGCAGCAGGACCGCGAGGGGGTCGGTGCCGGGGCTGGGCACCAGCAGGTCGAGCGGCGGGGTGCCGGGCCAGTCGCTCAGCGCCTGCCAGTCGGTCACGATATTGCGATAGGTCACGGTCTTGCCCGCGTTTTCGCCATGGGCGATCTCGACCACCGCCTTGGGCTGGAAGCGCACCAGTTGCAGTTTCAACGGCGCATTGGCGGCTTCGGGCCATTCGGCCACGCGGATGCGCAGGGCCTCGCCCTCGCGGGTGATCGCCAGATCGGGGCCCGGGCGGTCGGGCTGCGCGGCGCGGATCGCCTCGGCCACGGCGGTGGCATCATTGCCTTCTACCCGCGCCACCCCCGCCACGATCATCTGTGGCGTGTAGATCATCCGCTCGCCCGCCGCGCGGGCATAGGCTTTTTGCCGGTCGGTAAAGCCGGGATGGGCAAAGGTATCGGCCCAGCCGATGTAATCCCAGTAATCCACATGGAGGGCCAACGGCAGCAGGCCCGGCTGGTCGGCCAGTTCCTCCAGCAGCGCATCGGCGGCCGGGCAGGAGGAACAGCCTTGCGAAGTATAGAGTTCCAGCACCACAGGAGAGGCGCCCTCAGCCCGCGCAGGCCCGACCTCGGCCCCGACCTCGGCAACGGCCCTGGCCCCGACCGTCGCCCCGGCTGCGGTCATCAGGATCAGCGCGGCTGTGGCCAGCGGTGTCTTGCTCATGCGGTCATCCTCTCTTTACCTTTCCCTTCTACCGTCGCAACCATCGCAGAACCAATCAAGGTTTTGCGATAGACGCGGGGCGCGCCGTGATCAAGCGCCCCTGCCCCGTTGCGCGGCATTCCGCCCTTCGGCGCGGCTTTGCCGCAACGTGGTGGGCGTGGTGCGGAAAGGGGCTGGATTTTCGGCATACAATTGCATACAAAGCCTGTGCAGATTCCCTTGCGCGAGGCGCCGCGATGCGGCAAACCGCTGAGGGGGCTCCCTGCCGACCCCAAGATTTCCGAGCCCGAATTTCCGAGCCACAGCCAGGAGGCGACAGATGACCGTCACCGTCGGACACGACAGCAGCAAGACGCGCAAGACCCTGACCGCAGGCGGCGCCAGCGTCGCCTATTACTCGATCCCCGCCGCCGAGGCCGCCGGTCTGGGCAGCTTTGCCAATCTGCCCGCCGCGCTGAAGGTGGTGCTGGAGAACATGCTGCGCTTCGAGGATGGCAAGACCGTCACCGTCGAGGACATCAAGGCCTTCTCCGACTGGGGCAAGCTGGGCGGCAAGAATCCGATCGAGATCGCTTATCGCCCGGCCCGCGTGCTGATGCAGGATTTCACCGGCGTTCCGGCGGTGGTCGATCTGGCCGCGATGCGCGACGGCATCAAGGGTCTGGGCGGTGACGCGCAGAAGATCAACCCGCTGAACCCGGTTGACCTCGTGATCGACCACTCGGTCATGATCGACGAATTCGGCCATCCCCGCGCCTTCCAGATGAACGTGGACCGCGAATATGAGCGGAACATGGAGCGCTATGTCTTCCTGAAATGGGGTCAGAACGCCTTCAACAACTTCCGCGTGGTGCCGCCCGGCACCGGCATCTGCCATCAGGTGAACCTGG
Source organism: Gemmobacter sp. (assembly GCF_016792925.1). Classification (GTDB taxonomy): domain Bacteria; phylum Pseudomonadota; class Alphaproteobacteria; order Rhodobacterales; family Rhodobacteraceae; genus Gemmobacter. Next base: position 5,392 of record NZ_JAEULU010000294.1, read on the forward strand.
AATATCTGGCGCAGACCGTCTGGACCGACAAGGACCAGAACGGCGAGGAAGTGGCTTACCCGGACACGCTGGTGGGCACCGACAGCCACACCACCATGGTGAACGGCATGGCCGTTCTGGGCTGGGGCGTCGGCGGGATCGAGGCCGAGGCCGCGATGCTGGGCCAGCCGGTCTCGATGCTGATCCCCGAAGTGGTCGGCTTCAAGCTGACCGGCAAGATGGTCGAGGGCACCACCGCCACCGACCTCGTGCTGAAAGTGGTTCAAATGCTGCGCAAACATGGCGTGGTGAACAAGTTCGTCGAATTCTACGGCGAAGGTCTGGATCACCTGCCGCTGGCCGACCGCGCGACCATCGCCAACATGGCCCCGGAATACGGCGCCACCTGCGGCTTCTTCCCGATCGACAACGAGACCATCCGCTATCTGCGTAATACCGGCCGCGAAGAGGCCCGCATCGCGCTGGTCGAGGCCTATGCCAAGGCCAATGGCATGTGGCGCGATGCCGATTACAGCCCGATCTATACCTCGACGCTGGAACTCGACATGGGCACCATCGTGCCCGCGATCTCGGGCCCGAAGCGCCCGCAGGATTACCTGCCGCTGTCTGATGCCAAATCGGGCTTCGCCAAGGAGATGGAGGCCAGCTTCAAGCGTCCGATGGGCGTGGAAGTGGCGGTTGAAGGGCAGGATTACAAACTGTCCTCGGGCAAGGTTGTGATCGCGGCCATCACCTCCTGCACCAATACCTCGAACCCCTATGTGCTGGTCGGCGCCGGTCTGGTGGCGCGCAAGGCCCGCGCGCTTGGCCTGACCCGCAAGCCCTGGGTGAAAACCTCGCTCGCGCCTGGGTCGCAGGTGGTCAGCGAATATCTGGAGGCTGCCGGTCTTCAGGAAGATCTGGATTTCGTGGGCTTCAACCTGGCCGGTTATGGTTGCACCACCTGCATCGGCAACTCGGGCCCGTTGCAGCCGGAAATCTCCAAGGCCATCAACGAGGGCGATCTGGTCGCCACCGCCGTGCTGTCGGGGAACCGCAACTTTGAGGGGCGGATTTCGCCGGATGTGCGCGCCAACTATCTGGCCTCGCCGCCCCTGTGCGTGGCCTATGCCATCGCGGGCGACATGAATATCGACATCACCAAGGAAGCCATTGGCGTGTCAAAAGACGGCCAGCCGGTTTACCTTAAAGACATCTGGCCGACCAATCAGGAAATCGCCGACATCGTGCATCAGGTGGTGACGCGCGAGGCTTTCCAGAAGAAATACGCCGATGTGTTCAAGGGCGATGAGAAGTGGCAGGCGGTGAAGGTCACCGAGAGCGAGACCTATGACTGGCCCGCTTCCTCGACCTATATCCAGAACCCGCCCTATTTCCAGGGCATGGCCAAGACCAAGGGCGCGATCAAGAACCTGGAAGGTGCCCGCGTTCTGGCCCTGTTGGGCGACATGATCACCACCGACCACATCAGCCCTGCCGGGTCGTTCAAGGCCACCACGCCCGCCGGCAAATATCTGGCCGAGCGTCAGGTGCCGGTGAGCGAGTTCAACTCTTATGGCGCCCGTCGCGGCAACCATGAGGTGATGATGCGCGGCACTTTCGCCAATATCCGCATCAAGAACGAGATGCTGGACGGTGTGGAAGGTGGTTACACCAAGGGGCCGGACGGGGTGCAGACCTCGATCTATGACGCCTCGATGGCCTATCAGGCCGAGGGCACCCCGCTGGTGATCTTTGGTGGCATCGAATATGGGGCAGGCTCCTCGCGCGACTGGGCGGCCAAGGGCACCGCGCTTCTGGGCGTGAAGGCCGTGATCGCCGAGTCGTTCGAGCGTATCCACCGCTCCAACCTCGTCGGCATGGGGGTCATTCCCTTCGAGTTCACCGGTGGCGATACCCGCAAGTCGCTGGGTCTGACCGGCGATGAGGTGGTGTCGATCCACGGTCTGGAAGGCGATCTGAAACCGCTGTCGAACGTGCCCTGCACCATCCGCTATGCCGATGGCAGCGAGAAGACCATTCAGATCAAGTGCCGCATCGATACGGCGATCGAGATCGAATATGTCGAAAACGGCGGTGTGCTGCATTATGTGCTGCGCAATCTGGCGCAGGCCTGATTGGCAGCCTGATCGGATAAGGCGATCAGAAAGGCCCCGAGGGAAACCTCGGGGCCTTTGGTGTTTTGGAATGGCCGAGGCCATTGCCGAGGTCATGTTGAAACCTATCCGCGTTCGGGCCGGGGGCCCGAAGCCCCCGGCCAGCGCCCGCCCTGCCGGGGGCGGGTGCTTCACACCCGCCGGGCGGGCACTAGCCTCTCGGTCATGGGCTGAAACGGTCTGGTCGTGGTCCGGTCGCTGCGGGCGGGGAAACGCGATGCGTTTCCTGATCCGCCCGAATGCAGGGCTCAGAACACCTGCAAATGGTCCAGATCGTAGCCGTTCCAGTCCAGAATCTCGCGCGCGGCGGTCAGCCGGTCGGCGGGCAGGTCGCCGCCCCGGTTCAGGATGAAGCCCATCTCGCCCGAGGGGGTGCCGATGACCAGCGTGCGCAGGTTCACATCGGCCCAGATGATCCACCAGGGCTGGCCGATGCTGCCGGTGCCCGCCGCCGCCGGGATCATCCGTCCCGGCACCGGCAGCGCC
>NZ_JAEULU010000148.1 GCF_016792925.1 Gemmobacter sp.
TGTGTTTGTAAGCGCTTGGCGTCATCACCTCTGACAGGGTGGCGCGCAGGCAGGCGAATTGCATCGGATTGGCCGAAAGCGTGGTGCCCATGCCGGAATGGCCGGGCGCGCGGGCGGCGTCATAGGCGGCAAAGCGCGCCGCCACGTCCTCGCGCAGGCCCCAAACCGCCGTCGGCATCCCCCCCGCCACGCATTTTCCGACCACGAAAATATCGGGGTCCAGCGCATGTATACATGTATACCCGCCGTAACCCGATGAAATCGTGTGGGTTTCGTCAATGATTAACAGGCTGTCATATTTCCGGGTCAACGCCCGCAGCCCGTCATGAAAGCCCGGTTCGGGCAGCACCATGCAGGAATTGGTCATCACCGGCTCGGTCAGCACGGCGGCAATCTCGCCGGTTTGCAGTGCGGCCTCGACAGCAGCCAGATCGTTGAACTCTACGGCCACGGCGCCTTCGGCCAGATCGGCGAATTGCCCCACAAGCCCTTGGCGGGACTGGGTTTTGCCGTCGCGCAGCTCCACCATCGTATCGTCCAGCGTGCCGTGATAGCAGCCGTTGAACACCAGCACCTTGCGCCGCCCGGTGATCGCGCGGGCCACCCGCAGGGCAAAGCGGTTGGCATCGGTCGCCGTGGTGGCGATCTGCCAGCGGAAGGCGCCAAACACCTCGGTCAGCAGGCGTGAGGCCTCCAGCGCGGTCTCGGTGGGCAGCATATAGGTCAGGCCATGGCGGGCCTGCGCGCGGATGGCGCGGGCCAGCGGGGCGGGCGAATGGCCGAACATCGACCCGGTATCGCCAAGGCAGAAGTCATTGATTTCGTTGCCATCAAGATCGGTGATCTTCGCGCCCTTGGCCGATTTCACCAGCATGGCGAAGGGCATCGGCCAGTCTTTCATCCAGTGCATCGGCACGCCGTCGAGGAAATGGGATGTCCCCTTTTCCAGCGCGGCGCGGGTCTTGGGGCGGGCCGACGCATAGGCCTTGGCCTCGCGCGCCATCAGCGCGTCGAGTTTGGGGCGGGCAATCCCGGCGACAAGATCGGGGGCGGAATCAAGCATGGCAACCTCCCTGGGCTTGCCCGCTTGTGCCGCAGAATTTGATCAAATTCAAGAGCCTTGCGCGTCAATCCGCGCGGATCTCGATCAGGCGGGGGCCGCTGCCTTGGTCCAGGGCTGCGCGCAACGCCTCGGGCGTGGAGGCGACCGACGTGAAGGGCAGATCGCAGGCGGCGGCGAAGGCGTCCAGCCGCAGAGGCGAAGGCGTGCAGCCGGTGACGGGCACGCCAACCGCTTGCATCGCCTCGGCAATTTCGCGGTAGCCTGCATTGTTCCAGACCAGGAAGGTGACCGGCAGGCCCTCGTCGCGCGCCACGCGCAGCTCGGCGGCAGAGAATTGCAAACCGCCATCGCCGATCAGGCAGACCACCGGCACGCCCGGCGCGGCGATGCTGGCGCCGATGGCGGCGCCGGGGCCATAGCCAAGCGCACCAAAGCCGGTCGCGGCGTTGAACCAGCCACCGGGGCGGTCGTGGTCGTAAAACAGGTTGGCGGCATAGATCGGCTGGGTGCTGTCGCCCACGATCAGCGCGCCGGGCAGGGCGTCGCGGATGGCCTCGACCATGCGCAGCTGATGCGGCATGGCCGGGTGCAGGCTGGCCAGTTCAGCCCGGGCGGCGGCGCGGGTGGCGGCGGCGCGGGCGGCGCCGTCTGAGGCGCGGGGCGCAATCAGCGGCAGCAGCGCGGCGAGGGCGGCGGCGCTGTCGGCCTCGATCCGGCAGGCGGCGGGATGGCGCGCAAGCTGCTGCGGGCAGAGGTCGATCCGGATCATCCCCGAGAGGTCGGGGAAGCCGCCGAGCACATACATGTCGTAGTCGGTCGGGCCGATTTCGGTGCCGACACACAGGATTTGGTCTGCGCTGGCGATCAGGGCGCGGGTGGCCTCGAGGCTGGGCGAGGCGGGCACGGCCAGCGGATGACCATGCAGCAGCCCGCGCCCGTTGACGGTTTGCACCAGCGGCGCGTCCAGCGCCTCGGCCAGGGCGCGCAGCGGCCCCTCGGCCCGGCCTGCGCCGCCGCCGGCAAGGATGACCACGCGCGTGGCGGCATCAAGCAGACGGGCGGCTTGCGCAAGCGCGGCGGCCTCGGGCGCGCGGGGCAGTGCCGCCGGGGCCAGCCGCGGCAGCGCGGCGGGCAGGGGCATCACATCGGTCGGCACCTCGATATGCACCGGGCCGGGGCGGCCGGTTTCCAGCGCGGCGAAGGCACGGGTCAGCACCGGCTCCAGCATCTCGGGCGCGGTGATCTGGAAGCTGGGACAAAGCGCGCGCACCATGGCGGCCTGATCGGGCAGTTCGTGCAGAAGGCCGAAGCCCTGACCAAGGCTCGCGCGCCGGTTCACCCCCGAAATCACCAGCATCGGCACCGAATCCGCCTTGGCCTGCGCCATGGCGGTGAGGGCATTGGTCAGGCCCGGGCCTGTGATCACAAAAGCCACGCCCACCCGCCCCGAGACGCGGGCATAGCCATCGGCCATGAAGGCGGCGCCTTGTTCGTGGCGCGGCGTCACATGGCGGATGCCAGAGCCGGGCAACCCGCGATACAGCTCGACTGTATGCACGCCGGGAATGCCGAACACCGTGTCGACGCCACGGGATTTCAACGCTTGAACAAGGGCTTCGCCGACGGAAAGGGGCATGGTTTCCTCTGATGAGCCGGGGGCGCTGCCCCCGGACCCCCGGGATATTTGCGCCAAGCTGAAGGGGGAAGGGCTGCGTCAGCGCCGGGTTTGCACTGCGGCGGCGTGGCGGGCGATGCGGCGGCAGGCCTCGGCGGTGAGGCCGTCGGATTGGCTGAGCGCGAGGCGCAGCCAGCCCGAAAGCGCCTGGCCGAAACTTTCGCCGGGCATGGTGGCGACCTGTTCGGCCTCCAGCAGCGAGGCGGCGAAGGCCTCGCCCGAAAGGCCGGTGGCGCGGATGTCGAGCAAAGCGAACATGCCCGCCTGCGGCACATGCACGCGCAGGCCGTGCTGGCCATCCAGCGCGTCGCGGATCATCGCGGCGCGGGCGGCAAAGCGGGCGACCATGCCGGGCGCCACTTCCGACGGGGCAGAGACGGCTGCGGCGGTCATGTCGGCGATGAAGGGCTGGCCGCCGAACAGCATGGTTTCGGACAAGGGCAGCAGGCGGTCGCAGAACTCGGCTGGGCCCGCGCACCAGCCGGAGCGGAAGCCCGGGGCGGCATGGGATTTGGAGATCGAGGCGCAGGCGATCACACGCTCGGCTAGATCGGGCAGATCGAGCGGCGAGGCGAAGCGGGTGCCGGGGAAGACCAGATCCTCATAGACCTCATCCGAGACGATCCACAGGTCATGCGCCCGCGCCACCGCGCCAATGGCCACCAGATCCTCCGGGCTGAGGACGGCGCCGGTGGGGTTATGCGGGGTGTTGAGCAGGATGGCGCGGGTGGCGGGGGTGACGGCGGCGGCCAGATCGGCGGGATCGAGGCGGAAGCCGCGTTCGGGGCGCAGGGCCACCGGCACGGGCCGGGCGCCGCTGGCGCGGATCAGCCCCTCATAGGTGGCATACATCGGATCGCCCACCAGCACCTCGGTGCCGCTTTCGGCAATCGCCATCAGCACCGCGAAGAGCGTGGTCTGGGTGCCGGGAAAGCACATGATGTTTTCCGGCGTGAAGGCCCGCCCGCGCCTTGTGCTGAGCCGGGCGGCCAGTGCGCGCAGCAGCTGCGGTTCGCCCCGGCCATTGGAATAGCCGGTGCGGCCGGCCTGCATGGCGCGGGCGGCCACTTCCAGCAGGCTGTCGGGGCAGGGCACGTCCGGCTCGCCGATGGTGAGTTCGATCACCTGATGGCCCTCGGCCTTCATCTGGCGGGCGCGGGCGTGGATTTCCCATTTGGCGCCGCCAAGGCCGGAAAGGCGGTCGAGGATGGCGGCATATTTCATGGGTTCGGCTCCTCCGGTTCTGCGTTCTGGGCCAGCGGGCTTTGGTAATGGGCCAGCAGGTCCTGGCCGAGAATCGCCCCCACGGCGGTCAGGCCGATGCGGGGGAGATCGTCGGCGGGGAAATGATGGGGCAGGGCGCAGCCTTCCAGCCACAGCCCGTCGATCACGCCGTTGCAGGCAATGGCCAGCAGGCGCAGCCGGGAGGGATCATTCGGCCCAAGCGCGGCGATCAAGCCTTCCAGCAGGTTGCGATAGCCCAGATAGGTTTCGGCATGGACGGCGGCCATATCCGCGTCGCGCTGCACCTGATGGATGAACCCGGCCCAAAGCCCCATGCGGCGCGGCGTCATCACCGGCGGGCGCAGCGCCGCCGCGACAAAGGCCGCCAGCCGCACCGCCGCATCGGTCGGCAATCCGGTCAGCACGGCGGCGTTATCGGCCTGCATCGCCTGCATCATGGCGCGGTAGGCCTCGCGCGTCAGGTCTTCCTTGGTGTTGAAATAATGCCGGATCAGGCCCGGCGTGACCCCGGCGCGCTCGGCAATGGCGCGCACCGTCGCCGCACCCGGACCGCCCTCGGCGATCAGATCCAGCGCCGCCGCGATCAGCGCCTCGCGCCGCCGCTCCTCGCCTTCGCGGGTGAATTTCCGCCGCTCGCCTGTCATGCATTCGCCTGTCATGGGGCCTCTATTATACACTTGCATAATTGCAGAAGCCGGGGCTTACTGCAATTGACAAAAGACGGAGCCCCGATGCCAGCGCACAGCCCCGATGCCCGGTCTGACACCCGCCCCGAAGCGATCCGCATCGGGGATCTGCACAAATCCTTCGGCTCGCTTGAAGTGTTGAAGGGGGTCTCGCTCACCGCGCGCGAGGGCGATGTGGTGGCGATCATCGGCGGCTCGGGCTCGGGCAAATCCACCATGCTGCGCTGCATCAACTTTCTGGAAACCCCAAGCGCGGGCGTGATCGAGATCGGCGGCGAGCGGGTGGCGATGCGCCCCGATGGCAGCCCGGCCGACCGCAAGCAGATCGAACGGCTGCGCCGCAGCCTTGGCATGGTGTTTCAAAGTTTCAACCTGTGGAGCCATCGCACCGTTCTGGAAAACCTGATCGAGGTGCCGGTGCATGTGCTGGGCTTGCCGCGTGCGCAGGCCGTGGCGCAGGCCGAGGCGCTGCTGGCGCGGGTGGGGCTTTCGGCCAAGGCGGACACCTATCCCGCCTATATGTCGGGCGGCCAGCAGCAGCGCGCCGCCATCGCGCGGGCCTTGTGCATGAGCCCGCGCGCCATGCTGTTCGACGAGCCGACCAGCGCGCTTGACCCCGAGCTGGTGGGCGAGGTGCTCGCGGTGATCCGCGATCTGGCCGCCGAGGGGCGCACCATGATCCTCGTGACGCATGAGATGAAATTCGCGCGCGAGGTCGCCAGCCACGTGATCTATCTGCACAATGGCCGCATCGAGGAAGAAGGCCCGCCAGAGGCCCTGTTCGGCGCGCCGCAATCCGACCGGCTGAAACAATTCCTGAAAAGCGTGGGGTAACCCGTGACCGACCAACAGAGAGGAAAGACCATGAAGAAACTTGCATTTGGCCTGATCGCGGGCTTGCTGATGTCGGGCGCGGCCATGGCCGAAACCGTGAAGGTCGGCATTGCGGCGGAACCCTATCCGCCCTTCGCCTCGCCCGATGCCAGCGGCAAATGGACCGGCTGGGAGGTCGAGATGATCGGCGCCGTCTGCAAGGCTGCCGCGCTGGACTGCGAGGTGGTGCCGGTGGCCTGGGATGGCATCATCCCGGCGCTGACCTCGGGCCAGATCGACGCCATCATGGCCTCGATGTCGATCACCGAGGAGCGGATGAAAACCATCGACTTCTCGAACAAATATTACAACACCCCCACCGTGATCGTCGGCCCCAAGGGCGTGGAGATGGCGGCCACCCCGGAGGGGCTGGCGGGCAAGATCCTCGGCGTGCAGGTCTCGACCATCCACGAGGCCTATGCGCAAAAGCACTTTGCCGCCACGGCGGGCGAGATCAAGGTCTATCAGACCCAGGATGAGGCCAATCAGGATCTGGTCGCGGGCCGGATTGATGCCACCCAGGCCGACAGCATCGCGCTGGATGCCTTCCTTGCCACGCCCGAAGGCGCCGCCTGCTGCGAAAGCAAGGGCGCCGTGGCCGATGATACCGATGTGCTGGGCCTTGGCGTCGGCGTCGGATTGCGCAAGGGCGAGGAGGCACTGAAGGAAAAGTTCAACGCGGGCATCGCCAAGGTGCTGGAAGATGGCACCTATGAGGCCATTTCCAAGCCCTATTTCGCCTCCTCGATCTATGGCGGCTGAGCGCCGTGTCGGGGCTGGTGGCAGCCACCGCCACGCTTGAGCTGTTGCAATTGGAGCCCCCCGGCTGGGGGGCGCCTTTGCTGCAAGGGCTGATGGCCTCGGTGCTGATCGCGCTTGGCGCCTATGGCTTGGGGCTGCTGCTGGGGCTGATCGGCGCCTTTGCCAAGCTGCAAGGCGGCCCGGTCGCGCGCGATCTGGCGGCGGTTTACACCACCGTGGTGCGCGCGGTGCCCGAGCTGGTGCTGATCCTGATCCTGTTCTATGCGGGCACCGACGCGGTGAACCAGCTGCTGCTGAGCTTCGGCTATGAGCGCATCCAGATCTCCGGCGTCGCCGCCGGGATCGGGGTTCTGGGCGTGGTGCAGGGGGCCTACGCGACCGAGGTGCTGCGCGGCGCCATTCAGGCCGTGCCCGCGGGCCAGATCGAGGCCGCGCGCGCCATGGGCATGCCGCCGGGGCTGATCGCGCGGCGGGTCACGCTGCCCTTGATGCTGCCCAATGCCTTGCCGGGCCTCGGCAATCTCTGGCTCAATGCCACCAAGGACACGGCGTTGCTGGCCGTCGTGGGCTTTGCCGAACTGACCCAGACCACAAGGCAGGCCGCCGGGGCAACCAAGGCCTATTTCACTTTCTTCATGGCGGCAGGCGCGCTTTATCTGGCGATCTCGCTGCTGTCGGGCTGGGGCTTTGCCCTGTTGGAACGCCGCGCCCGGCGCGGCCAGCCGGAGCTGCGCTCATGATCCTCAGCCGCGCGTTCTGGCAGCCGCATCGCATCGTCATGGCGCTGGTCGTGCTGGCCATCGTGCTGTGGTGCGCGCTGAGCCTGCGATGGGATTGGGTGCCGAAATATGCGCCGATGGCCGCGCTTGGCCTGTGGCGCACCATCTGGATTCTGGCGCTGTCGATCCTGTTCGGCCTCCTGCTCGCCATCCCGCTGGGGCTGGCGCAGGCGGTGGGGCCCTGGTTCCTCGCCTGGCCCGCGCGGGCCTTCTGCACCGTCATTCGCGGCACGCCTTTGCTGCTGCAACTCTGGCTGCTCTATTACGGCCTCGGCTCGCTGTTTCCGCAAATCCCCTGGATCCGGCAAAGCGACCTCTGGCCGATCCTGCGCCAGGCCTGGCCCTATGGCCTGCTGGCGCTCACGCTCAGCTTTGCGGGCTATGAGGGCGAGGTGATGCGCGGCGCCTTCAAGGGCGTGCCCAAGGGCCAGCTGGAGGCCGCAAAGGCCATGGGCATGCCGCGCCTGACCACGCTGCGCCGCATCTGGCTGCCGCAGGCGCTGCACCGGGTCTTGCCCACGCTGGGCGGCGAAACCGTGCTGCAACTGAAAGCCACGCCGCTGGTCGCCACCATCACCGTGGTTGACATCTACGCCGTCGCCAGCCGGGTGCGGCAAGACACGTTCCTGACTTACGAACCGCTCCTGCTGCTCGCCGTGATATATATGGCCATCACCGCCGTCATCGTGCTGATCTTCCGCTGGTTCGAAAACCGCCGCCCGGCCAAGGTCGCCTGATTTCATCTTGGCAAAAAATATCCCCGCCGGAGGCATCCGACGGGGATCATAAGCGCGCGGGCAGAAGGCTCAGTCCTCCATCGCCTCCAGCTCGTCAATGAAGCCCGCGATCATCGACAGCCCCTTGTCCCAGAATTTCGGGTCCGAGGCATCAAGGCCAAACGGCGCCAGCAGCTCCTTGTGATGCTTTGATCCGCCCGCCTTCAGCAGGTCGAAATACTTCTCCTCGAACCCCGGCAAGCCAGAAGCATAGGCGGCATAAAGCGCATTCACCAAACCATCGCCGAAGGCATAGGCATAGACATAGAAGGGCGAATGCACGAAATGCGGGATATAGGCCCAGAAGGTCTCGTATCCATCCATGAAATCAAACACATCGCCCAGGCTTTCGGCCTGAACGCTCATCCACAGCGCGTTGATGCCGTCGGGCGTCAATTCGCCATCGGCACGGGCCGCGTGCAGCTTGCATTCAAAATCATAGAAGGCGATCTGGCGGACGACCGTGTTGATCATGTCCTCCACCTTGCCCGCCAGCAGGGTCTTGCGCTCGGCCTTGGTTTTCGCGCCATCCAGCAGCTTGCGGAAGGTCAGCATCTCGCCGAACACGCTTGCGGTTTCGGCCAGCGTGAGCGGGGTGGAGGCCAGCAATTCGCCCTGCGCCGCCGCCAGCCGCTGATGCACGCCATGGCCCAGCTCATGCGCCAGCGTCATCACATCGCGCGGTTTGCCCAGGTAATTCAGCATCACATAGGGATGCACGGTGGTCACGGTCGGATGCGCGAAAGCCCCCGGCGCCTTGCCCGGCTTCACGCCCGCGTCGATCCATCCCTTTGTAAAGAAAGGCTCCGCCAGTTCGGCCAAGGCGGGCGAGAAGGCGGCATAGGCGTCGCTCACCGTCTGGCGCGCCTCCTCCCAGCCGATCGTCTTCGGCTGTTCGATCGGCAAGGGCGCGTTGCGGTCCCAGACCTGCAACCGCTCCAGCCCCAGCCATTTGGCCTTCAGGCGATAGTAGCGGTGGCTCAGCTTCGGATAGGCGGCGACCACGGCATTGCGCAGCGCCTCCACCACCTCGGGCTCGACATGGTTCGACAGATGGCGGCCATGCTGGGGGCTGGGCATCTTGCGCCAGCGGTCGTGGATTTCCTTTTCCTTGGCCAGCGTGTTGTGGATGCGGGCAAAGAGCTTCACATTCTTGTCAAACACCGCCGCCAAGGCCCGCGCCGCTGCCTCGCGCCGCGCGCGGTCGGTGTCGGTCAGCAGGTTCAGCGTCGCCTCAAGGTTCAGCTCCTCCTCCTCGCCCGCGACCGCGAACATGAGGCCCGCCATGGTTTCGTCGAACAGCTTGTTCCAGGCGCTTGCGCCCACCACCGATTCATCATGCAGGAACCGCTCCAGCTCGTCCGAGAGCTGATGCGGGCGCATGGCGCGCATGCGGTCGAACACCGGCTTGTAGCGCGCCAGATCGGCATTGGCGGCCAGCAGGCCTGACAGATGCGCCTCGTCCAGGCGGTTGAATTCGAGGCTGAAGAACACCAGCGGCGTGGTCGAGGTGGTGACCTCATCCTGCGCATCGGCCATGAACTTGGCGCGTTCGCTGTCCATGGTGTTCTGGTAATAGCGCAGGCCCGCATAAGACATCAGACGACCCGCCACGATGTCGATGGCCTCATAATCCTGCACACAGGCCAGCAGACCGGCGGCATCAAGGCTAGCCAGCTTGCCCTCATAGGTCGCGGCGAAATCGGCGCAGGCGGTTTCCAGCCAGGCCAGATCGCGCTCCACTTCCGGCGCATCGGGGGCGGGGTAAAGATCGGTCAGATCCCAGTCAGGCAGCGACCCAAGCCCCCCGGCACTGGCATTGGCATCAAAAACCGGAGAGGGAAGCGGCAGCGTCATGGGGCACCCATTGCGAAAAGCGTTTGATCCCATCTAGGGGCGCGCGGGGGCGAAGTGCAAGGGCAGGGGGGCAATTCCGCCCCCTTGCCCTCGCCCCCCGAGGGTGCGAGCGTGGCGGCGCGAACAGGCAGGAGAGAGTCCCATGCGCCCCATGCGCGGCATCGCGCTGAAACTCGGTTCGGTTCTGGTCTTCATCGCGATGTCGGCCCTCATCAAACTCAGCGCCGATCACGTGCCGCCAGGCGAGGCGGTGTTCTTCCGCGCCTTCTTTGCCATGCCGGTGATCCTGGTCTGGCTGGTCTGGCGCGGGGAGCTGGCCACCGGCTTGCGCACGCAGAACCCCTATGGCCATCTGTGGCGCGGGCTGATGGGCACCTCGGCCATGGGCTTTGGCTTTGCGGGGCTGGCCTTCCTGCCGCTGCCCGAGGTGACGGCCATCGGCTATGCCGCGCCGCTGTTGACGGTGATCTTTGCCGCGATGTTTCTGGGCGAGGAGGTGCGCGCCTTCCGCATCGGCGCCGTTGTGCTGGGGCTGGCGGGGGTGCTGATCGTGGCCAGCCCGCGCCTGACCGTGACCAGCGGTGCCGGCAGCACCGAGGCGCTTGGGGCGATGCTGGTGCTGTTCGGCGCCGTCTGCGCCGCGCTGGCCCAAGTTTTCGTCCGAAAACTTGTGGACACCGAGCGCACGCCGACCATCGTGTTCTGGTTCTCGCTGACGGCCACCTGCCTGTCCTTCGTCACCCTGCCCTGGGGCTGGGTCTGGCCCACGGCGCTGGATTGGGTGACCTTGATCACCGTGGGCCTTCTGGGCGGGATCGGGCAGATCCTGCTGACCTCCAGCTATCGCGAGGCCGATGCCTCGTTGATCGCGCCGTTCGATTACGCATCCATGATCTTTGCGCTGGTGATCGGCTATGCCGCCTTTGACGAAGTGCCGACCCTGACCATGCTGGCGGGCGCAGGGCTGGTGATCGCGGCGGGTATCCTGATCATCTGGCGCGAGCGGCAATTGGGCCTGCAACGGACCCGGCAGCGCAAGGCCATGACGCCGTAAAAGAAGGGGGGCTGTCTGCCCCCCTCTGCGCCTGCGGCGCATTCACCCCCCGAGGATATTTTTGAACAGAAAATGAAATAGAGCAGCGCTTTTGCTCATTTTCTGTTCAAAAATATCCTCAGGGGGTGAGGGCCGCAGGCCCGAGGGGGCGCGAGCGCCCCCTTTCTGCGTTCAGATGCTGAGGCAGATATATTTCATTTCGAGGTAATCCTCCATGCCGTGATGGCTGCCCTCGCGGCCAAGGCCGGATTGCTTGACCCCGCCGAAGGGCGCCACTTCGGTGGAGATCAGCCCGGTATTCACGCCGACCATGCCGTATTCCAGCGCTTCCTGCACGCGGGTGATGCGGCCGATGTCGCGCGAATAGAAGTAGGAGGCGAGGCCGAAGATGGTGGCATTGGCTTTCTCGATCACCTCTTCCTCGGTGTCGAATTTGAACAGGGGCGCCACCGGGCCGAAGGTTTCCTCGTTGGTCACCGCCATGTCGTCGGTGACGCCGGTGAGGACGGTCGGCTGGAAGAAGGTGCCGCCCAGCTCGTGCCGTTGGCCGCCCAGCACCAGTTTCGCGCCTTTGGCGGTGGCGTCGGCGATATGTTCCTCGACCTTTTCCACCGCATCCAGGTTGATCAGCGGCCCGAATTGCACCGGCGCTTTCAGCCCGTCCCCGACGGTGGTGGCCTCCACGGCCGCTTTCAGCTTGGCCGCGAAGGCGTCATAGACGCCCGCCTGCACATAGATCCGGTTGGCGCAGACGCAGGTCTGGCCATTGTTGCGGAATTTGGAGATCATCGCCCCCTCGACCGCCTTGTCCAGATCGGCATCGTCGAACACGATGAAGGGGGCGTTGCCGCCCAGTTCCATCGAGCATTTCATCACCTGATCCGCCGCCTGACGCAGCAGGATGCGCCCCACCTCCGTGCTGCCGGTGAAGGTCAGCTTGCGCACGATCGGGTTTTCGCAGAATTCCTTGCCGATGGCCGAGGCGCGTTCCGAGGTGATGACCGAGAAGATGCCGCCCGGCAGGCCTGCGCGTTCGGCCAGCACCGCCAGCGCCAGCGCCGACAGCGGGGTTTCCGAGGCCGGGCGGGCGACAAAGCCGCAGCCCACGGCCAGTGCCGGGCCGCATTTGCGGGTGATCATCGCATTGGGGAAGTTCCAGGGCGTGATCGAGGCCACGACGCCGATCGGTTGCTTGATCACGGTGATGCGCTTGTCGCGCTGATGGCCGGGGATGGTTTCGCCGTAGACGCGCTTGGCCTCCTCGGCGAACCATTCGATGAAGCTGGCGCCATAGCCCACTTCGCCCTTGGCCTCGGCCAGCGGTTTGCCCATTTCGGCGCAGAGGATGGTGCCCAGATCATCCTGATGCGCCATCATCAGCTCATACCATTTGCGCAGCACGGCGGCGCGTTCCTTGCCGGTGCGGCCTGCCCATTCCTTTTGCGCCACGGCGGCGGCGGCAATGGCGCGGGCGGTCTCGGCCCGGCCCAGATTGGGCACGCGGGCGATCACATCGCCGCGCGCCGGGTTGGTGACCTCGAAGGACGAGCCGTCATCGGCCTCGATCCATTCGCCCGCCACATAGGCCTTGTCGGCCAGCAGCGAAGGGTCTTTCAGCAGGGATCGCAGATCGGTGACGGAATCAAGCATGGGGGCCTCCGGCTTTGAGTTGCCAGAGACAAAGCACGCAGGCCCGCCGCTGTCCAGTTCGGCGGCGGAAATTG
>NZ_JAEULU010000071.1 GCF_016792925.1 Gemmobacter sp.
GGGAAAACGCGGTGCGTTTTCTGATCCGGTCCAATTGGCCGAGGCCATCGCCGAGGTCATGCCGATACGTGTCCACATCGGGCCGTGGGCCCGAAGCCCACGGCCAGCGCCCGCCCTCCGGGTGGCGGGCGCTTCGCGCCCACCGGGCGGGCGTTGGCCTCTCGGTCAAAGGCTGAACAGGTCTTGCTCCACCGCCCCCACAGGACCGGGAAAACGCGGTGCGTTTTCTAACCCGGCCCCCTTGGCCGAGGCCATTGCCGAGGTCATGCGGAGGCGACAGTGAGTTTGGGGCGAGTGCCCCAAAGGCACTCGGCCAGCGCCCGCCCTGCGGGGGTGAGGCAGGACCGTGGCCCCTGATGGGGCCGCGTAAGCCTGCCGAACGACGCTATCGCACCCACCGGGCGGGCGTTGGCCTCTCGGTCATGGGCTGAAAGGGTCTTGCGGGGCGGTTTCCACAAGGCCGGGAAAACGCGTTGCGTTTTCTGATCCGGCCCCATTGACCCCGGCGACAGCGACCTTGCGCCCTCAGCGATGCGCGGCGTAGATTTCCACGATCCGCGCCACCGCGTCCTCGGCGCTCATCTCCACGCTTTCGCCCGTGCGGCGCGAGGTCAGCTCCACCACGCCCTTGCCCAACCCCTTCGGCCCGACCGTGATCCGCCACGGCAGGCCGATCAGGTCCATCGTGGCGAACTTCGCCCCCGCGCGCTCGTCGCGGTCGTCATAGAGCGGGTCGAGCCCCGCCGCGACCAGCGCCTTGTAAAGCCCCTCACAGGCCGCATCGGTGCCGGCATCGCCCTGTTTCAGGTTCACGATCCCGCAATGGAAGGGCGTCACGCCCTCGGGCCAGATGATGCCCTTGTCGTCATGGTTCGCCTCGATCAGCGCACCCAGCAGACGGCTCACGCCAATGCCGTGGCTGCCCATCTCCACCGGCACGCGGTTGCCCTCGGCAGTCACCACCGTGGCGCCCATGCTTTCCGAATATTTGGTGCCGAAATAGAAGATCTGCCCCACCTCGATGCCGCGGCCCACCTTGCGGCGCTCCTCGGGGATGGCGTTGAAGGCGGCCTCGTCATGGGTCTCGTCGGTGCGGGCGTACAGCGTGGTGAATTCCTCGCAGATCGCCGCCACCTCGGCGCGATTGTCGTAATCCACCGCGCGGTCACCCAGCTTCAGCTCCGGCACCTTGGCGTCATAGAACACCTCCGACTCGCCGGTGGAGGCCAGCACGAGGAACTCATGCGTATTGTCGCCGCCGATCGGACCAGAGGCCGCGCGCATCGGAATGGCCGTCAGCCCCATGCGCTCATAGGTGCGCAAGTAGCTGACCATATGGCGGTTATAGGCATGCAGCGCGTCTTCCTTCGTCAGGTCGAAGTTATAGCCGTCCTTCATCAGGAACTCGCGGCCCCGCATCACGCCAAAGCGCGGGCGCACCTCGTCGCGGAACTTCCACTGGATGTGGTAAAGCGTCAGCGGCAGCTCCTTGTAGCTGTTCACATGGGCGCGGAAGATGTCGGTGATCATCTCCTCATTGGTCGGGCCGAACAGCATGTCGCGCTCGTGCCGGTCCTTGATGCGCAGCATCTCCTGGCCGTAATCGTCATAGCGGCCGCTTTCGCGCCACAGATCGGCTGGTTGCAGCGTGGGCATCAGCAGCGGAATATGGCCCGCGCGGATCTGCTCCTCATGCACGATCTGTTCGATGCGTTTCAGCACCTTGAAGCCCAGCGGCAGCCAGGAATAGATACCCGCCGCCTGTTGCTTGATCATGCCGGCGCGCAGCATGTAGCGATGCGAGACGATCTGCGCCTCGGCGGGGTTCTCTTTCAGCACGGGAAGGAAATAGCGCGACAGACGCATGGCAGGGCCTCTTGTAACCGTTTGAGCGTTCCTAGCCGCTTCGGCGCAAGGGGGCAAGTTTTGCGCGGCTGAGGGGGGCCGCGCCAATGACCTCGGCGACCGAGAGGCCAGAGCCCGCCCGGCGGCTTCGGGCCACCGGCCCAAACGGAGACGATGCCGCATGACCTCGGCGATGGCCTCGGCCAAGGGGCCGGATCAGAAAACGCATCGCGTTTTCCCGGCCCTGTGGAAACCGCCCCGCAAGACCCTTTCAGCCCATGACCGAGAGGCCTGCGCCCGCCCGGCGGTTGGGAAGCACCCGCCCCAAACTCACTGTCGCCTGCGCATGACCTCGGCGATGGCCTAGGCCAAGGGGGCCGGGTCAGAAAACGCATCGCGTTTTCCCGGCCCTGTGAGAACGATGCAGCAAGGCCGTTTCCGCTCGTGACCGAGAGGCCAGTGCCTGCCCCGGCGGGGGCGAAGCGCCCGCCAATGGCGGGGCGGGCGCTGGCCGTGGGCTTCGGGCCCACGGCCCGATGCGGAAATGTAT
>NZ_JAEULU010000255.1 GCF_016792925.1 Gemmobacter sp.
GCGTGGGCAATATCTGGGGCGCGCTGGCGGGGGCGGCGATGATCGGCGGCTTCCAGAAGGTCATCGAGCTGCTGAACCCGGCCAATACGCTGGCGGCGCAGACCTATATGATCCTGTTCATCATCCTGTTCATCCAGTTCCGCCCGCGCGGCATCATCGCCCTCAAGGGCCGTGCGGCCGGAGATTGACGCCATGTTCGGACGCCCGATCCTGTTTCACCCTTCATCTTGGCCCAAATATCCCACGGGGGTGCGGGGGTGTGAAACCCCCGCTGCGACGCCGGAGAGTTCGACATGACCCGCAGTTTTCTCGCCCGCAACCCTTCGGTTCTGTGGTTCCTTGCCGTTCTGGCGCTTTTCACCCTCACCGTCACCCTGCTGGCCGAGGGGTTCGGCATCGGGCTGATCCCCACGGCCTTCGTCAAGACCCTGGGCAAGACGCTGTGCCTGTGTCTTGTCGCGCTCGCCATGGATCTGGTCTGGGGCTATACCGGCATCCTGTCGCTGGGGCACATGGCCTTCTTTGCGGTCGGCGGCTATATGGTGGGCATGTGGCTGATGTATGCCCGCACCGAGGAGATCGTGGTGCAGGCCCTGGCCTCGGGCCCGATCCCTGCCACGGCGGAGGAGGTGGCGCAGGGCGTTGCCTCGCAGATTTTCGGGGTGGTCGGCGGGTCGGAGCTGCCGCCGATCTGGAGCTTTGCCCATAGCGCCTGGCTGCAACTGCCCTTGGTGCTGATCGTGCCGGGGGTGCTGGCGCTGGTCTTTGGCTGGCTGGCGTTCCGGGCGCGGGTGAACGGGGTTTACCTGTCGATCCTGACGCAGGCCATGACCTTGGCGCTCGCCCTCTATCTGTTCCAGAATGACAGCGGCTTGCGCGGCAATAACGGGTTGTCGGGGTTGCAGAACCTGCCGGGGCTGGCGGATTGGCCGCAATCCACCGTGTCGATCCTGTTCTTCCTCGCCTCCAGCCTGTTGCTGGCGCTTGGCTATCTGCTGGCGGGTTTTGTCACCTCGGGCAAGTTCGGCAGCGCCTTGCGCGGCATCCGCGATGACGAGCAGCGGTTGCGCTTTCTCGGCTATCCGGTGGAGGGCTACAAGCTGTTCGTCTTCACCCTGACCGCGATGATCGCGGCGATTGCGGGGGCGTTCTATTACCCGCAGGCGGGCATCATCAACCCGGCCGAGCTGGCGCCGATTGCCTCGATCTATCTGGCGGTCTGGGTCGCCATTGGCGGGCGTGGGCGGCTGTATGGGGCGGTGATCGGGGCGGCCTTTGTCTCGCTGCTGTCGAGCTGGTTCACCGGCGGCATGGCGCCTTCGATCCCGCTGGGGTTTTACACGCTGCATTGGGTGGATTGGTGGACGGTGCTTTTGGGGCTGTCCTTCGTGCTGGTCACGCTGTTTGCGCCCAAGGGCATCGGCGGGCTGTTTGACCGGCTGGCCCATATCGGCACGCCGGCCCGGCATGGCGCGGCCCTGGGGCCGACGGATGGCGCCTTGCAAGAGAAGGAGGCGCAGGAATGAGCGCGCTTTTGGAGGTTTCGGGCGTCTCGGTCAGTTTTGACGGCTTTCGCGCCATCAACAACCTGTCCTTCGCCATCGGCCCGGCCGAGCTGCGGGCGGTGATCGGGCCGAATGGCGCGGGCAAGACCACCTTCATGGATATTGTCACCGGCAAGACCCGCCCCGATGAGGGCAGCGTGACCTTTGGCGAGGTGCCGCGCTCGCTGCTGAAACTGTCCGAGGCGCAGATCGCCCGCGCAGGCATCGGGCGCAAGTTCCAGCGTCCGACGGTGTTCGAGGATCAGACGGTTTCGGAAAACCTGATGCTGGCCCTGAAGGCGCAGCGCAGCCCGTGGCGCGTGCTGTTCTGGCGCGAGACGGCGGCGCATCGCGACAGGGTGCAGGCGCTGGCCGCGCAGGTGGGGCTGGCCGGTCATCTGCCGCGCCGGGCGGGCGAGCTGAGCCATGGCCAGAAGCAATGGCTGGAGATCGCCATGCTGCTGGCGCAGGAGCCTCGGCTGTTGCTGGTGGATGAGCCCGCGGCAGGGATGAGCTTCATCGAACGCGAGCAGACCACCGCGCTGCTGGTGGAGTTGGCGAAAACCCGGGCCGTGGTGGTGGTGGAGCATGACATGGAGTTCATCCGGCGGCTGAACTGCAAGGTCACCGTGCTGCATGAGGGATCGGTGCTGGCGGAGGGCAGCCTCGATCACGTCACCAAGAACCCGCATGTCATTGAAGTTTATCTGGGGCGCTGAGATGCTGAAAACCCGAGGGCTGACCCTGCATTACGGCGGCAGCCAGATCCTGCATGGCATCGACATCGAGGCGCGCGCGGGCGTCGTGACCTGCATCATGGGCACCAATGGGGTGGGCAAGACCTCGCTGTTGAAGGCCTTGGCGGGCACGCATCCGCGCTCGGGCGGGGAGGTGGTGCTGGATGGCGAGGCGCTGCCGGTCTTGCCCGCGCAAGGGATGGCGCGGCGGGGACTGGCGGTGGTGCCGCAGGGGCGGATGATCTTTCCGTTGCTGACGGTGACTGAGAACCTGCAAACCGGGTTCGCGCTGTTGCCCAAATCCGAGCATCGGGTGCCGGACGAGATTTACGAGCTGTTCCCGGTGTTGAAAGACATGGGCCATCGGCGCGGCGGCGATCTGTCGGGCGGGCAGCAACAGCAACTGGCGATTGCGCGGGCGATGATCATGCGGCCCAAGGTCCTGTTGCTGGACGAACCGACCGAGGGCATTCAGCCCAATATCATTCAGCAGATCGGGCGGGTGATCGACTACCTGAAGGCGAAGGGCGATATGGCCATCGTGCTGGTCGAGCAATATTTCGATTTCGCCTATGGCTTGGGCGATCATTTCTATGTGCTGAAGCGCGGCGAGGTGGCGCTGTCGCATGGCAAGGACGGCCTGAGCCGCGAGGCCTTGCAGGCGGCGCTGAGCATCTGAGCGGCGGGCGGCGCGAAAACCGCTGATACATTTGGTCGCAGCCCGTGCTGCCCCGGCCCGATCCGGGGCGCGCGGCGCTGTCGGATGGCGCATTCGCGGGGCAGGCGCGCGTCTGCGCCGTTGCAAAACAAGGCGCAACGCGTTAGCCCACTGCGGTGGAGGGGCCAGCCGGTGCCAGCCTTTCCGTGCCACCGTGCCGATGCAAAGGCCCAGATCAATAAGCCGAGATGACCGACCTGACCGACACTGCCGCCACCCGCACGGCGCGCGAATGGCTCTCCATTCTCGCCCGCTATCGTGACCCCTCGACCCGTCGCAGCCTGTTCGAGCTGGCCGTGACGCTCGGGCCGTTTCTGGCGCTTTGGGGGGTGGCATGGGCTGCGCTGTCCATCAGCCCCTGGCTGGCCCTGGCGATCGGGGCGCTGAATGGCGGCTTTCTGGTGCGCATCTTCATCATCCAGCATGATTGCGGCCATGGCTCTTTCCTGAAGAACCGCCGGGCGCAGGACTGGATCGGGCGGATGCTGGGGGTGCTGACGCTGACGCCCTATGCGGTCTGGCGCCGGACCCATGCGATCCACCATGCCCATCACGGCGATCTGGATCATCGCGGCATCGGTGACGTGACCACGCTGACGGTGGCGGAATACCGCGCCCGCAGCCGCTTTGGCCGGTTCCTGTATCGGCTATACCGGCATCCGCTGGTGCTGTTCGTGCTGGGGCCCAGCTATCTGTTCCTGTTGCAAAACCGGCTGCCGCTGGGGCTGATGACGCAGGGCTGGCGCTATTGGGCCTCGGCCATGGGCACCAATGCGATGATCGCGCTGAGCCTGGCCGGGATCGTCTGGCTGGGGGGCGGCTGGCCGGTGCTGCTGATCTTCCTGCCCTCCTCGGTGGTGGCGGCGACCATCGGGGTCTGGCTGTTCTATGTGCAGCACCAGTTCGAGGAAACCCATTGGTCCAAGGGGGCCGAATGGGATTTGCACAATGCGGCGCTGGAGGGCAGCTCGCATTACGTGCTGCCGCAGCCGCTGCGCTGGCTGTCGGGCAATATCGGCATCCATCACGTGCATCATCTGTATAGCCGCATCCCGTTCTATCGCCTGCCGGAGGTCATCCGCCAGCATGCCGAACTGGCCGAGGTGCAGCGCCTGACCATCCGCGACAGTCTGCGCACGGTCGGGCTGCATTTGTGGGACGAGGTGCAGGGCAAGCTGATTTCGATCAGCGAGGCCAAGCGCCAGATCGGCTATGCCTGAGGCCCGCCACAGGGCAGGGTCTGCCCTGTGGGATTGCTTCGGGTTTACTTCAACTTGATGGCAAAATGTTTGCGCACCGGGGCCTCGATGGTCCAGGTGCCGGTAAAGCTCGGCTCCACCACGAAAGCGTCGCCGGGGTTCAGCGTGACGGGATCGCCATTGTCGGGGGTGATGGTGATGCGCCCCTCGATCAGATGCACGAATTCATAGAACTGATAGCGGGCATGCCAGGTGCCGGTGGTGGCCTCCCAGGTGCCGGAGATCATGCTGCCATCCAGCGCGCTGTGCTGCACCCAATAGCGCATGGTCGGGTTGCCCTCGATCTTGGTCCAGCCCTCCAGATCGGTGGTGATCGGCTCGGGGCCGGGGGCGGGAAAGCGGAAAAGCGTGTCGCTCATGTCTCTGTCCTCGTGCTGCGCTGAACGCTTGGTAAGCGGCGCCTGCGCGCGGCGCAAGAAGGGGCTGGCGAGCAGGCGGCAAATCGTTGATGACTGGCGGCGCAGAGGCAGTCGGCAGGGGGAACGACGTGAACATTCGCAAGGCCACCGCGGCGGACGCGGCCGATCTGGTGCGGTTCATCAATATGGCGGCGGATGATCTGCCGCTGCATTTCTGGCGCAAGACGGTGGGGCCGCAGGGCGATGCGCTGGCGCTTGGCCGCGAGCGGGCGGCGCGCGAGACCGGCAGTTTCTCGTATCGCAACGCCTGGCTGGCCGAGGTGGAGGGCGCGGTGGGCGCCTGTCTGCTGGGCTATGCCGCCGAGGAGACGCCCGGCCCGATCGACCCCGACACGCCGCCGATTTTCGTGCCGCTGCTGGAGCTGGAGGCGCTGGCGCCGGGGTCTTGGTATCTGAACGTGTTGGCCACCGATGCGGCGTTCCGGGGCAGGGGGCTGGGCAGTGCGCTGCTGGCCGAGGCCGAGACGATTGCCGCTGCCGCAGGCCATGCCGAGATCAGCCTGATCGCCGCCGATACCCATCAGGAGGCGCTGCGGCTCTACCGCGCCAAGGGCTTTCAGGAGATCGCCCGCCGCCCGGTGGTGAAGGAGGATTGGGCGGTCGAGGCCGGGGAATGGATCCTGTTCACCAAACCCGTCGGCGCCCGGTAAGGCCGGGACAACGAAAAACCCCACCGGCCTTTGCGGGGGCCGATGGGGTCTTGCAGGGTCAGGTCAGGGCAGAGCAGAAGCCGCCCTCAGCCGCATTTGCTGTGGCCGCAATCATTGCAGGTCATGCAGCCTTCCTTCATTTGCAGCGCGTAAGAGCCGCAGGAGGGGCAGGGTTTGCCCTTGGGGGCGCCGCCGACGACCATGACCTCGGCTTGCGGATCGGATTTCAGGCCCATGCCCTCGCCCTCGATGAAGCCGGTATGGATCAGGTGGCGTTCGATCACACCGCCGATGGCGGCGAGGATCGAGGGGATATAGCGGCCTTCCATCCAGGCGCCGCCGCGCGGATCGAACACGGCCTTGAGTTCTTCCACCACAAAGCTCACATCGCCGCCGCGCCGGAACACCGCCGAAATCATCCGGGTCAGCGCCACGGTCCAGGCGAAATGCTCCATGTTCTTGGAGTTGATGAAGACCTCGAAGGGGCGGCGGTGATTGGCAATGATGATGTCATTGATGGTGATATAGAGCGCGTGTTCGCTGCCCGGCCATTTCACCTTGTAGGTATGGCCCTCCAGCGCGGCGGGGCGGTCGAGCGGTTCGCTGAGATAGACTACCTCGCCGCCCTGCGCGGTTTGCGGCGCCTCGGCCGGGGTTTTCTCGGTGGTTTCCGAGACGGTCAGCACCGAGCCGGTCACCGCATTGGGGCGATAGGTGGTGCAGCCTTTGCAGCCCTGATCCCAGGCGGCCATATAGACCTCCTTGAAGTCGTCAAAGCTGATATCCTCGGGGCAGTTGATGGTTTTGGAGATCGAGCTGTCGATCCATTTCTGCGCGGCGGCCTGCATGCGCACATGATCCAGCGGCGGCAGGGTTTGCGCATTCACGAAGTAATCCGGCAGCGCGGCATCGCCCTTGAGGTCGCGCCACAGTTTCACGGCGTAATCGACGACCTCTTCCTCGGTGCGCGAGCCGTCTTTCTGCAAGACCTTGCGCTTGTAGGCATAGGCGAAGACCGGCTCGATGCCCGAGGACACATTGCCCGCATACAGCGAGATGGTGCCGGTGGGGGCGATGGAGGTGAGCAGCGCATTGCGGATGCCATGGGTGCGGATCGCCTCGCGCACGTCATCATCCATCTGCATCATGTTGCCGGTGGCGAGGTAGGCGTCAGCGTCGAACAGC
>NZ_JAEULU010000304.1 GCF_016792925.1 Gemmobacter sp.
GGCCGCCGCCTCGGCCCCGCGCGCCTCCGCCTCGGCCCGCTCCTGCGCCACCTGCATCAGCACGCCGCCGCTGCCCAGATAGGCATAGCCCACCTGCGTGCGGTCCACCCCCAGCGCCAGCACATCCAGATGCGCGTCGAACAGTCGCGCCAGCGGCGCGGCGCCCGCCACCGCCTTCGCGCCTTCTGCCGCTGATGTCACGATTGTGGTCAAGGATTTGAACGACATGGCATGCCTCCACAGAGCTGTTGGACCTCGTGTCAACCTTAGGCATCATGTCACTGTGCCGCATTGACCCGGATCAACTCTGCCCCTCCTTTGGGTTGACATGGATCAAAGCTGCTTGAGCCGCCTTCTGCCAAAGCGGGAGGGTCAAGAAGGGCGCGGACGACTCGCATCGCCATGCGGGCCGGACCGGGCCAAGACGAAGGGACGCAAAATGTGGGATTACGTTAAACTGGTCGTGCTGGGAGCGATCGCGGTCTTCGCCGCCATCGCCGCCCAATACGCGCATGACCTGGCCTATATGGTGAACGCGATCGTCGTCATGCTGGCCGCCGCCATCACATTCGTGGTGGTGCTGCGGCATATGTATGAGCCGGTCGCCGTTGACCCCAACACCTATAATGACGATGTCGTGCGCGCCGGCGTCATTGCCACCGCCTTCTGGGGCGTTGTGGGCTTTCTGGTCGGCGTGGTCATCGCCTTCCAGCTGGCCTTCCCGGCCCTGAACATTCCGGGCGTCGAGGGCATCCTGAACTTCGGCCGCCTGCGCCCGCTGCACACATCGGCCGTGATCTTCGCCTTTGGCGGCAATGCCCTGATCATGTCGGCCTTCCACATCGTGCAGCGCACCTGCGCCACGCGGCTATGGGGCGGCAATCTGGGCTGGTTCGTGTTCTGGGGCTGGCAGCTGATGATCGTGCTGGCGGCGACCTCCTATGTGCTGGGCGGCACCCAGTCCAAGGAATATGCCGAAACCGTCTGGTATATCGACCTCTGGATCGTCGTGGTCTGGCTGTCCTTCCTCGCGGTGTTCCTCGGCACGCTGATCAACCGCAAGGAGCCGCATATCTATGTGGCCAACTGGTTCCTGCTGTCGATGATCATCACCGTGGCCATGCTGCATGTGGTGAACAACCTGGCCGTTCCGGTCTCGATCTTCTCGTCCAAATCGGTCTCGGCCTTTGGCGGCGTGCAGGATGCGATGACGCAATGGTGGTATGGCCACAATGCCGTGGGCTTCTTCCTGACGGCGGGCTTCCTCGGCATGATGTATTACTTCGTGCCCAAACAGGCCGAGCGCCCGGTCTACAGCTATAAACTGTCGATCATCCACTTCTGGGCGCTGATCTTCCTGTATATCTGGGCCGGTCCGCACCACCTGCATTACACCGCCCTGCCCGAATGGGCGGCAACGCTGGGCATGGTGTTCTCGATCATGCTGTGGATGCCCAGCTGGGGCGGCATGATCAACGGTCTGATGACGCTTTCGGGCGCCTGGGACAAGCTGCGCACCGATCCGATCATCCGCATGATGGTGGTCTCCATCGGCTTCTACGGCATGTCGACCTTTGAAGGCCCGATGATGTCGATCAAGGCGGTGAACTCGCTGTCGCACTATACCGACTGGACCATCGGCCACGTCCATTCCGGCGCTCTGGGCTGGAACGGCATGATCACCTTTGGCGCGCTTTACTTCCTCACGCCGCGCCTGTGGAACCGTGACGGGCTTTACAGCCTCCGCCTCGTGTCCTGGCACTTCTGGCTCGCCACCATCGGCATCGTGCTTTACGCCGCCTCGATGTGGGTCTCGGGCATCATGGAGGGCCTGATGTGGCGCGAGGTCGATCAGAACGGCTTCCTCGTGAACGCCTTCGCCGACACCGTGGCCGCGAAAACCCCGATGAATATCGTGCGGGGCGTGGGCGGGCTGATGTTCCTCTCCGGGGCGATCATCATGTGCTACAACCTGTGGATGACCGTGCGCGCGCAGCCTGCCAAGGCTGTCAGCCCCGCGGCCGTCCCGGCAGAATGAGGAGGGGACGCGAATGGCTTTCCTCGACAAACACAAGGCAATCGAAACCCATGCCACGCTGCTGCTGGTCCTGTCCTTTCTGGTCGTGACCATTGGCGGTCTGGTGCAGATCGTGCCGCTGTTCTACCTCGAGAACACCATCGAGAAGGTGGAAGGGGTGCGCCCCTACAGCCCGCTCGAACTGGCCGGGCGCGAGATCTATATCCGCGAGGGCTGCTATGTCTGCCACAGCCAGATGATCCGCCCGATGCGGGACGAGGTCGAACGCTATGGCCATTACAGCCTTGCGGCGGAATCGATGTATGACCATCCGTTCCAATGGGGGTCCAAGCGCACCGGGCCGGATCTGGCCCGGGTGGGCGGGCGCTACTCCGACGAATGGCATGTCGATCACCTGATGAACCCGCAATCGGTGGTGCCGGAATCCATCATGCCGAAATACGAATATCTGATGGGGAACGTCATCGACGCCCGCTACATCGGCGATTCGATGCGGGCCAACCGGCTGGTCGGCGTGCCCTATTCGGATGAGATGATGGAGGCCGCCGCCGCCGATTTCGTGGCGCAGGCCGATCCCAATGCCGATACCGAGGGGCTTCTGGCCCGCTATCCCAAGGCGCAGGTGCGCAACTTCGACGGTCAGGCCGACCTGACCGAGATGGACGCGCTGATCGCCTATCTGCAAGTGCTGGGCACCATGGTTGATTTCTCGACCTTCCAGCCCGATCCGAACCGGTAAGGGGGGCATGATGGATACCTATTCCCTCCTCCGCCAGTTCGCCGACAGCTGGATGCTGATCCTGATGACGGCGCTGTTCCTGGGCGTGGTGGCCTATGCCTTCCGCCCCGGCAGCCGCAAGCTTCAGGATGAGGCCGCCAACTCGATCTTCCGCAACGACAAGCGCCCTGCTGGCGCTGCGGAAGGGTCCAGCCGCAATATCAAGGAGGCGTAAGCGATGTGCGCCAAGCAAGTGCAGACCAAACCCGGTGAGGTTCCGACCACCGGCCATGAATGGGATGGCATTCAGGAATATGACAATCCGATGCCGCGCTGGTGGCTGTGGACCTTCTATCTGACGATCTTCTGGGCGGCGGCCTATATGGTCTTTTATCCCGCCTGGCCGCTGGTCAGCAGCGCGACGCAAGGCCTCTGGGGGAACCAGGCGGCGGGTGATCCGCGTCTGGCTGTGGCCGAGGAGATTCAGCGCTTCGATGCCGCCAATCAGGGAAAGAAAGACGCGCTGGTGGCCGCCGATCTGACCGCCATCGCCACCAATCCGGAACTGGAAGCCTATGCCAAATCTTCCGGGGCGGCGGTGTTCAAGACCTTCTGCGCCCAGTGCCATGGGGCCGGTGCGGCAGGGGTGCAAAACCTCGGCTATCCGAACCTGCTGGATGACGACTGGCTCTGGGGCGGTGACATGGAATCGATCCACACCACGATCACCCATGGCATCCGCAACACCACCGATCCCGATGCCCGCTATTCGGAAATGCCGAAATTCGGCGCCGATGGTCTGCTGGACGCCACCCAGATCGGGCAGGTGGTCGAACATGTGCTGAGCCTTTCGGGGCAGGACCATGACGCCACGCTGGCCGCTGCCGGGGCCACCATCTTTGCCGACAACTGCTCCAGCTGCCATGGTGCGGCGGGTGAGGGCGACCGGGCGCAAGGCGCGCCCAAGCTGTCGGATGCGGTCTGGCTTTACGGTGGCACGCGCGAGACGATCACCGAAAGCGTGACCTATGCCCGTTTCGGCGTGATGCCGAACTGGAATGGCCGCCTCTCGGAAGACGAGATCCGCGCCGTTTCCGTCTATGTGCATGGTCTGGGCGGCGGCGAGTAAGCGCCATTGCCGCGAGAAAACCGCAAGCCCCCGGAGCCATCCGGGGGCTTTTTTCTTGCCCATGGCCTCGGGCGGATCAGGAAACGCACCGCGTTTCCCCGCCCGCGCGGAAACGGTGACACTGGACCCTTTCAACGGCCACTCCAGAGGCCAGCGCCCGCCCGGCGGGTGTGAAGCACCCGCCCCCCGCAGGGCGGGCGCTGGCCGTTGGCTTCGGGCCAACGGCCCGAACGCGGAAACGGGACCGCATGACCTCGGCGATGGCCTCGGCCAATTCACCGCAGCCCATCCCCCCAAAGCAAAAGGCCCCCGGATCATCCGGGGGCCTTCATTGCGCGGGCTCTCCGCTTTGGCATCCTGTCATGCTGTCACCGCCCCAAAGCCGCGCGGCGCTGCCGGATATACTCCTCGTCCTCGCGCTTCAACCGCGCGAAATCCTCGCCCCGCAGCGGCGGCGACAAACGCACGGCCATCATCAGGCTCTCTGCAAAAATCCCTAACATCATAACCTCCTGTCAGCTCGGGTATGTCTTGAATATAGGCCAAAAACCGGCATCCTGCATGGCGGAAATTCTTGATGGATGTAAGGCAGGCTTTCGTGATCGACTGGCGCGGCTTCCCGCCGCTCTCTGCGCTGCGCGCCTTTCTCGCCTTCGCCGAGGCCGAGACGCTGGATCAGGCCGGCGCCCGCATCGGCGTGACCCATGCCGCGATCAGCCAGCAGATCCGCAGCCTCGAAGCGCATCTGGGCCTCGCCCTCGTCGAACGCGGCGGCCGCCGCCTTGCCCTCACCGCCGACGGGCGACGGCTGGCCGACTCGCTGGCGGTCGGCTTCGGCCAGATCGGCCAGACCCTCGCCTCGCTCACCGGCGCGGATGAGACCGCCGCGCTGCGCATCACCACCACCCCCAGCTTCGCCGCCGGCTGGCTCATGCCGCGCCTCGCCGATTTCCGCGCCCGGCACCCGGCGGTCGATCTGGTCATCGACCCCGCCCCCGAAAACCGCGAGATCGGCGCCGAGGCCGATGTGGCGCTGCGCTATGGCAATGGCCACTGGCCGGGGCTGGAGGCGCGGCTGATCCTGCGCTCCTCGGTCGTGGTGGTGGCCGCGCCCTCGCTGGTGCCGCCCGGTGCGGCGCCGGATGCGCCGCTCGACCTCGATCACCTGGCGGGCCTGCCCTGGCTGCAAGAGCTGGGCACCCACGAGGCCTCGCAATTCTTCGACACCTATGGCATGCGCCGCCGCGTCGGCGCCGCCCTGATCACACTGCCCGGCAACCTGATGCTGGATGCCGCGCGCAACGGGCAGGGCGTCGCCGTGATCGCCGAGGCCTTCGTGGCCGCCGATCTCGCCGCCGGGCGGCTGCGCCTCCTGTTCGAGGATGCCGGGCGCGAGGGTTATTTTCTGGTCACGCGCCCTGGCCCGCAGCGGGCCTCTTTGCGGGCCTTTTGCCAATGGGTGATGCGGCAGGCCGCCCAGCCGGGCGAAAGCGTATAGGCCGTTACCGTTTCGCGGTTTTTCGCGGCCAAACTGTAGGGGCCGTTACACTTCCGCAGGCCGGTTTGATTCAAGTCAAGGCGCGGCGCCCGCCACCATGCGATCACAGGGCGTCCGCGCCGAAATGCAGGACACCGGCACCGCAGCCCCATCCTGTTCGCGCGTTTCCTGGGGGCCGCGGTGCCGTGCTTTTTCTGGCACACCCCCTCCGCAAGCCCCCGATTTTTCGACGAAAAATCGCGTTGCGCCGCCATATTCCGAATGCGCGATATGACGCATGGCGAAGATGTATGGCTGATGCGATTTTTGATACAGGTCAAGGCAGGGGCCGCGCCCCTGTCGCATATCTGCCGCCAGACCAGCCGCCCGATCAACCGGAGCCCTTCCGTGTCCAGCCAGCATTCCGAACCCTCGCTTTACGCCGCGCGCGAACCGATCTTCCCCCGCCGCGTTAAGGGAACTTTCCGCACCCTTAAGTGGTGGCTGATGGCCTTCATGCTGTGGGCTTATTATGTAATGCCTTGGATTCGTTGGGATCGTGGCCCGGCCTTGCCCGATCAGGCGATCCTCTTGGATCTGGCCAACCGCCGCTTCTTCTTCTTCATGATTGAGATCTGGCCGCATGAATTTTACTTTGTTGCGGGCCTTCTCATCATGGCTGGCCTCGGGCTTTTCCTGTTCACCTCCGCCGCCGGGCGGGTCTGGTGCGGCTATGCCTGCCCGCAAACCGTCTGGACCGACCTGATGATTCTCGTCGAACGCTGGATCGAGGGCGACCGCAACGCCCGCATCCGGCTGCACCGCCAGAAATGGGATGCCGAGAAATTCCGTAAGCGCTTGATTAAATGGACAGTCTGGTTCCTGATCGGTCTGGCGACCGGCGGGGCCTGGGTGTTCTATTTCACCGATGCGCCGACGCTTTTGCACGATCTGGTGACCGGCAACGCCCATCCCATCGCCTATACCACCATCCTGATTCTCACCGCGACCACCTTCGCCTTTGGCGGTTTCTTCCGCGAGCAGGTCTGCATCTATGCCTGCCCCTGGCCGCGCATTCAGGCCGCGATGATGGATGAGGACACGCTGACCATCGGCTATCGCGACTGGCGGGGCGAGCCGCGCGGCAAGCAATCCGTTGAAACCAATGGAGATTGCATCGACTGCATGGCCTGCGTAAACGTCTGCCCGATGGGGATCGACATTCGCGACGGGCAGCAGATGGCCTGCATCACCTGCGGGCTGTGCATCGACGCCTGCAATGACGTGATGGACAAGATCGGCAAGCCGCGCGGCCTGATCGACTATATCGCCCTGACCGATGAAACCCGCGAACGCGCGGGCCAGCCGCCGAAATCGGTCTGGAAACACGTCTTCCGCCCGCGCACCATCCTCTACACGGTGTTGTGGTCGGGCGTTGGCATTGGCCTGATTGTTGCGTTGTTCCTGCGGTCTGACATTGACATCAACGTCACCCCGGTGCGCAACCCGACCTTCGTGACCCTCTCGGATGGCAGCATCCGCAACACCTATGATATCCGGCTGCGCAACAAGCTGGGCGAGGCGCATGATTATGCGATCACCCTCACCGCCGCCGACCGGCTGACCCTGCGTCTGGAGGGCGTCGAGGGCAATGTGGTCACGGTTCCGGCCAATGACACGCTCTCCACCCGGGTATATGTCGAGGCCGCGCCCGATAGCGGCGCCGCCAGCCGCGAGCGCACCGAGTTGCGGCTTTGGGTCTCGGACGCCACGCCGCAGCCGGGTGGCAAAGAGGCGCGGGTGCATCATGACACCGTCTTCAACGGCAAGCCGGAATAAGGCAAGATGAGACCGGGCCCCGATCGGCCCGGCCACATGTCCCGGGCTGCAAGGCCCTGAAACTCAAGGGAAACATATCATGGGCGAAATCACCGGGCGTCAGGTTTTTGCGGTCACCGCGGGGGCATTCACGGTCATTATCGCGGTGAATCTCTATATGGCCTATAGCGCGGTCTCCACCTTTCCGGGGGTCGAGGTCGCCAATTCCTATGTCGCCTCGCAGCAATTCGAGGCCAATCGCGACGCGCAGGCCGCGCTTGGCTGGCAGCTTGCCCCGGACTATCGCCCCGGCGAGGGCGTGGTGCTGCGCTTCACCGATGCGCAAGGGCTGCCGGTGCAGGTGCAGGGTCTGGAGGTTCTGTTGGGGCGCACCACCTCCAGCGCCGAGGACCAGCGCCCGGCCTTCCACCGCGAGGCCGGTGCCTATACCGCGCCCGTGACCCTGGCGCCGGGGAAATGGATGTTGCATGTCAAGGCCTTGGCCGAAGATGGCACCCAGTTTCAGCAACGGCTTGACCTCTATGTGAAGGGCTGAGCCATGAGCCTCGTCGAACGCCTGCCGCTGCCCGACCGCGAGCCTGAACATGCCACCGCCTCGGCCTGTCCGGCCTGCGTGGCGGCGCCCTCTGCGCAGGATCTGGCGCGGCGGGCGCAGGGCGAGGCCCGGCTGATGCTTTCGATCCCCACGGCACATTGCGCGGCCTGTATCTCCACCGTGGAGCAGGCGCTGGCGGCGGTGCCGGGCGTGCAATCGGCACGGGTCAACCTGACCATGCGCCGTGTCTCGGTCGCCGCCGACCCGCAGTTGGAGGCCGCCCCCCTGATCGCCGCGCTGCACGGCGTGGGTTATGAGGCGCATGAGCTGGATGCCGGGCTGCTGTCGGCCACCGAGACCGACAAGCAGGGCCGCGATCTGCTGATGCGGCTGGGCGTCGCGGGCTTTTCCATGATGAATGTCATGCTGTTATCGGTAGCGGTCTGGTCCGGGGCAGGGGAGGCGACGCGCGATCTCTTCCACTGGATTTCCGGGATGATTGCCCTGCCGACCGTGGTTTTTGCGGGCCAGCCCTTCTTCAAATCGGCCTGGGCCAGCCTGCGCGCCGGGCGTCTGGGCATGGATGTTCCGATCAGCCTGGCGCTGATTCTGGCGTCCTCGATCTCGGTCTTCGAGACGCTCAACTCCGGCCATCACGCCTATTTCGATGCCGCCGTGATGCTGGCCTTCTTCCTGCTGGCGGGGCGCTATCTGGATCACCGCACCCGCGCGGTGGCGCGCTCTGCCGCCGAGGAGTTGGCCGCGCTGGAAGTGCCGCGCGCGCTGCGGTTGACAGAGGCCGGCGAGGAAACCGTGTCGATCACCGATCTGGCCGTGGGCGATCTGCTGCGCGTGCGCCCCGGCGGTCGCATGCCGGTGGATGGCGTGGTGGTCGAGGGCACGTCAGAGGTGGACCGCTCGCTTTTAACCGGGGAAAGCCTGCCGGTCTGGGCCGGGCCGGAGACGGTGGTCAGCGCGGGCGAGGTGAACCTGACCGGGCCGCTGACCCTGCGGGTGACGGCGGCGGGGCGCGATAGCAGCCTGCACCGCATGGCCGATCTGGTCGCCGTGGCCGAGGCGGCGCGCACCCGCTATACCAGCCTGGCCGAGCGCGCCTCGCGCGCCTATTCTCCGTTGGTGCATATCTTGTCCTTCAGCGCCTTCGGCTACTGGATGTGGGCGACAGGGGGCGACATACGATATGCGGTGAATATCTCGGCGGCGGTGCTGATCATCACCTGCCCCTGCGCGCTTGGCCTGGCCGTTCCGGCGGTGGTGACGGCGGCCAGCGGCAAGCTGTTTCGCAAGGGCCTTTTGATCAAGCATGGCACCGCGCTGGAACGTCTGGCCGAGGTGGATACCGTGGTGTTTGACAAGACCGGCACGCTGACCATGGGCGCGCCCGAGGTTACCAATCTGGGCGAGCATCCCCGCGCGGCGGCCGAGGTGGCGATGGCGCTGGCCGAGGCCTCGTCGCATCCGCTGGCACTGGCGCTGGTGGCGGGCGCAAGGGTGGCGGGCTTGCATCCGGCGGCGGTGAGCGCGCTGCGCGAGGTGCCGGG
>NZ_JAEULU010000323.1 GCF_016792925.1 Gemmobacter sp.
GGCCTGCGTGCAGCGCGGCGCGCGGGTCCGGCTGATCGAGACGCAGGCGATTGGCGCCGGATCGTCGGGCGGGCTGGTCGGTGCGCTGAGCCCGCATGTGCCCGAGCAGTGGAACGCCAAAAAGCAGTTCCAGCTGGAAAGCCTGCTGATGGCAGAGGGTTTTTGGGCCGAGGTCAGCGCGGCCTCAGGCCTGCCCACCGGCTATGGCCGGGTCGGGCGGTTGCAGCCGGTGGCAGAGGCAGGGCTGGAGCAGGCCCGGGCGCGGGGCCTGTCGGCGGCGGGGCTGTGGCAGGGGCAGGCGGTTTGGCAGGTGGTGCCGGCGACAGGGGCGGCATGGGAACCGGCTGGCCCCTCGGGATGGGTGATCCATGACACGCTTTCGGCCCGGCTGCATCCGCGTCAGGCGGCGGCGGCTTTGGTCGCGGCGCTGCGTGAAAAGGGGGCCGAGGTGGTGATTGGCGACGGCTTGGAAGAGGGCCTCGTGCTGCATGCCACCGGGGCGGCGGGGCTGGAGGCGTTGTCCGCCGATCTGGGGCGGCATCTGGGGGGCGGGTTGAAGGGGCAGGCGCTGGCGCTGCGCTTTGACGCGCGCACAGAGGCGCAGCTTTATGTCGACAGCCTGCACATCATCCCGCATGCGGATGGCACCGTCGCCATCGGCTCCACGTCCGAACGCGGGGTCACCGATCTGGCCACCGATCATCAGCTGGACGAGATGATGGCCCGCGCGGTGGCCGCCCTGCCCTGTCTGGCGGGTGCGCCTGTGATCGACCGCTGGGCAGGCCTGCGCCCCCGCGCCAGATCGCGCGCGCCGATGCTGGGCGCATGGCCCGGGCGGCCGGGGCATTTCATCGCCAATGGCGGCTTCAAGATCGGCTTTGGCATGGCGCCCAAAGTGGCCGAGGTGATGGCTGCGCTGATGCTGGAGGGGCAGGATGCCATCCCGGAGGGGTTCCGGGTGGAGGATAGTTTCTGAAGGCGGGCTTGGCCGAGGCCATCGCCGAGGTCATGTGGAAACCTGTCCACATCGGGCCGGTGGCCCGAAGCCACCGGCCAGCGCCCGCCCTCCGGGCGGCGGGCGCTTTCGCGCCCACCGGGCAGGCTCTGGCCTCTGTCAGCCCTTCGGAAATGGTCTGGTGGTGCCGATGCCACCTGGGCGGGGAAACGCGATGCGTTTCCGGCTCCGCCCAATGCCTTTGCATCAGATGCGGAGCCAGTCGCGATAGGCTTCCCGCAACACATTCTTCTGCACCTTGCCCATGGTGTTGCGGGGCAGCGCCTGAACCACCACCGCCGCCTTGGGCTGCTTGAACCGGGCCAGCCTGTCGCGGATCGCCGCCAGCACCGCCTCTGCCTCCAGCGCCGTGCCCGTCTCGGCCACCAGAACCGCGAACACCGCCTCGCCAAAATCGGGATGCGGCACGCCGATCACCGCGCTTTCCAACACGCC
The DNA here is from genome assembly GCF_016792925.1 of Gemmobacter sp. Lineage (GTDB taxonomy): Bacteria > Pseudomonadota > Alphaproteobacteria > Rhodobacterales > Rhodobacteraceae > Gemmobacter. Next base: position 1,451 of record NZ_JAEULU010000323.1, read on the forward strand.
CGGCACCTCGTCCAGCACCGTCTCGACCTCTTTGGGGTAGATGTTGAACCCGCCCGAGATCACCAGATCCTTGGCGCGGCCCACGATGGTCACATAGCCCTCGGCATCCTGCACCCCAATATCGCCGGTGATGAACCAGCCATCCGGGCGCAACTCCTCGCGGGTTTTCTCGGGCATCTGCCAATAGCCCTTGAACACATTCGGGCCGCGCACCTCGATCACCCCCGCCTCACCGCGCGGCAGCTCGCGCCCCTCGGCCATCACCCGCAGCTCCACCCCCGGCAAGGGCAGGCCCACCGTGCCTGCGCGCCGCTCCCCCTCATAGGGGTTGGAGGTGTTCATATTGGTCTCGGTCATGCCATAGCGCTCCAGAATGCGCTGGCCGGTGCGGGCCTCAAAGGCGCGATGCGTTTCCGCCAGCAGCGGCGCCGAGCCAGAGATGAACAGCCGCATATGCGCCACCAGATCGCGGTCAAAGCCCGGCGCGTCCAGCAGGCGGGTGTAGAAGGTCGGCACACCCATCATGATGGTGGCCTGCGGCAACAGGCGCAGCACCTGATCCAGATCGAAGCCGGGCAGGAAGATCATCCGCCCGCCCGTCAGCAGCGTCAGGTTCGAGGCCACGAACAGCCCATGGGTGTGAAAGATCGGCAGCGCATGCAGCAGCACATCCGAGGGGCCAAAGCGCCAGACCTCGCGCAGCACCTCGGCATTGGACAAGAGGTTCCCATGGGTCAGCATCGCCCCCTTTGAGCGCCCGGTAGTGCCCGAGGTATAGAGGAACGCAGCCAGATCCTCCGGCCCGCGCGGGGTGGGGGTGATGTGATCCGGCTGGCCCGCCGCCCTATCGGAGAGACTGCCCGCCCCCTTGGCATCCAGCGCCAGCACCAAAGCGCCATGGGCCGCCGCAACCGGGGACAGCGCCTCTTGCCGGGCCGGATCGCACAGGAACACCCGCGGCGTGGCATTGCCAAGGAAATACGCCACTTCCTCCGCCGTATAGGCCGTGTTCAGGGGCAGGAAAATCGCGCCAAGCGCCACCGCCGCGCCATAGACGGCCAAAGCCTCGGGCGTTTTGGCCACCTGCACCGCGATGCGGTCGCCCGGCTGCACCCCCGCCGCGCGCAACGCATGGGCCTGCCGCGCCACCATGGCCAAAAAATCCTGCCCGGTGATCGTGCCGCCCTCCGGCAAGATCAGCAGCGGGTCGCGGCGCCCGGCAAGAGGGGCAAACAGGGCATCATACAGCATATTCATCGGCGTCCTCCGGGCTGATGCCTTTCCTGCCACGCGGGCCGGCGGGCGCTCAAGCCGTGCGGGGCGGTTTTGCGTCAAATTGTCACCAAAGCGACGAACCCATGGCCCGGACGCGCCGCAATTCTGCCCCGGTTTGCTTTGATGCTGTCCTTGTCAAACCGCCAGGCTGGAGGCCCGGCACCAAGGCAATGGCGCCAGAATGCGCCGAAAGGGAGTGCGACTGATGAGCTTCGTGAATCGCCTGCTGGAGAAGTTCCGTGCGCCGAAAGCCACCGAAGAGGCGGCCGAGCATGACGTGTTCACCCTGCGCCTGATGAAGATGCAGGGCCGCGCTGCACGCGCCCCGCAACATACCCCGTTCAAAAACTCCCGGTTGCACCCGGCAACCTGAGTTCGGCCATCAGGTCGCGCAGCTCTTGCCGCGCGGCGATGTTCGACATGTTCAGTTGCTCGACCCCGGTATCCTTGAGATCGAGCAGCGTCAGCCCGCGCGGGAACAACTCGCGGAAGATCACACGCTCGGTAAAGCCGGGGGCCACGCGGAACCCGATCCGCTTGGACAGATCTTCCAGCGCGGCGCCCACCTTCTTCTTGTTGTGCATCTGCTGGGCACCCAGTCGGTTGCGCAGCACGATCCAGTCGATCGGCTTCAGCCCGGCCTGCGCCCGCGCCTGCCGCGCCGCCCAAACCATCTCCGAATAGATCGACGGCCCCTTCACCTTGTTCGTCTCGGGGTCGATCCGCGCCAGCAGGTCGAAATCGACGAAACTGTCATTCAGCGGCGTGATCAGCGTATCGGCCAGACTATGCGCCACCTGGCTCAGCCGGGTATGCGAGCCGGGGCAGTCGATCACGATGAAATCGCTCACCGGCTCCAGCGCGGCGATGGCCGCCGACAGGCGGTGATCAAAGACGCTCTCGCCCTCCGGCACGGTGGCCGGGTCCACCTCGGGCAATTCACGGTAATCGGGGCTGGGCAGGTTCAGCTCGTTCCGGGCGAGATAAGCGCGGCGATTCTCCACATAGCGGCCAAAGCTGCGCTGCCGCAGATCAAGGTCCAGCGCGCCGACGCGATGCCCCATGCGCACCAGCGCGGTGCCCACATGCATGCAGGTGGTCGATTTGCCCGAGCCGCCCTTTTCGTTGCCGACAACGATGATATGCGCCATGGCCCTCGCCCCCTTCTGCGGTCTTGCTCTTGCGCGCCTTCATAAGGCCTGCGCGGGGCGGAGGGAAGCGGGAAGCCGCCGAGGGGCATCAATCGACGACGGCATCCAATTGCTGCTTCATATGCAGCAGGAAACCGAGGTCGCGCTTCAACACAGGTGTCTGGTTCAGATGGGCGGCCACCCTCTTGCCGTCAGATTCCAGCAGCAGCCAGCTTTGATCCGTGGTTGGAATGGCGACACGCAAGCCTGCCCCGGATTTGGGCAAATGAGCGCGCAAACCACTGCCCAAGATCACCCCTTGCTCCGCACAGATCAGCGTCAGGGCTTCGGCAATACGATAAGCGTCGAAACGCTCCACCAGTTCGGCCCCCGCTGTGGCAGGCAAAGTGGCAATCACGCCGCTGGTGTCGCGTTCTTGCCGCCGCAAACGGGAGCGTTGCGCGCGATTGGCAGCCATGCTGCGGCGATAGCGGCTATCCAGCACCAAGCCCAACAGGTGCTGCATCGGGCTGCGCCGCATGATGGGCAGCATCTCGATCATGGCTCCGGCGCGCTCGGTCGGGGCTTGGCGCAGCGTAGCCATCCCAGCCTCGATCACGCAGGTCAACCGCGTCAATCCGTCAAGCGTGGTGGCGGCCAGAACACCCTCGGACAGGATCTCAACCGTGCTGATCCGCTCCTCTGCGTAGGGCGTGCCTTGCAGCAGACGCAGGAACAAGCTGTGGCGCGCATCAGGCAGGATGGCCT
>NZ_JAEULU010000334.1 GCF_016792925.1 Gemmobacter sp.
GCGCCATTGCCCCGCAAATCGGTTCCCCCCGAATGACGGAGGCCAGTGCCTGCCCCGGCGGGTGCGAAGCGCCCGCCGATGGCGGGGCGGGCGCTGGCCGGCGGCCTTTGGGCCACCGGCATCTGGCGGCCCCCGCATCGCATGGCAAAGGCGATGGCCTTTGCCAAATCTTCGATGTTGCGAAAAACTCATGCAGAAGATGAATGTTTTTCCACCCATGCCCCCTCCCGTCCCGGTCCGGATCATCATATCAACGGCACGTCGCAACTCGCGCGGGACATGTCGAAAACCGACACCGGGCGCGTCGCATGCGGGCATAGAACGGAACATATCGAGGGGGAATCAACCGATGCCAGAGGTGACCATCGTCTATTGGCGCGACATCCCGGCCCAGGTCATTGTGGGCAAGGGGCGGCGCGGCGCCAAGGTGCAGCTGACCGAACGCTTTGAACAGGCGATCGACCGCTGCGCCATGAAGATCGGTGCCAAGGATGCCGACGCCTATCTGGCGGAATGGCGCAAGGCCCCCCCCTATGAGGTGGAAGGCGAACCCGAGGCCGTGGCGCAAGCCGAGGCCGCGCGGCTGGAAACCGAATTCGACACCGCGCGCCTCAAGGCGCTGATTGATGCCGAGGGCCGGGCGTGAGCCCCTGCCCCATAGCTACAGGATGACGCGCATGGCGCTGTTCAACTTCCGTCGTGATACCGCCCCCGCCGCAGGCAGCCCTGCCGAGGTGGAGGCCTTCCTCCCCGGCTTCTCGATGGAGGTGATGCCGCGCACCGCCGAGAAGGTCGAGGATTTCCGCGCCATCCTGCCGAAAGGCACCCGCGTCTATATCGCCCATATCGAGGGCACGCCCATCGAGGATATGGTGGGCACCGCCAAGCGCATCGCGGGCGAAGGCTTTGACGTGATGCCGCATTTCCCGGCCCGCATCATCAAGGATCGCGCCACGCTGGCCGACTGGATCAACCGCTACAAATCCGAGGCGGGCGTGAAACAGGCGCTGCTGCTGGGGGGGGGCGTAAACACCCCGGCGGGCGAATATGACAGCTCGATGCAGCTGATCGAGACCGGCCTGTTTGACGGGTTCGAGCGCCTGCATGTGGCAGGCCACCCCGAGGGCAACAAGGACATCGACAAGGACGGTGGCGATGCCATCGGGATGAAGGCCCTGAAATGGAAGCAGGATTTCGCCAATCGCTCGGATGCGAAAATGGCGATCGCGACCCAGTTCTGCTTTGAATCCGGCCCGGTGATCGACTGGGTGAACAAGATCAATGCGGCGGGCGTCTCGATCCCGGTGCATATCGGTGTGGCAGGCCCGGCCAAGCTGCAAACCATGATCAAATTCGCCATTGCCTGCGGCGTTGGCCCCTCGCTGCGCGTGCTGCAAAAGCGCGCCATGGATGTGACCAAGCTGCTCTTGCCCTATGAACCCACCGAATTCATCACCGACCTGGCCGCCCATAAGGCGAAAAATCCGGATTTCGGCATTGAATCGGTGCATTTCTTCCCGCTGGGTGGCATCAAGACCAATGCCCAATGGGCCACCGACCATGGCGGCGCCGCTGGCGTGCCCGCCGCTCAAGCATAAGGACCAAGACCCGTGACCCGGACCGTTATCGAATCCAAGACCAAAACCGTTGTCATCGGCTTTGACGAGCCCTTCTGCGTGATCGGCGAGCGCATCAACCCGACGGGCCGCAAAAAGCTGGCGGCCGAGCTGGAGATGGGCAATTACGACACCGTCATCAAGGACGCGCTGGAGCAGGTGGCCTGCGGCGCAACCGTGCTGGACGTGAACTCGGGCGCCGTTTTCACCAACAAGATGGCCGAAGATCCGCGCTATGCCGACAACAACTTTGTCGAGCCGCCGCTGATGAAGGCGCTGATCGAGATCATCCAGCAAACCGTCGACGTGCCGCTGTGCATCGACAGCTCGGTTCCGGGCGCGCTGGAAGCCGGTCTGATGGCCTGCGAGGGCCGCCCGCTGCTGAACTCGGTGACGGGCGAGGAAGAGCGGCTGGAACTGGTGCTGCCGCTGGTCAAGAAATACAATGTGCCGGTCGTGGCGATCTCGAACGACGACACCGGCATTTCGCCCGATCCGGATGTCCGTTTCGCCGTGGCGAAAAAGATCGTGGAGCGCGCCGCCGATTTCGGCATCCCGGCGCATGACATCGTGGTGGACCCGCTGGTGATGCCGGTGGGCGCGATGGCCTCGGCCGGGCAGCAGGTGTTCGCACTGGTGCGCCGCCTGCGCGAGGAGCTGGGCGTGAACACCACTTGCGGCGCCTCGAACATCTCCTTCGGCCTGCCGCATCGCCATGGCATCAACGCGGCCTTCCTGCCCATGGCCATCGGCGCGGGCATGACCAGCGCCATCATGAACCCGGTCCGTCAGGTGGAGATGGAGGCGATCCGCGCCGCCAACTTCCTGATGAACCACGATGCCAATGGCGGCGAATGGATCCGCTTCTCCAAGGTGATCGAGGCGGTGGAGCAAGGCGCCACCTTCGCCGAAGCCTCGGCTGCCGCCACCCAATCGGCGGGCGGTCGCCGTGGCGGGCGCCGCGGTCGCGGCTGATCCTTCCGACCCGCAAGCCAGACGCCCGCCCGCAAGGCGGGCGTTTCGCATTTCAGACCCTTGCCCAGTCGAACCGCGCGGATCGGGCCGTTGTTTCGCCCCAGACCGGCAATTGTTCATGGAATTGAGGCAAGCGGCACATTTCTGCCGTCATGCCTTCTCATTCCCACCACCCCTTGCCCGCAGAAACGCCTATGTGGCCGCCTCTGCGGCATTGCGAAGGCGGGTATTTGACCATGAGCGATCTGGGTGGCGTGAACATGATCCATATCCTTTGCTCGGCCGAGCTGGCCGCAGCGGAGGACCGGGCAAATGGCACTTATGAGGCCAATATCGCCGCCGATGCGCGTTATTACATGTGGCAGGGCGGCGAGCAGATCCTGCCCTTGGGCATGGATGGCAACCCGGAGGGCTTTGCCGCCGGCCTGCGCGCGGCGCTGCCGGGGGTGACCACGCTGCGCCTTTCCTTCAATGCCTATGCCTTTGACGAAACAGGCGCGCTGCACCCGCAATATGAACGCTTTCTCGCCGCCGCCGCCGCCGAGGGCTTTCAGCTGGTCTTCACCCATGCCGATGGCGGGCAGCAACGGCTGGGCGATGATCGCAGCCTCAGCAGTGCCGAGATCGCCGCCGCGCTGGCCGAGGATGTGCAGCCCCGCGCCCTCGCCGCGTGGGGGCAGATGATGGACTGGCTGGAGGCACACCCCGAGGTTGCCGCCGCCACCTGGGGCTTCGAGCTGGCCAATGAACCCGCCGCCTATGAGCGCGCGGTGGTGCTGGCGGCGCAAGGCACCAAAGGCGCGGTCGAGGCCCAGATGGTCGAGCTTTACGCCCGCCACATGGCCGAACTGGCGGCGCTGGTGCAAGACCGGGCCGAGGGGCGCATTCTGGTGGGCGGCTGGGGCTATTCGGCGCAATTCGACGATCTGGCCGAAGAACAGGTCGGCCACCAGTCGGCGCTGGATTTCCTGCGCGCAGCCATCGGCGAGGATCTGGTCTGGGCCGCCCATCTTTACCCCGGCTGGTTCGCCGATGACACGGTGAGCGACGCCGCAACCTATATCGCCGCGCTGGAACGGGCCTATGCCCCCTTGGGCGACGATGACATCCTGTTGACCGAAACCAGCCTTGCGGGCGATGCGATCAACGATTTCTCGGGCGAGACGGTGCCGACGCAATGGCTCTCGCGGATGCAGGAATGGTTCGCTGACAAGGGTATTGGCACCGGCTGGTTTTCGGGGGCCGAGGCCGGGGCCTCCAGCCTTGTCGCGGTCGATGGCGATGGCGATTTGCGCTATCTGCACCAGCACAGCCTTGCCTTTGCCCTCAACGCCTTTTCGCTGGATGATGCGCCCGCCGACCATGCGGGCGACGAGCAGGTGGCGCTGACCCTGCGCGAGGCGCAGCTGCGCAACGAAGACTATGATGGCGGCTATGCCATGGATGCAGTGCGGCAGGCGGGCTTCGGCTTTGGCCATGGCGGCAATGACACGCTGCGCGGGGCGGCGGCGGCCAACAACTTTCTGTACGGCGGCACCGGGCGGGATGACATGCAGGGCGCCGAGGCCGAGGATTTCCTGTTCGGTCAGGATGGCGGCGACCGTCTGGCCGGGAATGGCGGGGATGACCTGCTGTTCGGCGGGCGTGGCGCGGATCTCTTGCGCGGCGGGTCGGGCAGCGACACGCTGGAGGGCGGCTCCGGGGCCGATCGCATCGACGCCAGCGCGGGCCAGGACCTGATCACCGATTTCGATCAGGCCGGGGGCGACCGGCTGTATCTGGGCCGGGGCTATAGCGAATGGTCCGATCTTGCGGGCCGGATCAGCCGGGCGGCGGTGAATGGCAGCGCGATGGATGATCTGGTGATCACCCATGCCGATGGCAGCACCACCACGCTGCTGGATGCCGCAGGGCATTTCAGCGCTGCGGGGCTGGTATTCGCAGGCATCACCTCGCGGGTGGATGGCAGCGCCGGGGCCGATCTGATCGCGGCGGGCTGGGAGGATATGGATGGCCAGGTCTTTGCCGGGGCGCAGGTGCGGGCGGCGGCGGGCGATGGCGCCGATACGGTGATCGGCAGCGCCCGGGCCGAATGGCTGGCGGGCGAGAATGGCCATGACCGCCTGCTGGGCGACGCGGGCAGCGACACGCTGCAAGGCGGCACGGGCAATGACCTGCTGCGCGGTGGCACGGGACATGATGTGCTGGTGGGGGGCGCAGGGCGGGATGTGCTGCGCGGCGACGACGGGCAGGACATCTTGCAGGGCGGCGCGGGCCAGGACCGGTTGCTGGGCGGCGCGGGCGATGACCGGCTGCGGGCCGAAACCGGGCGCGACTGGCTGTTTGGCGGCGAGGGCGATGACCATCTGAACAGCGGGGCCGAGCGGTGCGTGCTGCGCGGTGGCGCCGGTGACGACATGCTCTTTGCCAATATCCGTGCCGCCGGACAGGACCTGCGCGGCGGCAGCGGCGCCGACAGCTTTGTCTTTCTGGGCGCAGGCGGCGGGCCCGACACGCGCTCGGTGATCCGCGATTTCACGCTGGGCGAGGATCACCTGCTGCTGGGCACCCGCAGCCTCGACCTCGAAGACCTGCCGGGCAGCCTGCGCCTGCGCGAGGTCGAGGCCGGAACGCTGCTGATCCTGGCCGATGGCGATGCCATTCTGTTGCAGGATGTGTTCCTTTGACGGTGGCCACGCCGCTTCCCGGGCGATAAATGCCGCGAACAGGCATTGCGCCTGCGGCGCCGCAGCCTAGAAAGAGCGCAACAGGACAGGCAAACCAAAGGCTCCCCCATGCGGCACGCCCTCTCGGTTGACGCAAGCAACCTGCCCGACCATGGTTGGGACGATCCGGCACGGGGCACCCTGCGCTGGAAAACACTGCATTCGGGTGATGTCACAGGGTCGAACAGTCTGGTTTGCGGCATTGCCATGATGCAGGCAGGCGATCATTTCGCGCTGCACCGCCATGCCCAGCCCGAGGTCTATTTCGGTCTGGAGGGCGAGGGAATCGTGATGATCGACGGCCAGCCGCACCGGCTTGCGCCCGGCATCGCGCTTTTCGTGCCCGGCAATGCGCTGCATGGCGTGCCCGAGGTGGCCGCCCCCCTGCGCTGGTTCTATACCTTTGCCTGCGACAGTTTTGACCAGATCCACTATGAATTCGCGCCCCAGCCGGGAGCCGCAGACGTGAGGCAGCCATGACCCCCGCCACCCAGCCCAAAGAGGCCCCGCAGACCACTGCTGAAGAGGCGCTGGTGATCTTTACCCCCTCGGGCAAGCGCGGGCGTTTCGCGCTTGGCACGCCGGTCTTGCAGGCGGCGCGGGCGCTTGGCGTCGATCTGGATTCGGTCTGCGGCGGGCGGGGCATCTGCTCGAAATGCCAGATCACGCCGGGCTATGGCGAGTTTCCGAAATTCGGCATTAATGTCGATGACGAGGCGCTGACCGAATGGAACGCGGTCGAGGAGCGGTACAAATCCAAGCGCGGCATGATCGACGGGCGCCGCTTGGGCTGTCAGGCCAAGGTGATGGGCGATGTGGTCATCGACGTGCCGCCGGAAAGCCAGGTGCATAAGCAGGTGATCCGCAAATCCGCCACCGAACGCGTGATCGCGATGGACCCGGCCACCCGCGCCTTGTTCATCGAGGTGGCCGAACCCGACATGCACGAACCCACCGGCGATTTTGAACGCGTGAAACGCGCGCTGGCAGATCAATGGGGCGTGGGTGAGGTGACCGCCGATCTGTCGATCCTGCGGCGCTTGCAACCCGTGCTGCGCAAGGGCGAATGGAAGATCACCGTGGCGCTGCACAGGGGCAACCACGATCAGGCGGCGCGCATTCTCGACATCTGGCCGGGCTTCCACGAGGGCGGGCTTTATGGCCTGGCCATCGACCTCGGCTCTACCACCATCGCCGCGCATCTGTGCGACCTGCGCGATGGCAAGGTGCTGGCCTCCAGCGGGTTGATGAACCCGCAAATCCGCTTTGGCGAAGACCTGATGAGCCGGGTGTCCTATGCGATGATGAACCCCGGCGGCGATGTGGAGATGACCCGCGCCGTGCGCGAGGCCATCGACGCGCTGGCCGCCAGCATCGCGACCGAGGCGGGCATCGCACAGGCGGAAATCTATGAGATCGTCTTTGTCTGCAACCCGGTGATGCACCACCTTCTGCTGGGGATTGATCCGGTCGAGCTGGGTCAGGCCCCCTTTGCCCTGGCCACCAGCGGCAGTATGGCCCTGCCCGCCCGCGATCTGAACCTCAGCCATGTCAGCCCCGCCGCGCAGGTCTATGTGCTGCCCTGCATCGCGGGCCATGTCGGCGCCGATGCCGCCGCCGTGGCGCTGTCGGAAGAGCCGGGCAAGTCGGAGGACATGGTGCTGATCGTCGATGTCGGCACCAATGCCGAGATCCTTCTGGGCAACAAGACCCGCGTGCTGGCTTGCTCCAGCCCCACCGGCCCGGCCTTCGAGGGCGCGCAGATCAGTTCGGGCCAGCGCGCCGCCCCCGGCGCCATCGAGCGGGTCGAGATCGACCCGGTGACCAAGGAACCCCGCTTCCGGGTGATCGGGTCGGACCTGTGGTCGGATGATCCGGGCTTTGAGGCGGCGATCAAGGGCTCGGGCATCACCGGCATTTGCGGCTCGGGCATCATCGAGGCCGTGGCCGAGATGCGCATGGCCGGGATCGTCGATCCTTCGGGCCTGATCGGGTCGGCCGATCAGGTTGGCACCGCGCGCAGCCAGCCCGAGGGCCGCACCCATGCCTATCTGCTGCATGATGGCAGCGCCACCGGCGGGCCGGTGATCCGGGTCACGCAGGGCGACATCCGCGCCATTCAACTGGCGAAATCGGCGCTTTATGCCGGGGCGCGCCTGCTGATGGATGAAATGGGCGTGGAGACGGTGGACCGCGTGACGCTGGCCGGTGCCTTTGGCGCCCATATCAGCCCGAAACACGCCATGGTTCTGGGCATGATCCCCGATGCGCCGCTGGACAAGGTGACCAGCGCGGGCAATGCCGCAGGCACCGGCGCCCGCATCGCCCTGCTGAACCGGGCCGCCCGCGACGCGATCGAGGCCACGGTGCATGACATCCACAAGATCGAAACCGCCATCGAGCCGCGCTTCCAGGAGCATTTCGTGAATGCGAATGCCATTCCCCACGCCACCGATGCCTTCCCGCATCTGTCCGGCGTGGTGACCCTGCCCGAGGCGAATTACAACCTCAACAGCGGCGAGGGCCGCCGCCGCCGCCGCTGATCGCTGCGCGCGATCACGAAACATCACAGGCGCGTGTGCCGGGCAATCCATCCGCCCGGCCCCGCCGTATCCCTTGCAATCCAGTCGGGAACGGCCCGGCGGATCATAGGGAGAACCACCATGAAAGCCTTCGCACTCGCCACCGCTTTCGCGCTGACCACCACCGCCGCTTTCGCCGCCAACCCCGAAGTCGGTGGCGCGCCGATGTTCGAGGACAAGAACATTGTCGAGAATGCCGTGAACTCGAAGGATCACACCACGCTCGTGGCCGCCGTGCAGGCCGCCGGTCTGGTGGAAACCCTGTCGGGCAAAGGCCCCTTCACCGTCTTCGCCCCCACCAATGCCGCCTTCGAGGCCCTGCCCGCTGGCACTGTGGACACCCTGCTGAAGCCGGAAAACAAGGATCAGCTGGTGAAGATCCTCACCTGCCATGTCGTCGCCGCAGAGGCGATGTCGGCTGCCATCGACAAGATGATCGCCGATGACAAGGGCATGCACCCGGTGAAAACCGTGGGCGGCTGCGAATTCACCGCGATGAAGGATGGCGACAAGATCCAGATCAAGGATGGTCAGGAGCGCGTGGCCACCGTGACCATCGCCGATGTGAAGCAATCGAACGGCGTGATCCACGTCATCGACTCGGTCCTGCTGCCCGCCATGTAAGCGGATCACCTGTCCTGCATATCGGCCAAAGCCCCCCGGCCGGTATGCAGCAAGCGGTGCAGGATTTTGCGCCTGCACCGCTTGACCCTGCCCCGGCTTTCCCCTAAATCAGACGGCATGCGGGTGTAGCTCAATGGTAGAGCCGCAGCTTCCCAAGCTGATGACGAGGGTTCGATTCCCTTCACCCGCTCCAATCATCCTCGCAAGCTGTTGATTTCACTAAAAAATACTGAACTTGGTGATTGTGCTACCCCATCGGCTAGCCAACCACGAAGTTCCGAATTGCAACGCGGTTATACCGCTTTCAGCAGCGTTTTCGGCGCCTGCCGTCGCCTCTTTCGACTCAGCAGATGCGAAGTTAGCCCCCTTCAAGCTCCTCGAAACTCCCTATCTCCGCGATCCCCCTATGGGCGCTGACATTCTGTGGCCGTCATTTCATGAGCAATATGCGTAGCGGTTCGATGGTGGGATGCGGGCCAAGGTGTTGATGCGCGCCTGCCGCATACCCTCGGGGATGGTGGATGACGGGCGCGGCCCCGAGTGACAGACCGCCATTCCGCGCAGCCTGCAACGTCTTGCAACGAACGTCTTGCAACGTCAGTGCATCCATGGCTAGGAAAGGCGAAACGATCCGGGTGCGCCTTCATGTATGAAAATGCCTTCAACGCCATCGAAAAGGCCCTTCGCGCCGAAGAAGGTATCAGCAATGAGCTGGACTATGTTGAGCAAACCTCTTGGTTGCTCTTCCTGAAATACCTGCACGATCTGGAATCTGATCGCCGCGACCGTGCTGAGTTGGAGGGGCTGGATTACGCCCCGATCATCGACGGGCGCTTCCGCTGGGATCGCTGGGCGGCCCCAAAGCTCAATGGCGTCTTTGACCACAACGCCGCCATGACGGGCGATGATCTGGTGCGCTTTGTCGATCAGGAATTGTTCCCCCATCTGTCGCTGTTCCATGATCGCGCCACGGGGCCGGATACCATCGAATACAAGATCGGCGAGGTGTTCACCGAACTGCGTTCCAAGTTCCGCTCAGGCTATATCCTGCGCGATGTGCTGGAAATCGTAGATGGCCTGCAATTCAAGACGCAGGACGACAAGCACGAACTGTCATCGCTTTACGAAACCCGCATCCGCCGCATGGGCAATGCCGGGCGCAACGGCGGCGAATATTACACGCCCCGCCCGCTGATCCGCGCGATGACCAGGGTGGTGAACCCGCAGATCGGCGAGACGATCTATGATGGCGCGGTAGGTTCGGCGGGCTTCCTGTGCGAGGCCTATGACCACCTGCGCCGCCCCGATATGTCGGCCACCGATTACGAGACGCTGCAACGCCGAACCTTCTATGGGCAGGAAAAGAAGTCGCTCGCCTATGTCATCGGGATCATGAACATGGTCCTGCATGGGATCGAGGCCCCGAACATCGTCCACGCCAACACGCTGAATGAAAACGTGATGGACATACAGGAGAAGGACCGCCACGACATCATCCTTGCCAATCCGCCCTTTGGCGGTGGCGAGCGACGGGAGGTGCAGCAGAACTTCCCCATCAAGTCGGGTGAGACGGCATACCTGTTCCTGCAACACTTCATCCGCAAGCTGCGGGCCGGGGGGCGCGCGGCGGTGGTCATCAAGAACACCTTCCTGAGCAACACCGACAATGCCAGCGTGGCCCTGCGGCGCGAACTGCTGGAGGCGTGTAATCTGCACACCATCCTTGATTGCCCGCAGGGCACGTTTCAGGGGGCCGGGGTCAAGACGGTGGTGCTATTCTTCCAGAAGGGCGAACCCACGCGGCGCATCTGGTACTACCAGCTTGATCCGGGCCGCAGCATGGGCAAGACGAACCCGCTGAACGATGACGACATGGCCGAGTTTGTGGCGTTGCAGCGCGGATTCGTGACGGGGCCGAAGTCTTGGGTCGTGGACATGGCCGATGTGGACGCGGCGACCTTTGATCTGTCGGTGAAGAACCCCAACGCGCCAGAAGCCGAGGCGCTGTGCAGCCCGGAAGAGATCATCGACGCGATCCTTGCCCGCGATGCCGAGACGTCGGAAATCTTTGAGCGGATCAGGGGGCTGCTGTGAAGGCTGGGTGGCGGCTGGTTCCGCTGGAGGGCGTAGCTTCCTTCTTTAATGGCCTGTGGACTGGTAAGAAGGGGCCGTTCACAACTGCCAAGGTTATTCGCAACACGAACTTCCGCCCTCACGGGGTGCTTTCCTTCGACGATATTGCCGAAATCGAAGTTGAAGAACGACAACTGGAGAAGCGGCAACTTCAATTTGGCGACATCGTCATTGAGAAGTCTGGCGGCGGGCCCAAGCAAGCTGTGGGTCGAGTTGTTGCCTTTGAACTTGCAGATGATGGCTACTCGTTCAGCAACTTTACGAGCGCCATTCGCGTGAACGATCCTTCTCAGCTTCACTACCGGTTTTTGCTCCACGCTTTGAACTGGTGGTATGTATCGGGTGTGACCGAAAAGATTCAGTCCAACTCAACTGGTATCCGCAACCTCGACTTTGGAGCTTATAAGGCACTGCCTATCCCCCTCCCACCGCTGGACGAACAGAAACGGATAGTTGCTTTTCTGGATGAAGCCTTCGAGGGACTCTCCCGCGCCCGCGCCAACACCGAAGCCAACCTCGCAGACGCGCGGGAGTTGTTCAATCAGATGCGCAGTTCTTTCTTCTCGCAGCCATCACCGACTTGGGCAACACATATGCTTTCCGAAGTTTGTGAGAAAATAACTGATGGAACGCACCAGACTCCAAAATACTTCGAATCTGGACATGTTTTTCTGTCCTCTCGCAACGTGACTAGCGGTCGGATAGACTGGGAGAATGTTAAGTTCATTGACGACAGCCAGCATGTAGAGATGCAAAGGCGGGTGTCTCCTAGACGGGGAGATGTTCTCTTGGCGAAGAACGGGACCACCGGTGTTGGCGCGATAGTTGATCGAGATATAAGCTTTGACATTTATGTCAGTTTGGCACTGCTTCGGGCAAAGGCTGGTTTGCTTCCCGAACTCTTGCTTCATTTTATCAATTCGGCCGCCGCAAAACAGCAGTTTAATGGTCGGCTAAAGGGTTCCGGAGTTCCCAACCTCCACCTTAAGGAAATTCGTGAAGTCACTATTTCGTACCCAAAAGATGAAAACGAACAGCGGGATATTGTTGCTCGAATTGAGGAAGTCTTAGAGGCAAAAACAGAGATGGAGGCAGCCCTTCAAACTAAGCTACGATTGATTGACACTCTCCGCCAATCCCTCCTGCAAAAAGCCTTCTCAGGCGAACTGACCTGACCTAAGCTCGCCCCATGCTTGAGAACGAGACCGAATCCGACACCCGCGCCAACCGGATTGATCCGGTTTTGGCGGCCTCAGGCTGGACCACGGTTCCGGGGGCACGCGTACGGCGCGAGGTGATCTGCCCCGGTCGCATCCTGCCGGGGGGCAAGCGCGGGGATCGCCTGAGCGCCGATTACGTCCTGATCTACCGCGACCAGAAATTGGCGGTGATCGAGGCCAAGCGGGCGGGCCTTCCCCACACCACCGGCCTTGCCCAAGCCAGGGACTATGCCACCCGCCTGAAAGCCCGCCTCGCCTATGCCACCAATGGCCTCGGCTGGTACGAGGCCGATATGGCGACGGGGGCAGAAGGCGACGTGCAGCCCTTCCCGACGCCCGACAAGCTTTGGGATCGTTGCTTTGGCGATGCGAACCTCTGGCGGATGCGCTTTGGCGCGGTGCCGTTCGAGGTGGCGGGCGGCAAGTGGGAGCTTCGCTATTACCAGCACAACGCCATCAATGCCGTGCTGGAGGCCGTGGGCAAGGGCGACAAGCGCATCCTGCTGACGCTGGCAACGGGCACCGGCAAAACCTCTATCGCGTTCCAGATCGCATGGAAGCTGTTCCACGCCCGCTGGAACCTTTCGGGCGAACCGACCCGCCGCCCGCGCGTCCTGTTTCTGGCAGATCGCAACATTCTGGCCGATCAGGCGTATAACTCCTTCTCGGCCTTCCCGTCTGATGCCGTGGCGCGGATTGACCCCGACACGATCCGCAAGAAAGGCGGCGTACCGAAAAACGCCAGCATCTTCTTCACCATCTTCCAGACCTTCATGACAGAGGGGGGCATGACTGGCGGTGGCAAGCCAAGCTATGAGGCCTATCCGCCGGATTTCTTCGATTTCATCATCATCGACGAATGCCACCGGGGCGGCGCGAATGACGAAGGCAACTGGCGCGGGATCATGGATTACTTCGCCCCCGCCGTGCAGCTTGGCCTGACGGCCACGCCCCGCCGCAAACACAACGCCGACACCTACGCCTATTTCGGCGAGCCGGTCTATGTGTACTCCCTGCGCGAGGGGATTGAGGATGGCTTCCTGACCCCCTTCAAGGTGCGGCAGATGGCCAGCACGCTGGATGAATATGTCTGGGATGGGACGGATGAAATCATCGCGGGCGAGATCGAGAAAGACCGCTATACAGAGGCGGATTTCAACACCCGTATCGTGATCGAGGAGCGTGAGCGCAGCCGCGTGGCCGAGTTTATGGCGCAGATAGACCAGCGGCAAAAGACACTGGTGTTTTGCGCGACACAGGAACATGCGTTGCGCATCCGCGATTACATCAATCAGGTAAAGGCGAACCCCAGCCCGAACTATTGCCAGCGCGTGACGGCAGAAGACGGGAAGCTGGGTGAACTGCACTTGCGGGATTTTCAGGACAACGACAAGACGATCCCGACGATCCTGACCACCTCGCAAAAGCTCTCCACCGGGGTGGATGCGCGCAATGTCCGCAATATCGTGCTGATGCGCCCTGTGAGGTCAATGATCGAGTTTAAGCAGATCATTGGCCGGGGCACCCGCACCTATGACGGCAAGGATTACTTCACGATCTACGACTTTGTGAAAGCGCATGAAAACTTCAATGACCCCGAATGGGATGGCGAGCCGCTTCCGCCAGAAGGGGAACCTCCTCGCCCGCCGGGTCCGAAGGCTGAGCCAACAGACGAGCCGGAGCCGCCGGAGGGGGGCGGTGATGGAGGTGAAGGTGAGGGAAAGCCCAAGCTGATTATCCGGCTGGCAGATGGCAAGGAGCGGGCAATTCGCTACCTTGCGGCGACGACCTATTGGGGGCCGGATGGCAAGCCAATGTCGGCCCAGCAATTTCTAGATCGGCTGTTTGGCGATCTGTCCAAGATGATTGCCAGCGAGGATGATCTGCGCCGAGAATGGAGCAATCCAGAGAGCCGCGAACGCTTTGTGGCTGTTCTTGAACAGCAAGGCTATGACCCCGAAAAGCTCGCAGAGATGCGCCGTCTTGTTGATGCCCCGAATAGCGATCTGTTCGACGTGCTGGCCTACATCAGATTCTCGACTGAACCAAAAACCCGGACTGATCGGGCGGAAGCCGTGCGGGAGCAAGGGCTGGGCGATGCCGACATCAAGATGCGGGATTTCCTCCTGGGCGTGCTAAGCGCATATGAATCGGGCGGCGAAACAGAATTGGCGACCAGCAAGCTGGGAGGACTGCTGACTGCGCGCTATGGAACCTTGGCTGATGCAAAACTCGCGCTTGGGGAGATCGCCACTATTCGGAAAGCGTTCTTTGAGATCCAGCGGCAGATCTACCTGTCATGATCGCCTTTTGGCTCTCGTCACGCGTCTGAAAGATCGCCTGCAAGATCGGTCATAGCGGCCCGAAGCGCCGCCTCCATCGCGGCGCGGCTGCGGAGGTCGCGGGTCGCGCGGGCCGGAAGGCCAGTGAGTTCGCGGGTGATGACCGCGCACAGGAAATCCACGGCGGTCTCGGCTTCCTCGTCTGGGATCAGTTCCCGGTGCGCAACGGCCAATGCGAGTTCAGATGCCTCAGCACGGGCGTTGCGGGCGGCGGTGGCCGCCTGCGACAGCGTGGCGTCGCGGGCGCGTGCCTTGACGTCGGCTATGTAAGCCCCAACGCCTGCCACAAGGCCAATCTGGCCCGGTTGCGGCTTGTGCAGAACGCCGCGCGTGATAAGGTCGTCAATCTCCCCCGGCGCGGCACCGACGAGGCGGCAGAAGGCTTCCACGGTCAACAAGGTCTGCTCAGCCATGGACAGCCCCCAGCTTCTCCAACTGCGCCACCAGCTGGGCGCGGCCTCTTTCCGCTTGACCGGCGATCCCAGAGGCGGCGGCATGAAGCCTCGCCACATCTTTGTCGCCGCCCAGTTCGCCTGCAACGGTGGCAAGGTGGGCGAACTCGGCGGCCACGATCTGGGCAACGTAATCGACCGCGAGGGGCAATCGGGCAGCCCGCGCGGCACGGTATCGGGCGCTGGTGAACCGAGAACGCCGGGCAGACTTTGCGGCCTCGCGGCGCGGTAGGTGAAATGCAAGCGCGATCCTGAATGCTTGCCCGACCGACATGAAACGCCCGCGCCCATCAAATGGCGCCTCGTCAAAAAACAGCCCCGGTGGCGTTCCCGGAAATAGCTGTTTCGCGGTTGCCACGGCAATGCGCATCCGCAGCACAGGGTGGTTCTGAATCTTAGCGATCATGGCGATCATGGCCGTCTATTCTACTGAAATCGCCCGTCTTGATCGCATCGAGAGCTGTCAATCTCGCGATGTTGATCCGCTCCAGCGACGCGGCAAGCTCGTGTTTGAACGTGGCGGCGGCGGCGTGCGGAAGGTCCGACGAAAGACGCGCTGCCCGGAGGCGGCGGGCTGCGGCGGCTGCGATGGTTTCGACCGCCTCGATTGCGGCGCCCTGCTCAGTAAGAATATCGCGTCGCCGGGCAGTGGCCGCGCTGACGAGCGCCGCCTTCGCCGCATGGGATCGCGCGGCAGGGGTCGGTTCTGTCCCTGTTGCGCTGTCCTCCCGAAGGAACCGACAATATCCAGAAACCGCCGAAATGACGGAAACAAAGCCACGCTTCTTCCCCCGAGAAATGTAGCCGCCGCGCTGCAATTGCCGAAGACGCTCAGGATGAATTCCGAGGAGGCGCGCGACGTCTGCCAGCGGGGCATGGGCGCCATCAAGTTCTGGCGGATCATCCTGACGCTTCCCCGCCATCACGCGCCCCCAAAATGGCCGCGCTCCTCATCCGCCCATCGGCGAGCTTGAGCCGCCAATTCCGCAGACCGCGCAGACGCATCACCTCCGAGACCAACCGCAACTGGCCCGGCAGGCCCGCCAGACGCAAATGCCCCGACACGTGGGGTTGTTGCAGCGATGGCTTTCGCCCAGACGTCCTCGGAAGCGGCTTTGCCCTGCAACACCGGCTGGTGCCCGAAGTCGCCTGCCTCCGCTGATCGTTCGGCAAGACTTGGGTAAGTTCGGGTTTCTGCCTTAGGCACTCCTTCCAGCGCCACGGCGGCGGTCGCTAGGTCCACGCTGGTGTCGAGCGCAAGAGCGAGCGCCGTGCGGTCGCGGCCCTTGGCCTCCTCGCAGTTCAGGATCGCGTGGATGCGGGCGCGCTCGGCCTGCTGCGCTTCCGAACCGAAGTGGGCCGTTGCGGGAAGTGCGGCAACGGGGCCAGCCGGGTCAATTGGCAAAGTCGCCAAGACCGCGCGGGCTGCCTCCGCGTCCACAGGCCCGGCCAGAGCCAGCCGAAGGGCCGCATTGGCGCGGCCCATGGTGGTCCCGACTGCGACCACGGACGCGATGCGTTTCCGCTCGCCAAGCGCCTCGGCGCTGGCCTGCGCCTTCGCGGCGGCCTCTGCGGCGGCTGCGGCCTCGGCCCGAATCTCCCCCTCGATCCGTGCGACGGCGGCACGGCGCTGAACGACGTTCAGGCCATCCATGCGCGCCGCGCGGCGATGGGCTTCGGCTTTGATTTCCTCGGGCGTCATGCGTCGTCCTCTGTGGTCGGGTTGGCGATGGTCGGGCTGATCGCGGCGGCGGCGCGGCCCATGAGGTGCCGGACAAGGTCGGGCCGGGCCGGGCGATGCGTAGCCTGCGCGTCTTGCAAATTGGTTCGACGGGTTCGCGGGTCAGGGGTGTGGATTTGGGGGACGGTCATGGCGTTTCACAAGCAAAATTGAAATTTCAGGATGCGGAAAACGGCCAGAACCGGGGCCGGTTTACCGCCGCCTCTGGGGGGTGCCTTGGTAGGGTCCCTAAACGGGTGGCGCCCTCGCCTGCCCCTCTGGGCTGGCCTCGGAGCGCGCCTGCTGCGTGCCCGCTGCACACCACAGGCCACGCTCAGCGTCCCTCCTGCACTCTCTCCGTGGCCCTGTGGTGGTGGGGCGGTGTTGATCGCACCGCCCCACCTGCCCGCACCGCCCCTGTCGCGGGAGGCTGGCGGGCGTGGTCGGGGCGCAAGGCATGACGGGAGGAGCGGCCCGCCTGCCCGTGACGCTGAAGCAAAGCGCTGCGCCCCAATCTTGATCAACCGGGTAAGCTAGCGTCGTCGGCCAGCAGCGCAATCGCGGGCGCGTCGGCCCGGCGCGAAACGGAAAGCCCAGATTCCTGCATTTGGCGCACGAGTTGCTCCTCGACGAGATGAAGATGCAAGAGCTCGGCCTGCGCGGCGCTGATCCGCTCGGCTCGTTCATCGGATTTCAGGGCTTCGCGGCCCGCCACGAGGTCCCCGAGTTGCCCGGCGATCACCTCGCGCAGCCTATCGCGCCCCACGAAGAACAAAATACCGACAAGCATCTCGACATCGGGTCGGGTGTTCGGCGTGATCTCGCCCGGCATCCGCAAGATTTCAGTTTCAAGGCTGGGAGCTGGGTTCCGACTGTCCAGCAGACGATGGATCGGGAGGCGGTCGATTGCTGCGGTCGCGGCCTCGTCCGCCCACGCATCGAAAAGCGACAAGGCTTCCGCAACCGGGCGCGGCGCGCTGCGCAGGACCTCGATTTCCCGAACTTTCTCGGCGATTTCGGCACGGACGTGATCGAGGGCATCATATCCGGCAGCCATCGCGGTGCGCTGTTTCGTGAAGCTTTTCAGGATGTCGCGGATCATGCCCGGCCCCCATCGACGCCTGCCGGAATCGCAAGGCCATGGTCGCGGGCGAAGCTCAGACCGGCCTTCAAATTTGACCGGGCGATAGCGGCGGCTGAGGCGGCCTCGCCAAGCTCGCTTTCGGTTTCGGAAATTCGCGAGGCGATCATCGCGATCTCGGCATCAAGCTCGGCGAGTTGGGGCGCGGCTGATCCTGCGCGGGGGTCTTGTGATATCCGGCCCCGCAAGTGCCCGGCGCGCTGGCGGGCGTCATCGCGCTTGGCGCGCATGTCGGCCAACTGATCTGCAAGGCCCGCGCGAATGGCGGCGGTCTGCCGGGCGATGCGGTCGAGTGCGGTAATTCGGTCGGAAGTTACCGTGACGCCCTCAACTCTCATCGTCGAGGGCCGGACCTCGACCTGCGGCGCGGGCGGCGTGGCATTGCCGCCCTGCGCGATGGTGGCGAATTTTTGGAAGGGGTCGCTCATGGCAGGCCTCATTGTGACGCAATACCCATATATTCCGCCCGCCGCCAAATCCGCTGCCGCATCAAATTTGGCGGCTGGGCGATCCGGTCACTCGGACAGGATTGTGACCATGCGTTCAACCGATCCGGGGACCGCTACCTCCAAGCGGAAAATGCGACAGAAACAAGCCCGCACCGTGTCACCGGCAGGTGCAGTAGGTCGGCTTCTGTCGAGATGCCATCCACCCGACTGATACCACGAAAGCGCAGCGAGCATTGCCCGCGCCGCCTGACGGTCTGTCATCGCGCGCCATTCAGAATGGGCCTTTCTGGCCTGCCGTAGCAGCGCATTCCGTTGGCGGATGGCGATAGCATACCCGGGCGACAAGCCGCCCGGCCCGACGGGCACAATGCCAAGTATTTGACCAATATTACGGCTTCGCCCGACTTCGTTGGTTTCACGCCGAAGAATAACCTCCCCCACCTCGCGCAGTCGTTCGGCATATGCGCGCACTTGTGGATCAGGTGCCATTCGCAGCCACTCCACCGCAGCAAAGTGGACGTCGAGAACCTCGTCGGCTGTCAGGCCGCGTAGCGCTTCTGGCCCATCTGGGGCATC
>NZ_JAEULU010000101.1 GCF_016792925.1 Gemmobacter sp.
GAGGCGCTGTCCCAGCCAGAGATCGCCTTGACCTCCAGAAACTCCTCGATGCCCCAATGCCCGCCCTCGCGCGCCCGGCCCGAGGCCTTGATGCCGCCAAAGGGGCTGCCCGCCGCGCGGGATTTGCCGTTCATCTCCACCATGCCCGCGCGCAAGGCCCGCGCCAGCCGGTTGCGCCGCGCACCATCGGCGCTTTGCACATAATTGGTCAGGCCATAGGGCGTGTCATTGGCGATGCGCACCGCCTCTTCCTCGCTGTCGAAGGGCAGGATCGACAGGACCGGGCCAAAGATCTCCTCGCGTTCGATGGTCATGCCGGGGGTGACATCGGCAAAGACGGTGGGCTTCACATAGAAGCCGCGATTCAGGTGTTCGGGCCGCCCGAGGCCCCCGGCCACCAGCCGCGCGCCCTCGTCGAGGCCTTTCTGGATATAGCCCTGAATCTGCTCCCATTGCCGCTTGTTCACCACCGGGCCGATATGGCGGCCCTCTTGCGCGGCGGGGCCGACCTCGATGCTGCGCGCAATTTCGGCTGCCTTTTCAACGGTCTGATCATAGATCGACCGTTCCACCAACATGCGCGAGGGCGCGTTGCAGCTTTGGCCCGAGTTCTGCATCATATGGCGCACGCCCCGCTCCACCGCCTTTTCATCGGCATCGGCAAAGATCAGGTTGGCGCCCTTGCCCCCCAGCTCCAGCGTCACCCGTTTCAGCGTCTCGGCCGCCGCCTTGCTGATCGCGCGGCCCGCGCGGGTCGACCCGGTGAAAGAGATCATCTCGACATCCGGGTGTTCCGACAGCCGGGTGCCGACGCCCGCGCCATCGCCATTCACCAGATTGAACACGCCCGCAGGCAGGCCCGCATCGTGGCAGAACTCCGCAAACAGCATCGAGGACAGCGGCGCCTCCTCCGAGGGTTTCAGCACGCAGGGGCAGCCCGCCAGCAGCGCCGGGATCACCTTCAGCGTCACCTGATTCATCGGCCAGTTCCAGGGCGTGATCAGCCCCACCACCCCGATGGGTTCCAGCGCGATCCGGTCATTCGGGGCATGCGGCCCCAACGGGCGCACCCATTCGATCTGGTCAAAGGCAGTGAGAAAATTCTTCAGATGCCAGGGCAGGCAGGGCGCCTGGCTTTCGCGCGCCAGCTTGATCGGCGCGCCCATTTCCAGGCTGATCGCCTGCGCCATTTCTTCGGCGCGCGCCTCGTATTGTTCAAGGATTTTCACCACATAGCCGCGCCGCAGTTCGGGCGCGGTGGCGGCCCAGCCCGGGAAAGCCGCCTTGGCCGCTGCCACCGCGCGGTCGCAATCCGCCGCCGAGCCGAGGCTGATCGTGGCGCAGGGCTCCTCGGTCGACGGGTCGATCACCGCGCAATCCCTGGGGGCCAGCGGGGCCACCCAGGCGCCGTTGATGTAAAAGTCGCGTTTGTCGATCATGGCATGCCTCCGGGGTTTGGCGGCATCTTAGGCGCTTTGCGGGGCAGGGCAAGTCGAATTTGATCAAATTATGCGGCCTTTGCCGCCGCCCCGCCGCCTGCTACACCGGGCCATGTTCGGATTTCTGACCCGCTCGCGCAGCATCACCAAGATCAGTCTCACCCCGCCTGCCGCGCTGCCAGAGCGCAGTGGCCTTGCGCTGGTGCTGATCGTGAAGAACGAGGCCCGCCATATCGCGGAATGGGCGCGGTTTCATGCCGATGCCGGGGTGGCGCATATCCATGTTTATGACAATGGTTCCACCGATGGCACCGTGCAGGCCATCCGCGATGCCGTGGGCGATCTGTGCAGCGTGATTCCCTGGGATCAGAAGCTGCGCGATGCGCGCCGGGGTCTGGAGATCCACAATCAGGTTCTGGCCTATGCCCATGCCACGCGCAATTTCGGCGGGCGCTATCGCTGGATGAGCTTCATCGACGTGGACGAGTTTCTGGTGCCGAAACAGGCGCGCAGCCTGCCCGAGGCGCTGGCGCATCTGGAGGCCTGCCGCAATATCAGCCTGCCCTGGCACATGTTTGGCCGCTCGGGCCATCAGACGCCGCCCGAGGGGGGCGTGGTGCAGAACTACACCCTGCGCAACCCCGATCCGATGAGCGATGCCAAGGGCTTGCGCAATTTCAAGATGATCGTCGATCCCTGCGCGGTGACGGCGCTCAAGGTGCATGAGATCGAGACCGGCGGTGGCGTGACCTGCAATGACCGGGGGCAGGCCTTCACCCAGAAAACCCGCTGCCAGCCCGGTTTCTATAGCGCAGACCATATCCAGCTGAACCACTATTACACCCGCTCGGATGCCGAGCTGCGGGCCAAGATCGCGCGCGGCCCCAATCTGACGACGCCCGATGCCGACCACCTGCGCCGCGTGATGCGCAAGGTGGACGCCATCGAGGCGGGGCAGGTGCCGGATCGGGCGGCGCAAGACTTTCTGCGCCGCATCCTCCCCGCAGAACGGCAGACCTGAGCGCGGCGGCGGACAGGGAAGCCCGTCCTCTTTTGGCCCCAAAACCGCAAGAGGGGGTGCAACGGCTGGGCAAATCTCCTATTTCAGGCGGGTAACTTCCGCTGTGAGGAACCCCATGTCCGTCCGTATCAACGACATCGCCCCCGATTTCACCGCCGAGTCGACTGCCGGCACCATCAAGTTCCACGACTGGCTGGACGGCAGCTATGCCATCATCTTCAGCCATCCGCGCGATTTCACCCCGGTTTGCACCACCGAATTCGGCGCCGTGGCGCAGCTGGCGGGCGAATTTGCCAAGCGCAACACCAAGGTCATCGGCGTTTCCGTCGATTCGGTCGAGGATCATGGCAAATGGAAGCGCGACATCGAGGCTTTCTCGGGCAGCCCCGCCGATTTCCCGATCATCGACGACACCTCGCTGACGGTCGCCAAGGCCTATGACATGCTGCCCGCCGAATATTACCTGCCCACCGAAGGCCGCGCCCCGGCACATACCGCCACGGTGCGGACGGTCTATATCGTCGGGCCGGACAAGAAGGTGCGCCTGACCATGACCTATCCGATGTCGGTGGGCCGCAACTTCGCCGAAATCCTGCGCGCGCTGGATGCGGTGCAGGCCACCGATGGCGTGCCGATCGCCACGCCCGCCAACTGGGTGCCGGGGCAGGATGTCATCGTGGCGCTCAGCCTGAACAATGATCAGGCCACCGAGAAGTTCGGCGAGCTGGACATCAAGCTGCCCTATCTGCGCTTTGCCAAGGCCCCGGCCAAGTAAGTCCGGCGGCAAAGCTGCATTTTTGCATGTGCAGAAATCCCGTGCGATCCGCACGGGATTTTTCTTTGCGAAACGCACGATCAAAGCGGTTTGATCATTTGTAAAGCAAGGATGAAACAAGCCATGCGCTGCCTGCATGACGGGTTTCGTCAGACTCTGGATTGTGCAGGCGCAGCAATTGCCCCATTTTCATCTCAACAGCGCAGGGCATGGAACCCGCGCTGATGATGAAAGAAAGAGGCACTGACATGGCATATGTCGTTACGAACCGTCGCTCGGGCATCTCGCTGGCTGATCTGGTCGCCAATATCGCGGTCAATGTGAAAGCCGCTCTGGCACGCCGCGCGATCTACAGCCGCACGCTGGCCGAACTCAACGCGCTGTCCGACCGTGATCTGAGCGATCTGGGCGTCAGCCGCCATCAGATTGCCGATCTGGCCCGCGAAGCGGCCTACGGCAAGTAAGTTTCCGGTTTCTGGCGCGTTCCTCCTCCCTCGCGCCAGAGTGGTGGGGCCTCCTCCTCCCTGCTCCACCAACCCAAAAGGCCCGCGGTCCTCCCCCGCGGGCCTTTGCCATTTCTGGCGATTGCGCTGCATGCCGTCGCCTCCGGCCCTGCCATTCCGGAGGTGGCGCTTGAGTTTCCACCCCCCCGGCCTTAGGTCTGAACCAAAGGCGGAGGGTTCCATGCTGGCAGGCAAGCGCGTTCTTCTGGTGATCGGTGGCGGCATTGCCGCCTATAAGGCGCTGGACCTGATCCGCCGTCTGCGCGAGCGCGGTGTGGCGGTTACCCCGGTTCTGACCCGCGCGGGCGCTGAATT
Organism: Gemmobacter sp.; assembly: GCF_016792925.1. Lineage (GTDB taxonomy): Bacteria > Pseudomonadota > Alphaproteobacteria > Rhodobacterales > Rhodobacteraceae > Gemmobacter. The sequence continues at coordinate 4,054 of NZ_JAEULU010000101.1, forward strand.
TGTCACGCCGCTGTCGGTTTCGGCTTTGGCCGGGGCCAAGGTGCATGAGGCTCTGTTCGATCTGACCGCCGAGGCCGAGATGGGCCATATCCAGCTCAGCCGCAGCGCCGATCTGATCGTGGTGGCGCCCGCGACCGCCGATCTGATGGCGAAGGCGGCGCAGGGCCGGGCGGATGATCTGGCCTCGACCCTGCTTTTGGCGACCGATACGCCGGTGCTGATGGCGCCTGCGATGAATGTGCGGATGTGGGATCACAAGGCCACGCAGCGCAATCTGGCGCAGTTGCGGGCCGATGGGGTGCGTTTTGTCGGCCCGAACGAGGGTGACATGGCCTGTGGCGAGTTTGGCCCCGGCCGCATGGCAGAGCCGCTGGAGATTGTGGCGGCCATCGAGGCTGCACTGACCGGCGGGCCGCTGGCGGGCAAACATGTGCTGGTGACCTCTGGCCCCACGCATGAACCCATTGATCCGGTTCGATATATCGCCAACCGCTCCTCCGGGGCGCAGGGCACGGCGCTGGCCGCCGCGCTGCGCGATCTGGGGGCGCGGGTCACCTTTGTCACCGGCCCGGCCAGCGTTGCGCCGCCCGCCGGGGTGGCCGTGGTGCAGGTGGAAACCGCGCGGCAGATGCTGGCGGCGGTCGAGGCCGCCTTGCCCGCCGATGCGGCGGTTTTCGCGGCGGCGGTGGCCGATTGGCGGGTGGCCAATGCGGGCGCGCAGAAGATGAAGAAGGATGGCTCGGGCCGAGCGCCTGCGCTGGAATTTGCCGAAAATCCTGACATTCTGGCCAGTATCTCGCAGCGCACCGAGGGGCGCCCGGCGCTGGTGGTGGGCTTTGCCGCCGAGACCGAGAAGGTGGTGGAACATGCCACGGCCAAGCGCTTGCGCAAGGGGTGTGACTGGATCGTGGCGAATGATGTGAGCCCCGAGACCGGCATCATGGGCGGCAGCGAAAATGCGATCACGCTGATTTCCGGGGCGGGTGCCGAGGCGTGGCCGCGCATGGGCAAGGATGCGGTGGCGCGCGCCCTGGCGGCGCGGATCGCGGCGGCGCTAGCGTAGCGGGCAGCCGGTCACCTCGACGGCGCGGGTCTCGTCCAGCACGGTCAGGCGCAGGGTTTCGGGTGTCAGATCAAAGGCTTGACCCGGAGACGGCACGAAATCGGCCTGCGCGACCAGCACGTCGCCCTGGCGCGAAACCGTGGCATCGGACACCCAGACCGGGGCCTGAGGTTCCATCACCACGGTCTCGGGGCCGGTGCCTTGCGGCAGGGTCATGCGGGCAGTGACGCGCAACCCGTCCTCGATCGGCTCGGCAGTGCAGGCCAGATCGGCCAGCCCGGCACTGGCGCCATCTTGCGGCAGGCGGCCCAAGGCGGCAGCGATCAGCGGATCGGGTGCGCCGGGCATTGGCAGGTCATCGCCCAGCACCAGCTGCGCGGGCACGCAAATATCCTTGCACAGGCCCAGATCGACCGAGGCCCGCAGCACGACCGGTTTTGCCGGGTCCAGCGGCGTCACCTCCAGCGGCAACACAAGGCTGTGCTTGTAGCCGATGGTCTGCATGCCCTGAAAATCGAACAGGTCGGGGCGCGGCCAGATCGGGCGCACGGCGGCGAGGTTTTCCGACCCTGACCAGTCAAATTCCGGCGGCACCCCGGCATCACCCGGCGCGCGCCAATAGGTTTTCCATTCGTCGCGCAATTGCAGATGCAGCGCGGCCATCTGGCGGCCATCGGCCTCGCGCCAGCCGGGCAGCAGTTCGGCCTTCACGATGTCCTCTTGCCGCAACATCTCGGCACCGCAGGGCAGAAGCGTGGCGGGCAGCAAGGCGAGGGCAAGGGCGAGGGTGCGAGTCATGCTGTGGAACATAGGCACGGCGCCTGTAATGGGAAATCACATTCCGGCGAACCGCTGCCGCTGTGGCCGGGTTGCACCGGCCGCCGCAAGGGGCCATATCTGGAGCATGGACCTTTCAGGCTCGATCCTTATCGCGATGCCCGGCATGGGTGATCCGCGCTTTGACAAAAGCGTGATCCTGATCTGTGCGCATAGCGACGAGGGCGCCATGGGGCTGATCATCAACAAGCCCTCGCCTGATCTCAGCTTTTCGGCGCTGCTCGATCATCTGGACATCGGGCGGGCGCCCGCCGGGCGCGACATCCGGGTGCATTTCGGCGGCCCGGTGGAGCGCGGGCGCGGCTTTGTGCTGCACAGCCGTGATTATGCGCCGGGGGCCGGTTCGATGATGGTGCCGGGCGTGGGGCGCGGGGGCCTCGCCATGACGGCGACGCAGGATATTCTGGCCGATCTGGCACAGGGTGGCGGGCCGTCGCAGGCCTTGCTCGCCCTTGGCTATGCGGGCTGGGGGCCGGGGCAGCTGGAGGGCGAGATTGCCCGCAATGACTGGCTGACCGCCGTGGCGCCCGAGGGGCTGATCTTTGCCGCCGATGACAGCGCGAAATGGGGCCTTGCCCTGCGGTCGATGGGCATTGACCCGCTCAGCCTCTCGGCGGTGTCGGGTCGCGCCTGACGCCGA
>NZ_JAEULU010000102.1 GCF_016792925.1 Gemmobacter sp.
GCCCAAAGCGGCGCCCGCATAGGTCTGCATCCGCCATTTGATCGGGGCTTGCGCCGACAGCACGGTGGGCGCGGCCAGGGCTGCGGCACCGCCAAGGGCGCCGGTGGTCAGGAACTTGCGTCTGGTTGTCATGGGGATCTCCGTTGTTGGAAGGGCGGGGGGCGATGCGTGCCGCCCCCTCATTTCACGTTGAGATTTTGCGGCAGCCACAGCGCGAGCTGCGGGAAGACCATCACCAGCACCAGCGCCACCACCATCAGAAGCACGAAGGGCGTGACGGATTTGTAGATGTCGCCCATGGTGATCTCGGGCGGGGCGAAGGCGCGCATGAGGAACAGGTTATAGCCGAAGGGCGGCGTCAGATAGGCGATCTGGCAGGTGATGGTGTAGAGGACGCCATACCAGACCAGCACCTGATCGGGCGGAATGCCAAGGTCGAGCCGTGCGACCAGCGGCACATAAAGCGGTGCCACGATGACCAGCATGGCGGTGTCATCCAGAAACATGCCCATGATGAGGAAGGAAAGCTGCATCAGGATCAGGATCGTCCATGGCCCCAGATGCATCTGCTCGACGAACAGTCCCTCGATGGCCTTCACCGCGCCCAGGCCATCGAACACCGCGCCGAAGGAGAGGGCGGCGAGAATGATCCACATGAACATGCAGGAGATGGCGAGGGTTTCGCGGGTCGCCACCTCGAACACCTGTTTGGTGAAGCGGCCTTTCGCCACGGCCGCCAGCACGGTGACGGCGACGCCGATGACCGAGCTTTCCACCAGCGAGGTGGTGCCCATGATGAAGGGGCCCATCATGGCGGCAAAGATGCCCAGTGGCAGCAGGCCCGCCAGCAGCAGGCGCAGCTTGTCCTCTGTGGAATATTGCGCGCGCTCTTCGGGGGGCAAGGCGGGGCCAAGGCTGGGGTTCAGCCCGCAGCGGATGGCGATATAGGCGATGAACAGGCCCGCCATCACAAGGCCGGGGATCAGCCCTGCCAGCCAAAGCTGGCTGACCGGGGCGCGGGCGATCATGGCGTAAAGCACCAGCACCACCGAGGGCGGGATGAGGATGCCCAGCGAGGAACCGGCCTGAATGGTGCCGGTGACCATCTTCTTGTCATAGCCCCGGCGCAGGAGTTCCGGCAGGGCAATGGTCGATCCGATCGCCATGCCCGCCACCGAAAGCCCGTTCATGGCCGAGATCAGCACCATCAGAAGGATCGTGCCGATGGCAAGCCCCCCCGGCACCGGGCCGAACCAGACGTGGAACATCTTGTAAAGGTCTTCGGCGAGGCGCGTTTCGCTCATGACATAGCCCATGAAGACGAACATGGGCAGCGTGAGCATGGGATACCATTTCATCAGCTTCATCGAGGCCGAGAAGCCCATGGCCTGCCCGCCGGTGCCCCAAAGCGCCAGCGCGGCGATGACGCCGACAACGCCGATCACACCAAACACCCGCTGGCCGGTGATCATCAGCACCAGCATGGTGGAGAACATGAGCAGGGCAATCATTTCCTGCGGCATCAGATTTCCTCCCCGCGGATGATGGCAATGTCGCGGATCAGATAGGTCAGCGATTGCAGGAACATCAGCACGAAGCCGATGAAGAGGACCGATTTGATCGGCCAGAGATGCGGGCGGAAGGCGGTCGGGCTGCGCTCCAGCCGTCCGATTTCGGGGATGAGGCCATCCCATTTCAGTTGCAGCGCGTAAGCGAGGCTATCCGCCGCGCCCCAGATCATCACGCCCAGATAGATCAGCAGGGCAAAGACGGTGAAGGCATCGGTCCAGGCCTTTTGCCGCAGCGACCAGCGGGCATAGAACAGGTCCATGCGGACATGGCTGCCCAGTTGCATCGAATAGGGGCCGCCGAGAATGTAATAGGCCACCATGATGAATTGCGCCATTTCCAGCGTCCACAGCGAGGGGCGGCCGTAAAGTTTGGTGACGGTGGACCACATCAGCACCGCCATGAGGACAAACAGCAGATACATGGCAAAGCGGCCGACGCGGTGGTTCAGCCGGTCGGTGAAATGGACGAAGGCGATGGTCCAGCGCGGCATCAGATGTCCTTCCGGCGGGTGAGGGTGGCCATGGCGGCGGCCAGAACCGGGGCGAGGGTGTCGGCCATGGCCGCCTCGGCCTCGGGGGTGGCGATCAGGTCATTGCGGATTTCCAGCATGGCATTCACCAGCCCATAGGGCGTGGCGTGCAGGCGCAGCGTATGGGTCACGTCATCCGCTGCCGAATAGGGTTCGTTGAGGCCGGTCTTGAGGCCAGTGCGGGCCTGCGCCTCGGCCACGATGGCCTGGGCCAGGCGGGCGTCGGCATCGTGGATCACGCCGAATTCCACGCTGCGGGGGGTGCCGAAATAGACCGGCGTGAAGCTGTGGATGGTGAGGATCACCGGGCGGCGGCCCAGGGCGATGCGTTCCGCGATCAGCGCGTGCAAGGCATCGTGGAAGGGCACATAGAGCGCGGCGCTGCGCTGGGCGCGCTGGGCGGGGGTGAGGGCGGCATTGCCCGGGATCTCGTGGATTTCCGAGCGGGCGGGCATGGCGCCGGGCATGTCCGGTGCGCGGTTGCAGTCATAGATCAGGCGGCTGGTGGTGGCGGCGATGCAGGTGGCCTCCAGCCGCCGCGCCAGCCCCCGCATCAGGCCCAGGGCGCCGGGATCCCAGGCGATATGGGCCTCGCGCTGTTCAGCCGTCAGCCCGAGGTCGCCCCAGGGCGGGGGCATTGCATTGGAGGCATGTTCGCAGACGAGGATCACATCCCCTGTCCGGTCGCGCCCCTCGATCTGCGGGGCGCGCGGCGCCACATATGCGGCACCGTCAGGCGCAGAGCGCCCGCTATGGTCGGCTTGTGATGCAGTCATTGCTGCGAGTCATCCCTGTTGTTGGGGGTAGCGTCCACCTTGCGGGGCGCTTCTGTCAAGAATTTTTCTTACGCAAATTTTCTGTTACAAACTTTTCCGGAACCGGTGCTAAATGGGGGCGCAACAGGAGGGACACCGATGACCGTCGAAGAGCAGATGCGCGCGGCCATGGCCGATCTGACCCGGGCCGAGCGGCAATTGGCGACCCATATCCTGAAGAATTACCCGGTGGCGGCGCTTGGCTCGATCACGGCGCTGGCCAAGGCCTCGGAAGTATCGACGCCCACGGTGGTGCGGCTGTGTCAGAAGCTGGGCTACAAGGGCTATCCCGATTATCAAAGCGCGCTGCGGGGCGAGGTGGAGGCGATGCTGGTCTCGCCCTTGGCCAAGCATGACCGCTGGGCGGGGGGGGCGCCGGATACCCACATCCTGAACCGCTTTGCCGATGCGGTGGTGGGCAATTTGCAGGCGACGCTGGGGCAGATTGATCATGCCGAGTTCGACGCGGCGGCGGCGCTGCTGGCCGATCCGGGGCGGGCGGTCTATGTGATCGGCGGGCGCATCACTCATGCGCAGGCCGATTACTTTGTGACGCTGATGAAGGTGATCCGGCGCGAGGTCATGCTGCTGTCGGGCCTGTCGAACACCTGGCCGCCGGCGCTTTTGGATATGAAGGCGGGGGATGTGTTGGTGGTGTTCGACATCCGACGCTATGAAAACAGCGTGTTGCAGCTGGTGGAGCTGGCGGTGGAGCAGGGGGCCGAGGTGGTGCTGATCACCGATCGCTGGGTCAGCCCGGCGGCGCAGCATGCCCGCCATACGCTGTCGGCCTATATCGAGGCGCCGAGCGCCTGGGATTCGATGGTGTCGATCACCGTGCTGGTGGAGACGCTGCTGGCCGCCGTGCAGACGCTGAGCTGGGGCGAGACCGAGGCGCGGCTGAAGCGGCTGGAAAGCCTGTATGACCGTTCCCGGTTTTTCCGGCGGGCGCGGTAGGGGGGGGCCGAGGCCATTGCCGAGGTCATGCGATGCCGTTCCCACATTGGGCCGTTGGCCCAAAGCCAACGGCCAGCGCCCGCCCTTCGGGCGGCGGGCGCTTTGCGCCCACCGGGCGGGCGTTGGCCTCTCGGTCATGGGCTGAGACGGTCTTGCGGTGCGGTTCCCACAGGGCCGGGAAAACGCGGTGCGTTTTCTGATCCGGCCCGGTTGGCCGAGGCCATTGCCGAGGACATGCGATGCTGTTGGTGAGTTCGGGCCGGTGGCCCGAAGCCACCGGCCAGCGCCCGCCCTGCCGGGGGCGGGTGCTTCACACCCGCCGGGCGGGCTCTGGCCTCTCGGGCATGGGCTGAGCCGGTTTTGCGGTGTCGTTTCCACAGGGCCGGGGAAACGCGGTGCGTTTCCTGTTTCCGGCCCGGTTGGCCGAGGCGATTGCCGAGGTCATGTGGAAACGGGGGCGAGTTCGGGCCTTTGGGCGTTTGGCGGAGCCGGTCTTGCGGCACCAGTTTCCCCGGCCCTTTGGACGGTCTCAATACCCCCGCGCGCGGTCGACCTGATGCAGGAAGGGCTCGCCGGCCTCGCCACGGCGAATGTTTTCGGCCACCACCTCGGCCGCCGTGATCGCGCGGGTATCGGCGGCGATATGGGGGGTGACGGTCACCCTGGGGTGGTGGCGGAAGGGGTGATCCTCGGGCAGGGGTTCCACCCGGAACACATCCAGCGTCGCATGGCCCAGCGGGCCATCAAGGGCGGCCAGCAGCGCCTCATCCTCGATCAGCGCGCCGCGACCGGGGTTGATGATCACCGCGCCGGGGGGCAGCCATGACAGGCGGCTGGCGTTCAGGATATTCTCGGTCTCCGCCGTGCGGGGCAGCAGGGTGACCACGATCTGCGCGCCGTTCAGCACCGCCCGCAAGCCCTCTTCGCCATGATGGCAGGGCAGGCCGAGGCCGGTTTTCGGCGTGCGGCTCCAGCCCTGAACATCGAAATTCAGCGCTTGCAGCGCGCGGGCGCAGGCCAGACCCAGCTCGCCCAGACCCAGCATCGCCACGCGGCGCTCACGCGCCAAGGGCGGCACCACCTGCTCCCAGCCCGGCGCACCATGGATGAACCGATCCATGCCAAGGTGATGGCGCAGCACATGGCCCACGACATATTCCACCATGCCCTCGGTCAGGCCCGGATCGACCATGCGGCAGAGCGGCTGGGTGAGCGTCGGGTTCCCCACGATCCGCTCCACCCCGGCCCAAAGGTTCAACACCGCCTTGCAGCGGGTAAAGGGGGTGAAATCCTGCACCGGGCTGATGGGGGCGTAGATGATGTAATCCACCGCCTCCGGCGCGGCCTCGGTCACCAGATGGGCCGAAAGCCGGGCCTTGGCAAAGGCGGCGCGCAGCGGGGCCTCATATTCCGGCCAAAGGCCCGGGCCTGCGGCGAAAAGGACCGTCAGGCTCATGGCTGCAAATGCCGCACCCGGGTGCCCCATTCGATCGCGGCGGCATGCAGCCGGTCGATGTTCAGCTCGTGGCGGATTTCCTCCAGCATGCGCAGCTCTGGCTCGGTATGGCGGCCATCGGCGGTGACCACATCGCAGGCCAGCGCATAGGCGGTCTCGAACAACCGCTCGGGCAGGCCATCGCGGATCAGGCCGAACAGGGCATCCAGACCATCCTCGATCTCGAACAGATCAAACACCGTCTGGCTCACGCGGCGGATGCGGTCGGTATCGTAGCCCGCAAAGACCGGCATATGGTTCACCATGCGCTGAATCGCCACCAGCTCGGCGGTGCGCATGTTCTCGTCACTGGCCGAGGCGGCCACCATCACCGCCAGCAGCGCATCCTGTGGCGAAAGGGAAGGGGGGGTATCGGGCACGGCGCTTGTCCTTTACGGTAATGTCGGCCTTTGCGGCATATTCGGGCCGACAATATTGACGCGCAGCAGGGGCGGCAATAGGAGAGGCGGGTTCGGCAGGCACGGGGCCTGCCGCCATATCCCCGAGGAAAAGCCGATGTCCGCCCTTCGTGACGCCGCGATGAAATCGAAAGCCTGGCCCTTTGAAGAGGCCCGGAAGATCGCCAAGCGCTACGAGAAGAAGGCGCCGGAAAAGGGCTATGTGCTGTTTGAGACCGGCTATGGCCCGAGCGGCCTGCCCCATATCGGCACCTTTGGCGAGGTGGCGCGCACGACGATGATCCGCCGGGCGTTCGAGGTGATCTCGGATATTCCGACGCGGCTGATCTGTTTTTCCGATGATGTGGACGGCATGCGCAAGGTGCCGGAAAACGTGCCGCAGCAAGAGATGCTGCGCCAGCATATGCAAAAGCCGCTGACCAGCGTGCCCGATCCTTATGGCGAATATGACAGCTTCGGCCATCACAACAACGCCATGCTGCGCCGCTTCCTCGATACCTTCGGGTTTGAATATGAATTCATCAGCGCGACCGAGTTCTACAAATCGGGCCGGTTCGACGACACGCTGAAACTGGCCACCGAACGCTATGACGCCATCATGGCGATCATGCTGAAATCCCTGCGCGAAGAACGCCAACAGACCTATAGCTGCTTCCTGCCGATCCACCCCGAAACCGGCCGGGTTCTGTATGTGCCGATGAAACATATCGACGCGGTGAACCACACCATCACCTTCGACGATGAAGAGGGCCGCGAATGGACGCTGCCGGTGACCGGCGGCCATGTGAAGCTGCAATGGAAGCCGGATTTCGGCGCGCGTTGGGCCGCGCTTGGCGTCGATTTCGAGATGTATGGCAAGGATCACTCCACCAATACCCCGATCTATGACGGCATCTGCGAAGTGCTGGGCGGCAAGAAGCCCGAGCATTTCACCTATGAGCTGTTCCTGGATGATCAGGGCCAGAAGATCTCGAAATCCAAGGGCAATGGCCTGACGATCGACGAATGGCTGAGCTATGCCGCGACCGAGAGCCTGTCCTATTTCATGTATCAAAAGCCGAAAACGGCCAAGCGGATGCATTTCGATGTGATCCCGCGGGCGGTGGATGAATACCATCAGCAATTGCGCGCCTACCCGACGCAGGATGCCGACCAGCAGGCCAATAACCCGGTCTGGCATATCCATGGCGGCACCCCGCCGGAGTCGAAAATGGTGGTGCCCTTCTCGATGCTGCTCAATCTGGCCAGCGTGGCGGGCGCCACCGATGCCAAGGGGCTGTGGGGCTTCATCAAGCGCTATGCGCCGGAGGCCAGCCCCGAGGCCAACCCGGATCTCGACGCCGCGGCAGGCTTTGCCGTGCGCTATTTCGCGGACAAGATCGCGCCGACCCGCGCCTTCCGCTTGCCGACCGATCAGGAACGCGCCGCGATCCTCGATCTGCGCAGCCGCCTGACCGCCTGGGAGGGCGGCCTTGACGATGAGGCGCTGCAAAGCATGGTCTTCGCCGTCGGCAAGGACCACGCTTTCGAGCCGCTGCGCGACTGGTTCAGGGCGCTGTATGAAACCCTGCTGGGCGCCAGCGACGGCCCGCGCTTTGGCGGCTTCATCGCGCTGTATGGCGTGGAGGAAACCATCGCGCTGATCGACCGTGCTTTGGCGGGTGAGCTGGTGAAGAAAGACTGATCCAGCTTCAACCTGACGGAAATATCCTCAGGGGGTGAATTGAGCCGCAGGCTCAAGAGGGGGCGCGAGCGCCCCCTTTCTT
>NZ_JAEULU010000179.1 GCF_016792925.1 Gemmobacter sp.
CGGCCAGCGCCCGCCCTGCGGGGGGCGGGTGCTTCACACCCGCCGGGCGGGCGCGGGCCTCTCGGTCATGGGTTCAAGCGGGTCTTGCGAGGATGTTCTTACAGGGCCGGAGAAACGCGCTGCGTTTCCTATTTCCGGCCCCGGTAGCTTGGCCGAGGCCATCGCCGAGGTCATGTGGAAGCGTTCCCGCGTTTGGGCCGGTGGCCCAAAGCCAACGGATGAGCCGCCCGCCCTGCGGGGGGCGGGTGCTTTGCCCCCACCGGGCGGGCTCTGGCCTCTGTCAGGTCTTCTGGCCCGGTCTTGTGGCGACGTGGCGCGGCGGGCGGGGAAACGCGATGCGTTTCCAGATCCGCCCGCAATAGCGCGTCAGCGCAGATAGTCCTGCAAGGTCGCCGCCGTGCCTTTGACCCACAGGCTGTTCAGCCACTGCGCGAAATCGGCGGCAAATTCGGCATCTTCGGCCAGATCGCCATAGATCGTGCGCTGGCCCAGCCAGACGGCCGGGTCATTTTTCGCAGCCAGGGCCAGCGGTTGCAGCACGTCCCAGTTCGGGTCATTCGGCTCGATCACCGCGCCGCTGTCTGACACACCGGCGCAATAGCGGCACCACATGGCCGAGACCAGCGCCAAGCCCCGCGCCGACTGACCCGCCGCGCGGCGGTCGCGCACGGAAGGGATGATGAACTTCGGCTGCCGGTTCGAGCCATCCAGACACAGCCGCCGCTCGGTATCCGCGACCTCGGGGTTGGAAAACCGCGCCCGGATCAGATCGTAATAGGCCGGGATCTCGGTATCCGGCACCTGCGGCACGCAAGGGATGACCTCCTCGCGCTCCACCTTGTCCAACAGGCCAAGGATCAGCGGGTTCGCCATCGCCTCATGCACCAGCTCGATATCCATCAAGCCGCCGGGATAGGCGATGATCGCGTGCCCGCCATTCAGGATGCGGATTTTCATCATCTCATAGGCATGAACGTGATCCGAGAAGGTGACGCCCACCTCTTCCAGCGGCGGGCGGCCGGTGGGAAAGCTGTCTTCCACCACCCATTGCCGGAACGGCTCGCAGGTCACCGGCACCGGATCGGCAAGACCGAAACTTTCGGCCAGCGCCCGCTCGCGCGGGCCGGTCGCGGGGGTGATGCGATCCACCATGCCATTGGGGAAGGCGATATGGGTGTCGATCCACTCGGCCAGCGCGGGGTCGGACAGGCGGGCAAGGCCCACCACGGCGGCGCGGGTGACATGGCCGTTGCCGGGCAGGTTGTCGCAACACATCACGGTGAAGGGCTGGACCCCCGCCGCGCGCCGGGCCTTGATGGCGGCCAGAATGGCGCCAAAGGCGGTGGCGGGCGCATCCGGGTTGGCGGCATCGGCCTGAATCTCCGGCGCCGTCGGGTCAAACGCGCCGGTGGCGGCATTGATGAAATAGCCGCCCTCGGTGACGGTCAGGCTGACGATCCTGATTTCGGGGCGCGACATGGCGGCGATCAGGCTGGCATTGTCGGCCTCGACGGGCAGGAAGTCGATCATGGCGCCGATGCGACGGCAGGTCTTGCCCTGCGGGTCCAGCTCGATGACGGTGGACAGGCAATCCTGCGCCTTCAGGGCCTCGCGCATCCGGGCATCGCCCGCCCGGACACCTGCCCCGATGATGGCCCAATCCTGGCCCAGGCCCTTGGCGAACAGATCATCCAGATAGACCGCCATATGGGCCCGGTGAAAATTCCCCAGCCCGATGTGAACAATGCCGGGCGTCAGCTTGCTGCGGTCATATTCGGGAAGGGCGACGGAGGGAGCTTGTGCGGTCATGGTCATGCCATCCAGTTGCCGCCGTCGACCCCGAAGGTCTGGGCGCAGATGTAATCAGCCTCGGGCGTGGCGAGGAAGATCGCCATGCCGGTGAGATCGGCGGCGGTGCCCATGCGCCCAAAGGGCACGGCTTCGCCGACGATGCGCTTTTTCTCGCCCAGCGGGCGGTTTTCATATTTGGCAAACAGGCTGTCGACGTGATCCCAATGCTCGCCCTCGACCACGCCGGGGGCGATGGCATTCACATTGATGCCATGGGCGATCAGGTTCAGGCCGGCGCTTTGCGTCAGGCTGATGACGGCGGCCTTGGTGGCGCAATAGACGCCCACAAGGCTTTCGCCGCGCCGCCCGGCCTGCGAGGCCATGTTGATGATCTTGCCGCCTGTGCCTTGCGCGATCATCTGTTTCGCGGCCGCTTGCAGGCAGAACAGCGTGCCTGCCACGTTGACCGCAAACAGGCGGTCATAATCGGCGCGGGTGACCTCGACGATGGGTTGCGCAGTAAAGAGCGCCGCGTTGTTCACCAGAATGTCCAGCTTGCCCAGCTTGCCGACAGCCTCGGCAAAGCCCGCCTCGATCGAGGCCTGATCGGCCACGTTCATCTGCACCGCCACGGCCTGCGGTCCAAGGCCGGAGGCGGCGGCTGCCGCCGCCTCCGCGTTGATGTCGGCCAGCGCCACACGGGCGCCCTCGGCGATATAGGCGCGGGCAAACTCCAGCCCGATGCCGCGCGCGGCGCCCGTGATCAGGGCGGTCTTGCCTGCCAGCCGCATCAGAGCGCCAACCCGTCCGGGCCGAAGCGGTAAAGCTTGTCGGCAGGGGCATGCAGGCGGATGGTCTGGCCGTGATGCAGGCCCCGTTCGCCCGGCACCCGCACCGTCAGATTGCCCACGCCCGCCACCTCGACCTTGAGGAAGGTGTCAGAGCCCAGATGCTCGGCCAGACCGATCACGCCCTCCCAATCGCCGCCGCCGACCTCGATATGTTCGGGACGGATGCCAAGGGTGGTGCAGCCGTGTTTGGCAGCCTCGGCCCCGGTGATGAAGTTCATCTTGGGGCTGCCGATGAAACCGGCGACAAACAGGTTGCGCGGGCGGTGATACAGCTCCAGCGGGCTGCCGACCTGCTCGATATTGCCGGCATTCAGCACCACGATCTTGTCGGCCATGGTCATGGCCTCGACCTGATCATGGGTCACATAGATCATGGTGGTCTTAAGGCTTTGGTGCAGCTCGCTGATTTCCTGCCGCATGGTGACGCGCAGCGAGGCGTCGAGGTTCGACAGCGGTTCATCGAACAGGAAGGCCGCCGGTTCGCGCACGATGGCGCGGCCAATGGCCACCCGCTGCCGCTGGCCGCCCGAAAGCTGGCCGGGACGACGATCCAGATAATTGGTCAGGTTGAGGATGCGCGCGGCATTCTCCACCTTCCGGTCCTGCTCGGCCTGCGGCAGCTTTGCCATTTTCAGCGGGAAGGCGATGTTCTTGCGCACCGACATATGCGGGTAAAGCGCATAGGACTGGAACACCATGGCGAGGCGGCGTTCCGCCGGGGCGGCATCGGTGGCATCGCGGCCATCAATGGTGATCTTGCCGGAACTGATGTCCTCCAGCCCGGCGATCAGCCGCAGCAGGGTGGATTTGCCGCAGCCCGACGGCCCGACGAAGACGACAAATTCGCCGTCATTGATTTCCAGATCCAGCGGCGGGATGACATTCACATCGCCAAAGGTCTTGGTCACTGCGGAAAGGGTGATATTTCCCATGGGGTTACCTCACTTCACCGCGCCAAAGGTCAGGCCGCGGACGAGTTGTTTCTGGCTGAACCAGCCAAGGATCAGGATCGGGGCGATGGCCATGGTCGAGGCCGCCGAGAGTTTCGCGTAGAACAGCCCCTCGGGAGAGGAATAGCTGGCGATGAACTGGGTCAGCGGGGCCGCGGCCTTGGTGGTCAGTTGCAGGGTCCAGAAGGCCTCGTTCCATGCCAGAATGATGTTCAAAAGCATGGTGGAGGCGATGCCCGGCACGGCCATCGGGGTCAGGATGTAGAGGATTTCCGAGCGCAGCGTGGCGCCATCCATCCGCGCCGCCTCAAGGATCTCGCCGGGGATTTCCTTGAAGTAGGTATACAGCATCCAGATCACGATCGGCAGATTGATCAGCGTCAGCACCACCGTCAGACCGGCGCGGCTGTCCAGCAGGCCAAGGTCGCGGAACAACAGATACATCGGCACCAGAACGCCCACGGCGGGCATCATCTTGGTCGACAGCATCCACATCAGCAGATCCTTGGTGCGCTTGCCCGGCACAAAGGCCATGGCCCAGGCGGCAGGCACCGCGATGACCAGCGCCAGCAGGGTGGAGCCGACCGACAACACGACCGAGTTCCAGAAATGCAGCGCATAGTTGGAGCGTTCCTGCACCTCGGCATAGCTGTGCAGCGTCCAGCCCGAGGTCAGCACCTCCAGCGGCGCCTTGATCGCATCGCCCTCGGTCTTGAAGGACAGGATGATGATCCACAGGATCGGGAAGAAGATCAGGAAGCCGATGGTCCAGGCGGCAACCGTCACCACGGATGTCTTGAGGGATGAGGATTTGCGGGCCATGTCTCAGCTCTCCAGATTCTTGCCGATCATGCGCATCAGGAAGAAGGCAACGATATTGGCGAGGATGACGGCGACGATGCCGCCCGCGGAGCCGCCACCCACGTCATAGTTCAGCAGCGATTGCTGATAGACGAGATAGGGCAGGTTGGTGGAGGCCGTGCCGGGGCCACCATTGGTGGTCACAAGGATTTCGGCAAAGACCGACAGCAGGAAGATGGTCTGGATCAGCACCACCACCGTGATCGAGCGCGTCAGATGCGGCAGGGTCAGATAGATGAACCGGTTCATCCAGCTGGCGCCATCCATCTCGGCGGCCTCCATCTGCTCGCGGTCCAGGGATTGCAGCGCGGTCAGCAGAATGAGGGTGGCGAAGGGCAGCCAGCTCCAGGCGACGATCAGGATGATCGAGGCCAGCGGGGCCTGGCTCAGGAAATCGAAGGGTTGCAGGCCAAGGGTCTTGGCCAGATGCGCGAACATGCCATTCACGGGGTTCATGAACATGTTCTTCCAGACCAGCGCCGAAACGGTGGGCATCACGAAGAAGGGCGCGATCACCATGACGCGCACGATGCCTTGCCCCTTGAAGGGCTGATCCAGCAACAGGGCCAGCAGGATACCGCCCACAACCGTGATTAGCAGCACGCCCCCCACCAGCAAAAGCGTGTTCAGCAGGGCCGCGCCAAAGGCCGGTTGCACAAGGAAATAATAGTAATTGTCAAAGCCGGTCCAGCTCTCCATGCCGGGCATCAGCAGGTTGTAGCGCAGGAAGCTGAAGTAAATGGTCATCCCGAGCGGCACGATCATCCAGAGGAAAAGCAGGATGACGGCAGGGGATACCATAAGGCGTGCAGCCGTCCGGGAGTGTTCGGTCGCCATGGCATGTCCTGATGGAAGGGGGAAAAGGAATGGGCGGGGCCGCGGATTTGAGAGGGCGGCCCCGCCCGGGAGGAACGAAACTGGTCAGGGTTTCGTTACTTCATGTGACCGCAGCGCTTACTTGATATAGCCCGCGCGGGTCATTTCGGTGGTGACGGCGGCCTGAGCCTGCGCCAGCGCATCGTCAGCCGTGCTGGACCCTGCCAGCGCCGCCGAGAACAATTGGCCCACCATCGTGCCAAGGCCCTGGAATTCCGGGATGGCGACGAATTGCACGCCGACATAGGGCACCGGGTCCACGGTCGGTTTGGTCGGGTCTGCCGCGTTGATGCTGTCCAGCGTCATCTTGGCAAAGGGCACTTTCTGGTATTCGGGGTTCTCGTAAAGCGAGGTGCGGGTGCCCGGAGGCACGTTGGCCCAGCCCTCTTTCTCGGCCACGAGGGCGAGATATTCCTTCGAGGTCGCCCAGGCCACAAAGGCCTTGGCGGCATCAACCTTCTGCGAGCCCGCCGGAATCCCGAGGTTCCAGGCCCAGAGCCAGTTGCCGCGCTTGCCCAGACCATTGTCGGGGGCGAGGGCAAAACCGACCTTGTCGGCCACGGTGGATTCCTTGGGGTTGGTCACGAAGGACGCCGCCACCGTGGCGTCGATCCACATGCCGCATTTGCCCTGCTGGAACAGCGCAAGGTTTTCGTTGAAGCCATTGTTCGACGCGCCGGGCGGGCCGTAATTGGTCATCAGGTCGAGGTAGAAGTTCAGCGTGTCTTTCCAGGGCTGCTGGTCGAACTGGGGCTTCCAGTCGGCATCGAACCACTTGGCGCCGAAGGAGTTGGACATGGCGGTCAGGAAGGCCATGTTCTCGCCCCAGCCCGCCTTGCCGCGCAGGCAAATGCCATAGATTTCGGCATCCTTGTCGGTCATCTTGGCGGCAGCGTCCTTGATGAAGGCCCAGGTCGGGGCCTCGGGCATGGTCAGGCCAGCCTTCTCCATCAGGTCGGTGCGATACATCACCATCGAGCTTTCGCCATAGAAAGGCGCCGCCACCAGATTGCCGTCAACGGTCAGGCCGCCGCGGATGGCGGGCAGCAGATCGTCCACGTCATATTCGGCGGGCAGGTCGTTCAGCGACACCAGCCAGCCTTGCTTGCCCCAGATCGGCGCCTCATAGGTGCCGATGGTCATCACGTCGAACTGACCGCCCTTGGTGGCGATGTCGGTCGTGACCTTCTGGCGCAGGATGTTTTCTTCCAGCGTCACCCACTCGACCTTGATGTCGGGATGCTTGGCGTTGAAATCATCCATCAGACCCTGCATGCGGATCATGTCGCCGTTGTTCACGGTCGCCACGGTGATGGTGGTTTCGGCCAGCGCCGCGCTGGCAAGGGTGAGCGCAACAGTCGCGCCCAGCATGGCGCGGTAAGTCATGGTCATCAGTGATCCTCCCTGTATGCGTGAGCAAATCATCGCATTGCGGGTAAATGCTCACATGAGGGCAGAATCGTCAAGCCCCCGCTTCCGCCGCATCTGCGAAGGTCAGGGGCGGGTCAGCAGGGCCTCGGCCGTGGGGGCGTCGGTCACCAAGCCGTTGAGAATGCGGGATTTCAGCGCGCCGCGAATCGCCTGCACCTTGGATGCGCCCGCAGCAATGCCGATGGCGGGGCGCGCAAGGCCCGGCTCCACCCGCACGCCGCCGGTGCGGGTGTTGATGCCCAGATCCAGATAGCGCCCCTCCGAATCGAAGACCCAGCCCGCCACCTCGCCCACGGCGCCGGCGGTCTGCATCTGCGCCATCTCGGCCTCGGAGGCGAAGCCGTCCTTGCGCAAGGGCGCATCGGCAGACATCTGCCCCACGCCGACAAAGACCACATCCGCCGCCCGCGCCAGCTCCAGCACGCGCTGCACCGGGGGCAGGGCGTGGAAGGCCGCGCGCTCTGCCGCAGTATGAGAGATCACCGGCACCAGCATCGGGTAATGCGGGGCGCGCACCTTGTCGGAAATCCGCATGACCACATCGAAGAACGAGGCCGAGCCGTCGGGGGCGATATTGCCAATGAGCGACACGAGGCGATGTTGCGGCGCCTCCAGCGGCGCCATGGCATCCACCAACCCGCGCAGCGCCCGGCCCGTGCCAAGCCCGATCACCAGAGGGTCCGCCATGCGCAGGAACCGCTCCAGCTCCGCCGCCGCCGCCGAGGCGATGCCAAGGCCGGGATCGGCGCCCGCACCCAGCCCCGGCACCACGCGCACGCGGCCAAGCCCGTAGCGGTCGCGCAGCGCGGTTTCCAGATCAATGCAGGCCCCGATCCGGTGGTTCAGCCGCACCTGAATAAGCCCGTCCGCCATGGCCCGGCTGACCAGCCGCTGCGCGCGCTGGCGCGACACGCCCATCTCGGTGGCAATCTGGTCCTGGGTCATCCCCCCCACATAATAAAGCCAGCCCGCGCGGGCGGCCTCATCCTCGACAGTGGGTTCGGGATCGGCTTTCAGGCTGGGCGCACGGCTCATGGCTGGCCTCGGA
>NZ_JAEULU010000182.1 GCF_016792925.1 Gemmobacter sp.
CGGCCAGCGCCCGCCCCGCCATTGGCGGGCGCTTCGCCCCCGCCGGGGCAGGCCTTGGCCTCTCGGTCATCGGCTGCCCCGGTCTTGCTGCCCCTTCCCACAGGGCCGGGAAAACGCGATGCGTTTTCTATTCCGGCCCCCTCAGCCCCGCGGTACACGGCTCCAGAACCGCCACATCAAGGCACTCGCCGCGCAGAACAGCCCGATGACAAGGCCCATCCATAGCCCCGCGCCGCCCCACCCGGCGCGAAACGCCAGATACCAAGCCGCCGGCACCCCGATCAGCCAATAGGCCACCGCCGCAATCCCCATCGGCACCGCCGTATCCTGCACGCCCCGCAACAACCCCAAGGCCAGCACCTGCCCGGCATCCATCATCTGAAACGCTGCCGCATAGATCAGCAACACCCCGCCAAAAGCCAGGATCAACGGCGCCTCGGCGCTGCTGCGATCAATGAACAGCCCCACAATCGGCTCGGCGAAACTCAGATACAGCACGATCTGCGCCACCCCCACCGCCGCCGAAATGGCAATCGCCACCGCCGCCCCGCGCCGCAAATCGGCCCAGTCGCCCGCGCCCGCAAACCGCCCCGTCCGCACCGTCGCGGCATTGGACAGCCCCACATGCACCATGAACCCGATCGCCGTCACCTGCATTGCAATGCCATGCGCCGCCAGCTCCACCGTGCCGATCCACCCCATCATCAAGGCCGTCGCCTGAAACAACCCGCTCTCCGCCAGCCCGGTGAGACCAATCGGCGCGCCCAAACGGAACACCTGCCCCATCGCATGCCAATCCGGCCGCCAGAACCGCTGGAACAGATGGAACCGCCGCAACCCCGGCAAAGCCGCCGCATAGAGCGCGATGACCACCAGACTCAGCCCCTGAATAAGCAGCGTCGCCAGCGCCGAGCCCACCACCCCCATCTCGGGCAAGCCCCAACGGCCAAAGACCAGCGGGTAGCACAACAGCGCATTCAGCCCCACCGCGCTGACCGTGACCCACAGCACCACCTGCGTGCGCTCCAACGCCGCCAGATAGCTTTTCAACACCATCACCAGCAGCGCCGGGATCATCCCCAATCCGGCAATCCGCAGAAAATCCCCCGCCAGCAACGCCACATCCGGCTTTTGCCCGGCGGCCAGCAGGATCGGCTCCGAGAACCAGAACAGCGGATAGATCACCACCCCGAACAGGATCGACAGCCACATCCCCATCCGCGTGGCCCGCCGCACCTCGGTCTCGTCGCCCCGGCCCAGCGCCTGCGCCACCATCGGCATCACCGCCTGCGCGAACCCGCCCCCCAGCACGAAGACCACAAAGAAACACGAGCCGCCCAGCACCACCGCCGCCAGCTCGGTCACCCCATACCAGCCCAGCACAACGGTATCGACCACATGCAACGCCATCTGCGCGATGTGAGAGCCGACCAGCGGCAACCCCAAGGCCAACAAGGCCCCGGCATGAGCGGTATGAGATTGTTTTGCGATCATCCCGCCTTGCTAAGCAAGAGAGGCACCGGTTTCTGCGCCAAGGGCGACCGGAAATGTCGCAACCAGCCGCAACCTCGCCGGGGGCTGTCTGCCCCCGGAGCGCGCCTTGCGCGCTCTCCCCCGAGGATATTTTCAAACAGAAAATGAAAAAGAGCCGCGCCCCTTCATTTTCTGTTTCCAAATATCCTCGGGGGGTGCGGGGGGCGAAGCGCCCCCGCAGGCAACACCCGCCCCGCGCGCAAGGGCCTAAAGGCTCGCGACCAGCAAGGGCAGCGCAACGGCGAGGATGACCGCCCCCGCCATCAGCTCCACCAGCGCCTGACCGCGTTCGAGGGCGGGCAGCGCGCGCGCAGGCAGCGCCGCGAGGGCGCCCTCGCGCGACCAGCCCGCCAGCACTGCCACCGCCACCGTTACCAGCGCGGTGCCAAGGCCCATGGCATAGACCCCCAGAATCCCTTGGGCCAGAATCCCGGTCTGCCAGGCGATCACCAGCAAGAACAGCGCGCCGGAACAGGGGCGCAGCGCGATGGCCGCAATCAGCGCCAGCGCCGCGCGCGGGTTGTCTGCCGCCTCGATCTGTTTCAGGCTCGGGCCGTGGCTTTGCCCGCAGGCGCACCCCGGCGGGTGGCCCGCCTGCCCCGCCCCCCCTTGTCCCGGCAGCCGGATCGGCCCGGCCTGCGCCGCCAGATGCGCCGCGCGCAAGCCTCTCAGCCCGCGCGCGATCAGCCACAGCGCCAGCGCCGCGATCAGCCCGTGGCTCAGCGGCAGGAACAGCGCCTCGGCCAGCCCCTCGACCGAGGCCCTTGCCCAGCCAAAGGCCATCACAAGGCCCAGCACCAGCCCCACCGCCACCGTGCTTTGCGCCAGGCTCGATGCCAGCGCGATGGCGGCCAGCCGCGCCACCGGCACCCGCCGCGCAAGGCCATAGCTGCCAACCAGCAGCTTGCCATGCCCCGGCCCCGCCGCATGGAACACGCCATAGCCAAAGCACAGCGCGAGCAGCCCCGCCAGCGCCCCCGCCTGCCCCGCCACCAGCGCCCGCACCGCCGCCGCCAGCTCGCGCTGCACCGCGCGCGCGCCCGCCTCGGCCCAGACGCGCAGCGCGCTCAGCGCCCCGCCGAGCCACAGCGCCAGCAGCACCAGCGCCACGCCCAAGCCGGCGAGGATCAGCGCGCGCCGCATGTCAGCCGCACCTCCTCCGAGAATTGCGCCCCGATCGCCGGGAAATCCGCCTCCACATCCTGATCGGCGCCATATTCCGCCAGCGCATCCAGCAGGCGCTGATCGGCCTCGGCCGGGTCCGGCGCCAGCACCTCGGCCATGCAGCCCTCTGGCAAGGCAGGGGTCACCACGGGCCGCTTGACGATGGTGTAATCGGTATAGAATCCCGGATCATAGACCTGCACCTGCAAGACCTTTTCAAGGCTCACCGGCGGCTCGATCCTGCGCAGATGGCTGGTGGTGATCCGCCCGCCCTGATGCCGCGCCGTCCAGTCCGACGGGCCGCTCAGGCCCACCGCCACGCCGCCCGACAGCACATAGGTATCGCCGGGAAAGCCCGCATCCCAATGCATGTCGAACCCGCTGAGCGCCGCCTCTTCCTCCGGCGTCGAATTGCCATCGTGATCGGCATCGAGGCCCCGCTCCTCGATCAGCGCCATGGACGAGAACTCGTCATAGGTCCAGGTGATCCGCACTGCCTCGGCCCGGCCCTGGGCATCCAGATGCAGCGCGATCTCGGTATCCATCCACATATGCGGATGCGCGCCGGCAGGCCCCGCCAAAGCCATCGCAAGCGCCACGCCCCAAAGCCACATCCCCACCTCCACGCCCGTGGCGCGCAGAGAAGCGCAAGCCCGGGCGAAAGGCAAGCCGCCACTGCCAGCACTGGCAAAGCCCCGCCGCCTGTGGAATACCACTCTCCAAACCCGTCACGGAGGCCCCCATGGATTTCGACTTTGACCTCTTTGTCATCGGCGGCGGCTCGGGCGGGGTGCGCGCCGCGCGCATCGCCGCATCCGAAGGCCGCGCCCGCGTCGCCCTGGCCGAGGAATCGCGGATGGGCGGCACCTGCGTCATTCGCGGCTGCGTGCCGAAAAAGCTGATGGTCTATGCCAGCGAATATCCGGGCCTGATGCAGGATGCCCGCGCCTATGGCTGGCAGGTCAGCTCCGGCGCCTTCGACTGGGGCCATTTCCGCGCCCGGCTGGAGGCCGAGCTGACCCGGCTGGAAGGCGCCTATCGCGGCGGCCTCAAGGGTGCGGGCGTCACCATCTTTGACCTGCGCGCCACGCTGGTGGATGCCCATACCGTCGCGCTGGCCGACGGGCGGCGGGTCACGGCCAAGCATATCCTCATCGCCACCGGCGGGCGGCCCTTCGTGCCTGCGATTCCCGGTGCCGAGCTTGCCATCACCTCGAACGAAATCTTCCACCTTGATGCCCTGCCCGCCCGCGCGCTGGTGGTGGGGGGCGGCTATATCGCCTCGGAATTTGCCTGCATCCTCAACGGTCTGGGCGTGAAGGTCACGCAAAGCTATCGCGGCGCACAGATCCTGCGCGGCTTTGACGAGGAATGCCGCGCCCAGATCGTCAGCGCGATGCAAGGCAATGGCATCGACCTGCGGCTGAGCCATGAGGTCACCGCGCTGCGCCAAGGTGCCGAGGGGATCATCGCCGAGACCTCCACCGGCGCCGAGGCCTTCGACCTCGTGCTTTACGCCACCGGCCGGGTGCCCAACACCGCCGGGCTGGGGCTGGAGGCCCTGGGGGTGGAGATCGGCACGCGCGGCCAGATTGTCGTCGATGCCCATAGCCAGACCGCCGTGCCCTCGGTCTTTGCCGTGGGTGATGTGACCGACCGCATCAACCTGACCCCGGTGGCGATCCGCGAGGGCCACGCCTTCGCCGATACGATCTTTGGCGGCAAGCCCTGGCAGGCCGATCACGATCTGGTCGCCTCCGCCGTCTTCACCCAGCCCGAGTTCGGCACGGTGGGCCTCAGCGAAGAGGCCGCCCGCGTGCAGGACAAGATCGAGGTCTACACCGCCAGCTTCCGCCCGATGCAAAGCCTGTTCGCGGGCCGCGAGGACCGGGTGCTGATGAAGCTGGTGGTCTCGCAATCCTCCCGCCGGGTGCTGGGCTGCCATATCGTCGGCCCTGCCGCGGGCGAGATGATCCAGCTCGCCGCCATCGCGGTGAAGATGGGCGCAACCAAGGAAGACTTCGACCGCACCGTCGCCGTGCATCCCACCATGGCCGAAGAGCTGGTGACCATGCGCAAGCCCAGCCGGGTGGATTGAGCGCGGCACAATCCCCCGCCCCAAGTTGGCCGAGGCCATCGCGCTGCCATTTCCCCATCGGGCCCTTGGCCAGACGCCACGCGCTTCTGAACCACACCGATTGGCCGAGGCCATCGCCGAGGTCATGTTGAAACGCATCCCCAGAGGGCCGGGGGCGCAAAGCCCCCGGCCAGCGCCCGCCCTGCGGGGGGCGGGTGCTTCACACCCGCCGGGCGGGCACTGCCCTCTGTGATCACACCCTGATCTGGTCTTGCGGACAGCTTCGCACAGGGCCGGGAAAACGCGATGCGTTTTCTGATCCGTCCCCGGAAATGGCCGAGGCCATTGCCGAGGTCATGTTGAAACGTGAGCCACGTTTGGGCCGAGGGCCCAAAGCCCCCGGATGAGCCGCCCGCCCAGCCGGGGGCGGGTGCTTCACACCCGCCGGGCGGGCACAGGCCTCGGTGATCAAACGCTGACCCGGTCCAGCCTCCCCACTCCCAAAGGGCCGGAAATGGCCGAGGCCATCGCCGAGGTCATGTTGAAACGCATCCACATCGGGCCGTTGGCCCAAAGCCCCCGGATGAGCCGCCCGCCCTGGTCTGGTCTTGCCGCGCCGCCCCCGCAGACCGGGCAAAAAGCGACATCCGCCCCCGCCCCGCCAAAGCGTATAGCCCGTTACACTTCCGCCCCAAAAACGGCCGAAACTGTACAGGCCATTTCCCTTTTCAGCAGTTCGGCACGTTCACCGCCAGCCCGCCCAGACTGGTCTCTTTATACTTCTCGTGCATGTCATGCCCGGTCTGGCGCATGGTCTCGATACAGGCATCCAGACTCACCAGATGAATCCCGTCGCCCCGCATCGCGAGGCTCGCCGCCGATACTGCCTTGATCGCGCCCAGCCCGTTGCGCTCGATACAGGGCACCTGCACCAGACCCTTCACCGGGTCACAGGTCATGCCCAAGTGATGCTCCAGCGCGATTTCCGCAGCGTTTTCAACCTGTTCCGGCGTGCCGCCCAGCACCGCCGCCAGCCCCGCCGCCGACATGGCCGCGGCCGAGCCGACCTCGGCCTGACAGCCGCATTCCGCGCCGCTGATGCTGGCATTGTGCTTGCACAACCCCCCCACCGCCGCCGCCGTCAGCAGAAAATCCCCGATCTGGCTGCGGCTGGCGCCCGGCACATGGTCCAGCCAATAGCGGATCGTGGCCGGCAAAACCCCCGCCGCCCCATTGGTCGGCGCCGTAACCACTTGACCTCCCGCAGCATTTTCCTCATTCACCGCCATCGCATAGAGCGACATCCAGTCATTGATCGTATGCGGCGCGGTCATGTTCAGCCCGCGTTCGGCCATCAGCGCATCGTAAATGCCCTTGGCCCGACGCCGCACTTTCAACCCGCCGGGCAGGATGCCCTCGGCCTTCATGCCGCGATCAATGCAGGCCTCCATCACCGCCCAGATCCGCTCAAGCCCTTGGTCCAGCTCGGCTTTACTGCGCACCGTCAGCTCATTGGCGCGCTTCATCTGCGCGATCGACAGACCCGAGGCCTTGGCCATCGCCAGCATCTGCGCTGCCGTGTCGAACGGATAGGGCACCACCGGCCCGCCCACGGCCTTGGCGCCGCCTGCCAGCTCTGCCGCTGTCAGAACGAAACCACCGCCGATGGAATAATAGGTTTCTTCAAGGATAACATCGCCTTGCGCATCCAGCGCCCGCAAGATCATGCCATTGGCATGCCCCGGCAGCGAGGGGCCGAAATCAAACAGCAGATCGGCCTTGGGATCAAAGCGCAAAGTGCCAAGCCCCGGAGGTTGCACGGTTTTTGTCGCAAAAATCTGCGCCAGCGCCGCCTCGGCCTTGTCATTGTCATAGGTGGCAGGCTCGAACCCCGCCAGACCCAGAATGGTGGCCCGGTCGGTGGCATGGCCCACGCCGGTAAAGGCGAGCGAGCCATGCAGCGAGGCCCGCAGCCCATAGGCATGGAAGGGGCTGGCCTTCAGCGTGGCAATGAACCGCGCCGCCGCCACCATCGGCCCCATGGTGTGCGAGGAGGAGGGGCCGATCCCCACCTTGAACATATCGAATACCGAAAGGAACATCTGAGACTCCCTGTTCGGGCCGACTATGCCCCGAAAACCCGCGCGGCGCAGCGGAATTGCGACCAAATGCCGCCGTTTTAAGCCAATCTGTCGCGCAGAGGCCGGTTACGCCTTGCCGATCTTCGGCTCGGTCCCGGCCAGAATGCGGCTGATATTCGCCCCGTGGCGCCAGATCACCATCGAGGCCAGCACCGCGCCCAGCCCGATCATCGGGCCAAAGCCAAAGGCCCACATCCACAGCGGCACCGTGGCCGCCGCGACCAAGGCCGAAAGCGAGGAGATGCGGCTGACAAAGGCGGTGGCAAGCCAGGTGGCACAGGCCGCAAGCCCGATGGGCCAGGCCAGCGCCAGCAGCGTGCCAAAGAAGGTCGCCACGCCCTTGCCGCCCTTGAACCCCAGCCAGACCGGGTAAAGATGCCCCAGAAACGCAGCGAATCCAGCCAGTTGCGCGGCATCCTCCGCCCCGGTCAGCGCCCGCGCGATCAGAACCGCGATGCCGCCCTTGCCCGCATCCAGCAGCAGGGTGGCCAGGGCCGCCCCCTTGTTGCCGGTGCGCAGCACATTTGTCGCGCCAATATTGCCCGAGCCGATCTGGCGCAGATCGCCAAGGCCCAAGGCGCGGGTGATCACGATGCCAAAGGGCACCGAGCCCAGCAGATAGGCCCCGACAGCCACCAAAAGCAGGCTCAGACCATCCGTCGTGACAGCGGGCAGGATCGAAAACATGGCTCAGGCTCCGAACACGCGGGCACCGCCCACGAAAGTTGCCAGAACCTTACCCTCCATCCGCTGCCCGTCAAAGGGCGTGTTCTTGGATTTGGACAGCAGGCTGAACCGATCCATCACAAACGGCGCATCGGGGTCGAACAGCACCAGATCGGCAGGCGCGCCCAGCGACAGCCGCCCCTGCGGCAGCCCCAGCCGCCGCGCCGGATTGAGCGCCATGGCCCGCCACAGCTCGGGCAGCGACAGATGCCCCGCGTGATACAGCCGCATCGCCGCCGGCAACAGCGTCTGCAAGCCCACCGCGCCCGAGGCCGCCTCCTCGTAAGGCAGCCGCTTGCTTTCCTCATCGGCGGGGGTGTGCATCGAACAGATTACGTCAATCACCCCATCCGCCACGGCGGCGACCATGGCCAGCCGGTCCTCCTCGGACCTAAGGGGCGGTGTCAGCTTGAAAAAAGTGCGATAATCGCCCACGTCGATCTCGTTCAGCGTCAGGTGATGGATCGAGACCCCGGCCGTCACGTCAAAGCCGTTCTTCTTGGCACGCTCCAGCGCGGGCAGGCTGCGGGCGCTGGTGATCTGATCGGCGTGATAGCGCACGCCAGTCATCTCGACCAGGGCGATGTCGCGGTCCAGCCCCATGCGCTCGGCCATCGGATGCACGCCGGGCAGGCCGCGCAGCGAGGCGAACTTGCCCGAGGTGACCGCCGCCCCCTTCGACAGGCCCGGTTCTTGCGGGTGGCCCACCACCAGCGCGCCGCAGGACCGCGCATAGGTGAAAGCGCGGCTGAGCGCCTTGGTGTCGGTGCTGACGGCCTCGACATCGGTGAAGGCAATCGCGCCCGCATCCAGCAGAAAGCCGATCTCGGTCATCTCGCGGCCCGCGCGGCCCTTGGTCAGCGCCGCCATATGGCGGATGCGCACCGGGCTGGCCTCGGCGGCGCGGCGGGTCACGAATTCCAGCGATTCCGGCGTGTCGATGGCCGGGGCAGTATCCGGGCGGGCGATGATCGTGGTGACCCCGCCTGCCGCCGCCGCCAGCCCGGCCGAGCGAAAGCTCTCGCGGTGGCGCTCGCCCGGCTCGCCGATCTTCACGCCCCAATCCACGATCCCCGGCGCCAGGCAGGCGCCGCCGCAGTCGATCACCTGCGCGCCCTCGGGGGCGGCGGCATCGCGGGCGGTGATCACGCCATCCGCCACGGTCAGGCTGCCCGGCGCATCGGCCAGCGTCGCGGGGTCGATCAGGCGGGCATTGGTGAAATGCAGGGTCATCTTGGTCCCCATGGAAGCGGTGGGCATCAGGCGCCCAGAATGAAGAAAGCGGTGAACAGCGCGAGGACGATCAGCACGGCCATGGCCACCATGCCGCCAGCGCGCATCTCCTCGCGGGTGGGTTTGCGGTTCGGATCGGGGGTCATGCGGCGCTCCGTTGAACTTGGGCGATCAGGGCCAACAGGCGCGCGGGCGCCTCGATGCGGCTGAGGGTCAGGGCCTCGGTCCCGCTGCCGCGCGGCCCGGACACCTGATGGCGCAGGGTGAGGGTGGCCGGGTCTTGCCCATCATTTTCGATTGCGGTGGAAGGGGTTAACGTCAGAACCTGGCTGCGCGTGCCGATCAGGGGCCAGACCACATCCACCAGAACCCGGCGGTCGGTCAGGCGGTAATGCGCGAATTTGGCGCGCAGGCGCGGCGCCCATGCCGTCCAGACCGAGAGGTGCAGCCCGAAAGCCAGAAAGGGCAACCCGGCCAGCCAGATCGGGCCGCTCTCCATCGCCTTGTCCATCCAGAACAGCGCGAAAGCCACCAGTGCCAATCCGAACACCAGCTTGCCGGGGTTGGAGGTATCGGCCCTTGTGCCAGAGGCGGGGCGGCCCTGCCACAGCAGGGTTTCACCGGGCAAAAGCGGCGTCATGTCGGCACCCCGCTCTTGCGCGGCAGGGCGGCTTTCAGCGCCGCCGCAACGCCGGGGGCGAGGACGCCGAGCCGCTTGACGCTCAACCCGTTCCGGCGCGAGGCGAGGCGGTTGAACTGCATCTGGCCGCGAAAATACACATCGGCGCGGGGCGATTGCCAGACCGGCAGCGCCCGCCCGACAAGGCGCGAGAGCAGGAAAATGCGCCGATCCGTCAGCACGCCTTCGCGCCGCCAGATCAGGTTCACCACATCGCCAAGCGCCGCCAAGGCCAGCATGAAGCCCGAGGCCGCCGCTGCGGCCTGCCATGCCGGCCACAGCACGATCACCAGCGCCAGCATCACCACGCCAAGCGCGATGCGGCGCTGCGGGGTCAGGTGGCTCCAGCCCGGCATCACCGGCGCGGCGAAGCGCAGCTCCACCTGCTCCTCGGGGTCCAGCGACAGATCGCTCATGCTTTGGCCCCGTTCAACTGCGCAATCACCGCCTCGGGGTCGGCAGGGTATTTGATCAGGAATTTCTCGCCCGCCCGGGTGATCACCGCCACTTCGCCAAAAACCTTGCGCGCCTCGATCAGATCGGCGCGGGCGATCACCTGGCCCGCGGGGCCCAGCAGACGGCGGTCTGTCAGGCGCCATTCGGCAGCCAGCGCTTCGGAGGCCAGAAACCACGCCCGTGCGCCGATGCCCAGAATGGCCGCCAAAGGGCCAACCCAGGGGTTCGGGTCGCCTATCGCCACCAGCACCCCGCCCGCGATCACGCCGAAAACCACCATCAAGATCAGCGTATTGCGCAGATAGACCCCGCGATCCGGGCGGAAGGTTTCCAACAGCACCTCGCCCTCGGCCAAAGGGCGCGGGCCTGTCAGCAAAGGGTCGCGGGTGATCTGGCTCACACCATCGTCCCCACGGCGCGGGCGCCGCGTTCAGCGCGCAGGTTGCGGGCCAGAAGGTCCATGCAGGCCATGCGGACGGCCACGCCCATCTCCACCTGATCCTGAATCACGCTGCGGTTGATGTCATCGGCGATCTCGCCGTCGATCTCCACGCCCCGGTTCATCGGGCCGGGATGCATCACGATGGCCTCGGGCGAGGCCACGGCCAGTTTCTCGGCATCCAGCCCGTAGCGGTGGTAATATTCGCGCTCCGACGGGATGAAACCGCCATCCATCCGCTCTTTCTGAAGGCGCAGCATCATCACCACATCGGCGCCCTTCAGCCCCTCGCGCATGTCGTCATAGACCTCGCAGCCGAAGTCCGACACGCCCGAGGGCATCAGCGTCGGCGGGCCGATCAGGCGGATGCGGTTCTCCATCTTGCCCAGCAGAATGAGGTTCGACCGCGCCACCCGGCTATGGGCAATGTCGCCGCAAATCGCCACGGTCAGGCGCTGAATGCGGCCCTTGGCGCGGCGGATGGTCAGCGCATCCAGCAGGGCCTGCGTCGGGTGTTCGTGCCGCCCGTCGCCCGCATTCAGCACCGCGCATTTCACCTTGGAGGCCAGAAGGTTCACCGCCCCCGAATGGGGGTGCCGCACCACCAGAAGATCGGGGTGCATGGCGTTCAGGGTCAGCGCCGTGTCGATCAGCGTCTCGCCCTTTTTCACCGAAGATTGCGCGACGCTCATGTTCATCACATCGGCCCCCAGCCGCTTGCCCGCCAGTTCAAAACTGGCCTGCGTGCGGGTGGAGTTTTCAAAGAACATGTTGATCTGGGTCATGCCCGCCAGCGCATCCGAGCTTTTGACCGTGCGGCGGTTCAGATCGACATAGCGTTCCGCCAGATCGAGAACGGCGCGGATCTCGTCCGGGGCCAGATGTTCGATCCCGAGCAGATGGCGGGCGCGGAACGACATGGAGGCCTCCTTCGGATGGGTTTTGCGCCTTATAGGGGGGGGGGCGCGGGCGGATCAATTGGCGATTGGGCGCGGGGGGCAGCGGCGCGGAATATTGTCACCCCGACAATTCCGCCTCTCGCAGCCCAAAGGGCTTGGGCGTAGGCTGCCGGTCATGACGCGCACCCTCTCCCTCCCCGATGCCGCTGG
The DNA here is from genome assembly GCF_016792925.1 of Gemmobacter sp. GTDB lineage: Bacteria > Pseudomonadota > Alphaproteobacteria > Rhodobacterales > Rhodobacteraceae > Gemmobacter. The sequence continues at coordinate 11,558 of NZ_JAEULU010000182.1, forward strand.
CCTGCCGCTCTGGCGCCGCCCCACCACGCTTTTGTTCCTGATGGCCGTGGCCATGCCGCTGGCCTTCGCCACCTGGTCGGCGCTGCTCAATAACTTCGTGATCGAGGCGGCGGGATTCACCGGGGTGGAAATCGGCTGGCTGCACACGGTGCGCGAAATCCCCGGCCTGCTGGCGGTGGGGGTGCTGCTGTTCCTGCTGGTGATCCGCGAACAGGTGATGGCGGCGCTGATGCTGATCCTGCTGGGCAGCGCCACGGCGGTGACCGCGTGGTTCCCCAGCTTTGGCGGGCTGCTTTGGGTGACGCTGATCTCCTCCATCGGGTTTCACTATTTTGAAAGCTGCAACCAGTCGCTGCAATTGCAATGGCTGACCAAGGCCGAGGCGCCCCGGGTTCTGGGCAAGCTGGTGGCGGCAGGCTCGACCGCCTCGCTGGTGGCCTATGGGCTGATCGTGCTGTGCTGGAAGACCTTCGACCTCAGCTATAACTTCGTCTTCCTCGCCTCGGGCGGCATCTGCGCGGCCATCGCAATCTTTGCCCTGCTGGCCTATCCGCGCTTCGAGGCGCCGCACAAACAGCGCAAAAGCATCGTGCTGCGGCGGCGCTACTGGCTTTACTACCTGTTCGAGATGCTGAACGGCGCGCGGCGGCAGATTTTCGTGGTCTTTGCCGCTTTCATGATGGTGGAGCGTTTCGGCTATGGCGTGGAGGCGGTGACGGCGCTGATGCTGGTGACCTTTGTCGCCAATATGGTGACCGCCCCCTCCATCGGGCGCTTCGTGGCACGGTTTGGCGAACAGAAGGCCATGCTGATCGAGTTCACAGGGCTGTTTGCGGTCTTCGTCGGCTATGGCTGCCTCTATTGGTTCAACCTGCCGGGCTGGGTGGCAGCCGGGCTTTACGTGGCGAACAACATCTTTTTCGCCATCAGTTTCTCGCACAAGACCTATTTCCAGAAGATCGCCGATCCGTCGGATATGGCGACTTCGGCGGCGCTGTCGTTTACCATCAACCATATCGCGGCGGTGTTCCTGCCGGCGGGTCTGGGCTATATCTGGGCCACCTCGCCGGATTGGGTGTTCATTCTGGCCGCCGCCATCGCCTTCACGCAGATCCTGCTGTCGCTCTTGGTGCCGCGCAACCCGAGCGCCGGGAATGAAACCCGCCTGCGCGAGCTGCGCGGCCCTGGGGCCATGGCCGTCCCGGCCGAGTGACGCGACCGGGTTTTCGACGAAAACCCGGGGCGCGGATTTTCGTCGAAAATCCGTGGCGCGCGCCTATATATGTCTCAGCAAAGGAGACCGCGCATGTTCAACCTGTTTGGCACTGACAAGACGAAGATGGTGGCACCTGAAGACGCCCTGCCCGGCCGCCCCGAGCCGATGCCGATCACCGAGCCGCATTTCCTCAACGGGCGCGATCTGCGCAGCCCGGTGCCTGCGGGCATGGCCGAGGCAATGTTCGGCATGGGCTGCTATTGGGGGGTGGAGCGCAAGTTCTGGCAAGTGCCGGGCGTCTGGCTCACCATGGTGGGCTTTGCCGGGGGCTTTACCCCGAACCCGACCTATAAGGAGAC
>NZ_JAEULU010000228.1 GCF_016792925.1 Gemmobacter sp.
CGGGGCAGGCACTGGCCTCTCGATCACATGCTGAACAGGTCTTGCGTCCTCGCTTTCGCAGGGCCGGGAAAACGCGATGCGTTTTCTGTCTCCGGCCCCCCGAAGGGCGGGGCTATCCTCGGTCACACCTGGAAAACGCGCTCCGTTTCCTGATCCGGCCCCCCCTCACTCCGCCGCCATCTGCACCAGCCGCAGGCAGGTGCGCGTGGCCACGGCCATATCCTGCACGCTCACCCATTCCAGCGGCCCATGGATCTCCTGCATGCCGGTGAAGATATTGGGGCAGGGCACCCCCATCTCGGTCAGGCGCGAGCCATCCGTGCCGCCCCGGATCGGCACCGAGACCGGCTCCACCCCCTCGGCCCGCGCTGCCGCCCGCGCCAGCTCCACCGGGCGCATGTCCTTCTCCAGCCAATAGCGCATGTTGCGATATTGCGGCTTGATCTCGCAACGCAGTACCGCCCGCGGCTCCGCCGCCTGCAAAGCCGCACAGGCCGCCTGCAACAGCGCCCCCTTCGCTGCCAGCCCCTCCAGCTCGAAATCCCGCAGGATGAAGCGCAGCTCCGCCTCCGCCACGCCGCCGCTGATCTGATACAGATGGATGAACCCCTCGCGGCCCTCCGTCACCTCCGGCACCAGGGTCGATTGCGGCAAAAACGCCGCCAGCCGCGCCGCCAATGTGGCCGCATTCACCATCCGCCCCTTCGCCCAGCCCGGATGCGCCGAGACCCCGGGGATCGTCACCACCGCCCCATCGGCCGAGAAACTCTCATATTCGATCTCGCCCACCGCGCCACCATCCAGCGTATAGGCAAAATCCACCGCCAGATCGGCGGGCAAGCGCGCATCCACCCCGCGCCCGATCTCCTCATCCGGGGTGAAGGCCAGCCGCACCTCCGGCCGCGCCATCCCGCCCTGCGCCAGCAAATGCCGCGCCATGGTCATCAGGATCGCCACCCCCGCCTTGTCATCCGCGCCCAGCAGCGTGGTCCCCGAGGCCGTGACAATATCATGCCCGACCTTCGCCCCCAGATGCCGCGAGACCTCGGGCGACAACACCAAACCCGGCGCGTCCGCAAATGTGATCGGCCCACCGTTATAGCCGCGATGCACCACCGGCTTCACCCCGGTCGCATGGAACGCAGGCGCCGTATCCATATGCGCCACAAAGCCGATCCGCGGCCCCGGCGCGCTGCCCGGCACCACCGCCAAAACCACACCATAATCGGTGATCCGCACCTCCGCCGCGCCCATCTCGCGCAGCTCCGCCGCCAGCATCCGCGCCAGATCCAGCTGGATCGCCGTGCTGGGGCTGGAGGGGCTTTCCTCGTCGCTCTGGCTGTCCACCGCGCAATAGCGGATCAGCCGGGTCTCAAGCTCGGCATCAAGATCGGTCGGGGCGAAATCACTGGGCATGGGGTCTCCAAGAGCAGGGCAGGGGTCGGAAACGCGGCGATATGATCACGCCTGCGCGAAATTCCCCGCCCCATGCTTGCACGCTTGGGGCAAGAACGTAAACTGCCGCAAATTCCAAAGGGAGCTTTTCAGGTGTTGAAGTTCAAGGCATTTGTCACCGCCGCCGCGCTGGCCGTGACGGCAACCACTGCGGCCCAGGCCGCGCCCTGTAGCAAGACCGGCGGCGAGTATGAAAGCTGGAAAGCCGTGATGGCGCAGGAGGCCGCCGCCGCCGGCGTGGGCGAGCGGGGCATCGCCGCGCTGATGGGCTCCAGCTATGCCACCAAGACCATTGCCGCCGACCGCAACCAGAAAAGTTTCAAATATTCGCTGCAAAAATTCCTGCAAGTGCGCGGCGCCGATGCCATCGTTTCGCAGGGGCGCAAGCGCAAGGCCAAGAATGCGGGCTTCTATCAGTCGCTGGAGGCGCAATATGGCGTCCCCGCCGGGGTGATCCTGGCCATTCACGGCATGGAAACCGGCTTTGGCAATTTCATGGGCGACAGCAATGTGGTCTCGGCCATCGCCACCCTGGCCTATGATTGCCGCCGCTCGGATTACTTCACCCCGCATCTCCTCGCCGCGCTGAAGCTGGTGGATCAGGGCGCCATCAGCACCAAGACCCTGGGCGCCAAGCATGGCGAAGTGGGCCACACCCAGTTCCTGCCCGGCAATGTGCTGCGCTATGGCGTGGATGGCGACGGCGATGGCCGGGTGGACCTGACCAAACAGGCCGACGCCCTCGCCTCGACCGCCAATTTCCTCGCCCAGAAGGGCTGGCAGCCGGGCGCGGGCTATCAGGAAGGCCAGCCGAACTTCGCCGTCATCAAGGAATGGAACGCCGCCACCGTCTACCAGCAGGCCATCGCCATCATGGGCGCAAAAATCGACGGCTGAGCGCGATTTTCCCTCTTGCACCCGGTGAGCGGCTGACCTAAACACCCGCTCACCAACCGCGGCCCGTTCGTCTATCGGTTAGGACACCAGGTTTTCAACCTGGGAAGAGGGGTTCGACTCCCCTACGGGCTGCCACGGTTATATCCCGATACGTACCAAATCGAGCAAAACCCTTTTATTTGCTGGGGTTTACGTCGCGGTGCGTTCCAGTGTGACCCCATACTCCCCGGCGTCTAAGGTCTAAAAGTATGGTCTGCCTTGCCTGACCTAGACCTTAGGGGAAACCACGCCACTTATGAGCTGTAGATGTGCTCACCGTCGCTGCCCTTTCACCTAGTGGCGCGTGCAGCACGGAGCGGCAAGGATGTGTGGCTAGTAGCTATGTCTAAATGAGCGCACCGCTTCATCTGCAGAGGCGGCGTTGAGAACTAGTGGGTCACTAGATCAGGGACGTTGAAGACCATCTGGACAAGGCCGCGTCCAGCGGGTGGTGGGACGAGTGGGCACCCTCTTGAACTCAGTAATTTGCTACAGTATTTTACTGAACGAGAAAGTTGGAGGCTGCCATGATGTCACTTAAGCTGGAAGGTGTCGTACAGATCGGGCCTGGCACCTGGACCGCACAACTAGAGCCATCCGACGTGCGCCGGTTTGGCCAGAATGCATCGTCAAACGGCTTTCGCAGTATTCTAGCGGTCTCTTCACCCGTCTTCGACAAAGAGACTGGTACAATGGCCGTTTCGCTCGACGCCGTTTCAGCCATGAACATTGGGCGCGGCAACGACGCGCTTCTGGTCGATCTGGATTCCGGAGAGAACATTAAGCCTGAAGCGAATGTTTCCAGTCAGGCAGATGCTCCCGAGAGAGACCAAGCGTTCATTGCCGCCTGCAAAGTGCATTTGCCAGCCCACATGGTTTCGATCATCGCCCGAGTACTGTCAGAGGTCCGAAGGCACCATGATGACAGGCTGGTTGAAGGCGCAGGACGCAAATGGACCGCAGCCCCCCATAACTTTCTCGCGATCACAATTCAGAATCGAAATCAGCAGTTTCTAGTCTCGGTAAAGGCGGACCCAGCACGCCATTCTTTCAAGCACATTCAGCTAAAGCGTAGCCGGTCGCCATACTGTGAGTTCCATGTGAATTCGCCGTCTCAAATAGAGGAAACTGTGCAGATCATCCTAGCATCGGCAAGATATTGATTCCCAACCAACGCGACCAAAATATCTGCGGCCTTTTAGCGGTGGCTGCCGCCGTTGTCAGTTCCGGTTCCCGGCGGCCCAAGTCAACCTCGACTAGCGTGCGGGCGGCCAAGGCATAGACCATGCAGTCTAGGGACTCGGCCCGCCGTCCCGCAATCCGTTCCCACACGCGGACAGGTGTCCCTCGCATGTATCGGACCAGCCGCCGTTCCACCGCCAGTTCTTCGAAGAACCTGCTTCCAGCCTGTCGCTGAATCTCACTGTCCGCCCGCGCGACAGGGGCGACGCCGGCATGGCCTTCAGCACATCCACGGCTAGGGTGAACAGACAGGACCCGAGCCTCTCGTGGTGCTACCGCGACGAACCTATCCCGTACCTCCCCCCCATCCCCCTCCATCCCCCGCCCAAAGCGTACACCCCATTATCCGTCCCCCCCTTTTCACCCCCGAAACTATACACGCCATTCCCCCTTGTCTCAGCCCGGCGGCGCTGGCAAAACGCGGGCATGACCCATGCGCTTCCCACCCCCCGCGGCACGCTTACCCCGAACCGGAGCCTCTCCGATCTGACATGGCTGCGTGTCGGCGGGCCTGCGGATTACCTGTTCCAGCCTGCGGATGTGTCTGATCTGGCAGGTTTTTTGGCAGAGCTTCCCCCCTCTGTGCCGGTCTTCCCCATGGGCGTGGGTTCCAATCTCATCGTGCGCGATGGCGGCATCCGGGCTGTGGTGATCCGCCTGGGCCGGGGTTTCAACGCCATTGAAATCACCGGCAACCGCCTCACCGCCGGCGCCGCCACCCTCGACGCCCACCTCGCCCGCCGCGCCGCCGAGGCCGGGCTGGACCTGACCTTCCTGCGCACGATCCCCGGGTCCATCGGGGGGGCGGTGCGGATGAATGCGGGGTGCTATGGTGATTATGTAGCTGATTTTCTTGAAGAAATCCAGATCGTGACCCGGGCGGGGCAGGTGGAAACCTTGCCCGCGTCGGAGCTCAATCTGCGCTATCGCCAATCCGATTTGCCCGAAGGCGCCGTGGTCATCAGCGCCACCTTCCGCGCGCCAGAGGGCGACCCGGCCGCGCTGGAGGCCCGCATGGCCGACCAGCTGGCCAAGCGCGACGCGACCCAACCTACCAAGGATCGCAGCGCAGGCTCCACCTTCCGCAACCCCGTGGGGCATTCCTCCACCGGTCGTGCCGATGACAGCCATGACCTCAAGGCCTGGAAGGTGATCGACGATGCCGGGATGCGCGGCGCCCGGCTCGGCGGCGCGCAAATGAGCCAGATGCACTCCAATTTCCTGATCAATGCCGGTGGCGCCACGGCCGCTGATCTGGAAAATCTGGGCGAGGAAGTGCGAAAAAGGGTTTTCCAAACCAGCGGGATCACGCTAGAGTGGGAAATCATGCGTGTCGGCGAACCGACGGCAGAATAACAAGAATTCGGGGCAAAGACCCCGGCGAGGCAGTAAATGGCGGGCATGTCAGGCAAGACAGGCTCCCGTATCGTGGTATTGATGGGTGGACCCTCCGCTGAGCGCGAGGTTTCATTGTCGTCGGGGCGTGAATGCGCCAATGCCCTGCGGGTGGCTGGTTACGAGGTGATCGAGGTCGATGCGGGCCGCGATCTGGCCGCGCGCCTGGCTGAGATCAAACCTGATTGTGTTTTCAATGCCTTGCATGGTCGCTGGGGCGAGGATGGCTGCGTGCAGGGCATCTTGGAATGGCTGCGCATCCCCTATACCCATTCCGGCGTGCTGGCCTCGGCCCTGGCGATGGACAAGCAACGCAGCAAGGAGGCCTATCGCGCCGCCGGTCTGCCCATCGTCGAAAGCGTGCTGGCCAGCCGCGAGGAGGCGAGCGCCCGCCACATCCTGCCGCCGCCCTATGTGGTGAAACCCTATAACGAGGGCTCCTCGGTCGGGGTCTATATCGTGGCGAAGGGGGCGAACCGTCCGGCGCAGCTGGCGGCCTCGATGCCCGAGACGGTGATGGTGGAAACCTATGCGCCGGGGCGCGAGCTGACCTGCGCCGTGCTGGGCGACCGGGCGCTGGCGGTGACGGATATTGTGACCTCGGGCTGGTATGATTACGCGGCGAAATACAGCGTCGGCGGGTCGAGCCATGTGATCCCCGCTCAAATTCCGGATGAAATCTCAGAGGCTTGCATGGATTACGCCTTGCGGGCGCATCGCGCCATCGGCTGCCGGGGCCTGAGCCGCACCGATTTCCGCTGGGATGAAAGCCGCGGTCTGGCCGGGCTGATCCTGCTGGAGACCAACACCCAGCCGGGCATGACGCCGACCTCGCTCGCGCCGGAACAGGCCGCGTTTTGCGGGCTGTCCTTCCCCGAACTTTGCGCCTGGATCGTGGAGGATGCCTCATGCGACCGCTAGTGGCCGAGCGCAGATACCAGCCCGCAGCGCCCGTGCGGGCCGCGCGGCCTGTGGCGGCGCAGCCGGCGCAAGCGTCGCAGCGCCGTGATCCGGCACAGGCCCCCGTGCGCCGCGACCCGGCGCCGACCCGGGCAGCCTATCGGATGCAGCGCCTTTGGCTGACGCCGCTGTTCCGCGTGCTGGTGCGGGTGGGGGTGCCTGCCTTCTCCATCGCGCTGGTCGGGCTGTTGTGGCTGGGCAATGATGCCCGCCGCGCCGCGCTGGTGGCGCAGGTGGATGAATGGCGCGAAAGCGTTGAAAACAGGCCGGAATTCCGGGTCGATGTGGTGCAGATCACCGGCGCCTCGCCCTCGCTGGATGCGGCGATCCGTGACATGCTGGCGCTGAAACTGCCGCTGTCGAGCTTTGACATTGATCTGGAGGCCGCCCGCGCCAAGGTGGCGACGCTGGATGCGGTGGAAAGCGTCTCGATCAAGGTGGGCGGGCAGGGCGCGCTGGAGGTGGCGATTACCGAGCGCCTGCCGGTTCTGGTCTGGCGTCGTGGCGAAGAGCTTGATCTGCTGGACAAAACCGGGCGCCGTGTGGCGAAGATCCTGACCCGATCCGACCGGCCCGACCTGCCGGTGATCGCGGGCGAGGGCGCCAATCTGGCCGCCGCCGAGGCGCTGGAGATCGTGGCGGCTGCGGGCCCCGTGCTGCCGCGCCTGCGCGGGCTGGTGCGGATGGGCGAGCGCCGCTGGGATCTGGTGCTGGATCGCAACCAGCGCATCCTGCTGCCCGCGCATGAGCCGGTGCGCGCGCTGGAGCGCCTGCTGGCGCTGGACAAGGCCGAAGACCTGATGAACCGCGACATTCTCACCCTGGACCTGCGCAATCAGCAGCGCCCAACCCTGCGTCTGGCCCCTGCCGCGCTGCGCGACATGCGCCGCGCCATGGGCATTGTCACCGTGGAGAACGACCTGTGACCGATCTCTATCAATCCCAACGGGCCATGCGGAACATGCGCCGCGCCGCGATGCAACGGGGCGTGGTGGCCATTCTGGACATTGGCACCTCGAAAATCGCCTGCCTTGTTCTGCGCTTTGACGGGCCGGAGCGCCGCCGCGACAGTGACGGCGTGGGGTCCATGGCGGGGCAATCGCAATTCCGCATCATCGGCGCGGCCACCACCCGGTCGCGCGGCGTGCGCTTTGGCGAGATCGCGGTGATGAGCGAGACCGAGCGCGCCATCCGCACCGCCGTGCAGGCGGCGCAGAAGATGGCGAATGTGCGGGTGGATCACGTCATCGCCTGTTTCTCGGGCGCCGAGCCGCGCAGCTATGGTCTGGCGGGCGAGATCGAGCTGGCCGACAGCGTGGTGACCGAACAGGATGTGGCGCGGGTGCTGGCCTCTTGCGACATGCCCGATATCGGGCAGGCGCGCGAGGTGCTGCATGCCCAGCCGGTGAACTTTGCGCTCGATCATCGTTCGGGTCTGGGCGATCCGCGCGGGCAGATCGGCAACCGTCTGGCCTGCGACATGCACCTGCTGTCGGTCGAGGCCTCGGTGGTGCAGAACCTGTTGTTCTGCATCCGGCGCTGCGATCTGGAACTGGCGGGGATTGCCTCGTCGGCCTATGTCTCGGGCATTTCCAGTCTTGTGGAAGACGAGCAAGAGCTGGGCGCGGCCTGTATCGACATGGGCGGCGGTGCCACCGGCATCTCGATTTTCATCAAGAAACACATGATCTATGCGGATTCGGTCCGTATGGGCGGCGATCACATCACCTCTGACATTGCCAAGGGCCTGCAAGTGCCGATGGCGGTGGCCGAGCGCATCAAATGCGTGCATGGCGGGGTGGAGGCGATGTCGAAAGACGATCGCGAGATGATCGAGATGGGCGGCGACAGCGGCGACTGGGAGAAAGACCGCCGCCGCGTGAGCCGGACCGAGCTGATCGGCATCATGCGTCCGCGCGTCGAGGAAATTCTGGAAGAGGCGCGCGCCCGGCTGGATGCGGCCGGTTTCGATCATCTGCCCAGCCAGCAGATCGTGCTGACGGGTGGTGCAAGCCAGATCCCCGGGCTAGACATGCTGGCGGCGCGAATCCTTGGCCAGCGGGTTCGGCTGGGGCGGCCCCTGCGCATTCAGGGCCTGCCGCAGGCGGGGACGGGGCCGGAATTTTCCTCGGCGGTGGGGCTGTGTCTGTTCGCCACCAGCCCGCAGGATGAATGGTGGGATTTCGACATCCCGACCGAGAAATACCCGGCGCGTTCGCTGAAGCGCGCTATCAAGTGGTTCCGCGACAACTGGTAACCCCCACATCCTGCGCTCACGGCGAAATCCCGCCGAGAAAGACCTTTTATCCCCCATATTTTGTGGGTTAATTGCGTTTTTCTCGTGACCTTGGCGCTGTCTGTGGATAGAATTGAGGATAATTCGGTGACTCCGTGTTCGGGACAGGTGCGGCAGGTCGCTGGAAATGAATGAAAAAACTGGCGGCGTAAGCAAAAAAGCAGGCGGATTTGCGATGACCTTGAATCTGATGATGAACTCCCCGCAGCAGGATCTGAAGCCGCGCATCACCGTGTTCGGTGTGGGCGGGGCTGGCGGCAATGCCGTCAACAACATGATCGAGAAAGAGCTGGAAGGCGTCGAGTTCGTCGTGGCCAATACCGACGCGCAGGCCTTGCAGCAGTCGAAATCGGCCTCGCGCATCCAGATGGGCCCGAAAGTGACCGAGGGTCTGGGGGCGGGGGCGCGTCCGCAGGTCGGCGCCGCCGCTGCCGAGGAAACCATCGAGGCCATCGTCGATCATCTGGCGGGGGCGCATATGTGCTTCATCACCGCCGGGATGGGCGGCGGCACCGGCACTGGCGCCGCGCCGATCATCGCGCAGGCCGCGCGCGAGCTGGGCGTGCTGACCGTCGGCGTGGTGACCAAGCCCTTCCAGTTTGAAGGCAACAAGCGGATGCGGCAGGCCGAGGAGGGCATTGAGGCCCTGCAAAAGGTCGTCGATACGCTGATCATCATTCCGAACCAGAACCTGTTCCGCCTCGCCAATGAGCGCACCACCTTCACCGAGGCTTTCGCCCTGGCCGATGACGTGCTGTATCAGGGCGTCAAGGGGGTGACCGATCTGATGGTGCGCCCCGGCCTGATCAACCTCGATTTCGCCGATGTGCGTTCGGTGATGGACGAGATGGGCAAGGCGATGATGGGCACGGGCGAGGCCACCGGCGAAGACCGCGCCGTGCAGGCCGCCGAAAAGGCCATTGCCAACCCGCTGCTGGACGAGATCAGCCTGAATGGCGCCAAAGGCGTGCTGATCAACATCACCGGCGGCTATGACCTGACCCTGTTCGAGCTGGACGAGGCCGCGAATATCATTCGTGAAAAGGTCGATCCCGACGCGAATATCATCGTCGGCTCCACGCTGGACCCGAATATGGAAGGCTCGATCCGCGTTTCGGTCGTGGCCACCGGCATCGACGCCTCGCAGTCGAACCGCGCCGAGACCCCGTCGCGCCGCCCGATGGGCAGCGCCGCGCCGACCTTCGCCCCGGCAGAGCCCGCCCCGGTCGCCCCGCGCTCGACGGTGAATGTGCAGGTGAATCCGGCGCCGCAAGCGCATCAGCCGGCGCCGCAACCCGCGCCGCAGGCCTATCAGCCCGCACCGCAGCAAGCTGCCCCGCAACAGGCCGCCCTGTTCGATGCGCCGCAGCAGCCGCAGGCCTTCCAGCCGCAATCCTTCCAGCAGCCGGAAGAGGCCGCGATGGATGATGTGCCGCCGCCCGCCTACCGCCCGGCGCCCGCACCGCAGCAACAGCCGCAGCGCAGCTTTGCCGCCCATGACGATGACGCCGCCGCCTTTGTCGCGCCGCGCCCGCGCCCGGCAGGTCAACCCTCGCCCGAGGCGCTGGCCCGTCTGCAAGCCGCCGTCAGCAAGGCTCCGGCCGCCGCAGCCGCGCCGCGCCCGCAGCCGACCGCACAGCGCCCGGCCGCGCCCGCCCCGGCGCCTGCCCGCGCCGCAGAAAAGCCGCGCTTTGGCATCGGCTCGCTGATCGGGCGCATGGCTGGCCATGCCTCCGAGGCTCCGGCCGAGCGTCCGGCCCCGCGCCAGCAGCCGCAAGTGTCCTCTTACGACGAGGAGCCTGAGCTTTCGGCCGATCAGGAACGGATCGAGATTCCCGCCTTCCTGCGCCGTCAGGCTAATTGAGGGCAGGGGGCGCGACGCCGCGTCATCCTCACGCCATGTTTTGAAGATGCCCGGGTTGCCGGGCATTTTTCTTTTGTAAAACAAGGGATTATTCTTGCTGTGGCGCTGTGTTGCAGGGGCTTTGGGCCACTGTTACATCCGGTTACAAAGAGTGAGTTGTTCTCACGCCCTCCCGGAATTACCTAAACTTCGCGGCATGTCCTATGGGATTTTCTTCAGAAAACCCTTGGCGATGCGCGCGGAAACCTGGTTCCATCTTGGGGGCTGAACGTGCAAAACACCTTGAAATCCGCCGCGGTTTTTACCGGACTGGGGCTGCATTCCGGGGAAGCGGTGCGCATGGTCGTGCATCCGGCGCCGGTGGATACCGGGGTCTGGTTCCGCCGCACCGATGTGGCGGGGGCCGATGCGCTGATCCCGGCCCGCTGGGATGCCGTTGTGCCCTCGAAACTTTGCACCCTCGTGGCCAATGCCGCAGGCACCAGCGTGTCCACCATCGAACATATCATGGCCGCGCTGGCGGGCTGTGCGATCCACAACGCGCTGATCGAAATCGACGGGCCGGAAGTGCCGATCCTCGATGGCTCCTCGGTGCCGTTTGTGCAGGCCTTTCTGGCGCAAGGCATTCTGGCGCAACCCGCGCCGGTGCGGGCCATTCGCGTGCTGAAAGCCATCGAAGTGCGCGAGGGCGAGGCGGTGGCGCGGCTGGAGCCTTCGGACAATCTGGAGATCGACTTCCGCATTGATTTTGCCGAGGCCGGGATCGGGCGGCAGGAAAAGCACCTGTCCATGGCCAATGGCGCCTTTGTGCGCGAGCTGTGCGACAGCCGCACCTTCTGCCTGCAAGCCGATGTCGATTTCATGCGCGCCAATGGGCTGGCGCTTGGCGGCACGCTGGAAAACGCGGTGGTGTTCGAGGATGGCGAGGTTCTGAGCCCCGGCGGTCTGCGTCACAGCGACGAGCCGGTGCGCCACAAGATGCTGGATGCGCTTGGCGATCTGGCGCTGGCGGGCGGGCCGATTCTGGGCCGCTATACCGGCATCCGCGCCGGTCACGCCATGACCAACCGCCTGCTGCGCGCGCTGTTCGCCGACCCGAGCGCCTATCGCTTTGTCGAGGTGGGCGGCACCGCCGAGCGCAAGCTGCCCGGCATGGGCGTGCATCGCGGCGATCTGCCGATGGTGACGCCGCTTCACGCCTGAGTGAGCCGGAAGGCCGAAAGGCGTTTTGCGCCGCCGATTTTTCTGTGCTAGGACAAGCCGAACGCCTTCCCGCCTTGCGGGCGGGCAATGCGCCCGGCGGCAGGTTTTGCCCGGCGCAGGCAGGATTTGACGAGGCAGACGTGCGAGAGACAAACGGCGGAACTTCGGGTGCTGGCATCCTGGGCGGGCTCTTGCTGGCGGCGTTTCTGGCTGCCTGTGGCGGCGGTGCGGCCAAGGAACCGGCCCTTGATACGCTGAGCGCGGAGCAGATCTTCAAGCGGGGCGAGTTCACGCTGGAGGAAGACAAGGATACCGAAGGCGCCATCCGCTACTTTGCCGAGGTCGAGCGGCTGTATCCCTATTCCGATTGGGCGCGCCGCGCGCTGATCATGCAGGCCTTCACCTATCACAAGGCCAAGGAATACGAGGATGCCCGTCAGGCGGCACAGCGGTTCCTGGATTTCTACCCCGGCGATGAAGATGCGGCCTATGCCAAATATCTGCTTGCCCTGTCCTATTACGACCAGATCGACGAGGTGGGCCGCGATCAGGGCCTGACCTTCCAGGCGCTGCAAGCCCTGCGCGAGGTGATCGAGGAATATCCCGACAGCGAATATGCGCGGTCGGCCATTCTGAAATTCGATCTCGCCTTTGACCATCTGGCCGCGAAGGAAATGGAGATCGGGCGCTTCTACCTCAAGAAGGGCCATTACACGGCGGCCATCAACCGTTTCCGGGTGGTGGTGCAGGATTTCCAGACCACGACCCACACCGCCGAGGCGCTGCACCGGCTGGTGGAAAGCTATCTGGCACTGGGCCTGACGGATGAGGCGCAGACCGCCGGGGCGATTCTGGGCTATAACTACAAGTCCAGCCCCTTCTATCAGGACAGCTACAAGCTGCTCACCTCGCGCGGGCTGGAGCCGAAGGTGAAGGGCGATGGCTGGCTGGCCAAGGTCTATCGCCAGATGATCAAGGGCGAGTGGTTGTAAGGGCGGCGGGGTGAAGCCCGCCCTACGGGTGCTTTGATGCTGCGATCTCTTGATATTCGCGACATGCTGATCATTGATCGGCTTTCGCTGGCGTTTCAGCCGGGGCTGAATGTGCTGACCGGCGAGACCGGGGCGGGCAAGTCGATCCTGCTCGACAGTCTGGGCTTTGTGCTGGGCTGGCGCGGCCGGGCCGAGCTGGTGCGGGCCGGGGCCGAGAAGGGCGAGGTGGTCGCGGTGTTCGACCTGCCGCCGGGCCATGCGGCGCGCGCCGTGCTGGAGGAATATGAGATCGAGGCCGAGGATGAGCTGATCCTGCGCCGGGTCAACCATGCCGATGGCCGCAAGACCGCCTGGGCCAATGACCGCCGCGTTTCCGGCGAGGTGCTGCGGGCGCTGTCGGAAACGCTGGTGGAGCTGCATGGCCAGCATGATGACCGGGGGCTGCTCAATCCGCGCGGCCATCGTCAGATGCTGGATGCCTTTGCGGGCCTTGACCTTGCGCCCGCCCGTGCGGCTTGGGGCGCGCTTGGCGGCGCGCGCAAGGCGCTGATGCAGGCGGAAACCGCGCTGGAGGCGGTGCGGGCCGAGGAAGATTTTCTGCGTCATGCCGTGGCCGAGCTGGACAAGCTGAACCCCGAACCCGGCGAGGAGGCCACGCTGGACGCGCGGCGCCGCGCCATGCAGGGGGCCGAGAAAATCCGCAGCGAAGTGTCGCGCGCCCATGCCGGCATCTCGGAGCAGGGGGCCGAGGCCCTGCTGCTGGAGGCGCTTCGTCGGCTGGAGGGCGCCGCCGATCATGCAGCAGGCGCTTTGGAGGCGCCGATCGGCGCGCTGAACCGGGCGCTGATGGAGCTGTCAGAGGCGCAATCGGGGGTCGAGGCCTGCCTGCAAGCGCTGGACTTCAACCCCGCCGAGCTGGAGGCGCTGGAGGAACGGCTGTTCGCCATCCGCGCGCTGGCCCGCAAGCATGGCGTCTTGCCCGATGATCTGGGCACATTTGCCGAAGGGCTGCGCAAGCGGCTGGAGGCCTTGGACGGCGGCGAGAAGAATATCGCTGGCCTGCGCCGGGCGCTCAATCTGGCGGAAGATGCCTATCAGGCCGAGGCCAAGCGGCTGACCGTGGCGCGTGTCGCGGCGGCGGGGCGGCTGGATGCGG
>NZ_JAEULU010000241.1 GCF_016792925.1 Gemmobacter sp.
AATTTTTGTCTGGGTTAAACTGAGATAAGCCAAACGCGCCGGAGGCCCGATGAAACGCCCCTATGACCTCACCTCGATGACCGCGCTGACCTGCTTTGAGGCCGCCGCCCGCCATGTCAGCTTCAAGGCCGCCGCGCAGGAGCTGAACGTGACCCCCGCCGCCGTCAGCCATCAGATCAAGTTGTTGGAGGCCGAGCTGGGCGTGGCGCTGTTCCAGCGGCTGCATCGCGGCGTCGGCCTGACCGAGAAAGGCGCCTTCCTGCTCTTGGCGGTGCAGCGCGGCTTCGAGGGGATCTCGACCGCGGTCAGCCAGCTGCGCGACCGCCGCGACCGGGTGGATGTGACGATCCGCACCACCACCGCCGTTTCGGCGCTGTGGCTGACGCCGAAACTTTCGGCCTTCTGGCGGGTGCATCCGCGCATCACCGTGGCGCAGGTGGTCACCGATCAGCCCGAGCGCGCGGGCCATCACGACATCGGCATCAGCTATGGCCTGCCCGCCGAAGACGGGCGCGAATGGCATATGCTGTTTCATGATCGCATCATCGCCGCCGGCACCCGGCGCTTTGCCAGCGAACAGGGTATCCATCAGCTGTCCGATCTGGCGCAGGCGCCGCTGATCCAGCTGCACAACGAGGATAATGACTGGACCGACTGGTCCGCCTGGTTCCGCGAGCTGGGTCTGGACCGCTCGCGCCCGCCCAGCCTGTTCGTGAACAATTACACCATCGCGCTGCAAACCGCGCAGGAACATGTCGGCGCCGTCTTGGGCTGGGACGGGCTGATCGGCGAGCTGCTGACAGAGGGGCGGCTGGTCCGGCTGGTGCCCGAAAGCGTGCCCTCGCCCGTGGCTTTCTATCTGGCGATCAGCCCCCGCGCCTCGCCCGGCGCGCGGCTGTTCGCCGATTGGCTGCGCGGCCATACCCGCACGCTCTCGGGCCGGCAGCGGCACCGGCAGGGATAGGTCGCATGGAAAAGCCCGCCGCCCGCCGACCCCAATAGTTAGCCAATCATCAAAGTTTTTTCTTGCGCGACTCGCGCCAAGTTGCAACCTTGGCGCATGGCTCAGCATGACCCCGACCTCTCGCTGCTGTTTCAGGCGCTGTCAGATCCGACCCGGCGGGCGATCCTGACCCGGCTGGCGCAGGGCCCGGCCCCGGTGTCGGAGCTGGCCCAGCCGACCGGATTGCGCCTGCCCACCATCCTGCGCCACCTCGCGGTGCTGGAGGCGGCGGGGTTGATCGCCACCACCAAGGATGGCCGTGTGCGCAGTTGCGCCATGGTGCCCGGCGCCTTTGCCCCGGTGCATCACTGGCTCGACACGCAAAAGGCGCTTTGGGAAGGGCGGCTGGACCGGCTGGATGCTTATGTGATGCGATTGATGAAGGAACGCGAACAATGATCCCCGACCTCGACCCTGAAACCGATCTCAGCTTTACCCGCACGCTGGCCGCGCCGCGCGCGCTGGTCTGGGAATGCTGGACCAGCCCGGCCCATATCCCGCATTTCTTCATCCCCGCGCCCCACAAGGTCACGGCGGTGGAGATCGACCTGCGCGCCGGAGGCCGCTTCAACACCACCTTCGATGTGGATGGTCACATCATGGAGAACAAGGGCGTCTATCTGGAGGTGGTGCCGGGCGCGCGTCTGGTCTTCACCGATGCCTATTCCGAAGGCTGGAAACCCGCGCCCGAGCCCTTCATGACCGCGCTTTTGCTGCTGTCGGATGCGCCGGACGGCGGCACCACCTATACCGCCATCGCCCGCCATCGCAGCGCCGAAACCCGGAAAAGCCACGAACAGATGGGCTTTTACGATGGCTGGGGCACCGTCGTCACCCAGTTGGAGGCCTATGCGCAGCGCCTGCTGGCATCCGGGTGGCAAGCATGAGCCATTTCGCTACGCTCCGGTTCGCGCGCAGCGTGGCGGCCCCGCTCGCAACGCTGTGGCAGGCCTGGACGGCCCCCGCGGCCCGCGCCCTCTGGTCTGCCCCCACACCCGAGGTGGAGGTGGAGTTTCTGGAGGCCAACCCGCTGCCCGGCGGGCGCGAGGTCTCGCTGTGCCGGGTGGCGGGCCAGCCCGACATCCGCTGCGAGGCGACATGGCTGGAGCTGGAGCCGCTGGCGCGCAGCGTCGCTTGCGAAACCGTCTCGGCCGAGGGCGAAACCCGGTCCTCCGCGCTGATCACCGCCGAGTTTTCGTCTGTTGCCAACGGCTTGCAGGATGAAAGCCGGATCAGCCTGACCGTGCAGCTTTCGGCACGGCAGGCGCAGATGGAAAGCGGCTACCGCATGGGCTTCGAGGCGGGCCTGCGCCAGCTGGAGGATGTGGCGCGGCGCTGCATGGTGCTGCGGCGCGAGATCGCGGCCCCCCGGGCGCAGGTCTGGCAGGCTTGGATGAACCCCGAAACCCTGCCGCAATGGTGGGGCCCCGAGGGTTTCAGCTGCCGCACACAGCGCATCGCGCTGCATGCCGGAGGCGAATGGGTCTTCGACATGATTGCGCCCGATGGCACGGTGTTTCCCAACCATCACCGCTATCACGACATGCAGCCGCAAAGCCGTTTTGCCTATAGCCTGCATTGGGGCGAGAACGGCCCGAAACATGCCGATGCCTGGGCCAGCTTTGAAGACAGCCCCGGCCCCGACGGCAAGGCCACGGGTACTCTGGTGACCTTGGGCATGGTGTTCAGCACCGAGGCCGAATTTCAGAACGCCCGCAGCTTCGGCGCCGAGGCTCTGGGCCTGCAAACCCTGGGCAAGCTGGCGCGGTTTGTCGGCGCGGCCTGAGTTTGGTGCCGATCGCCCGATCCGGCCTGCCCCGCTGTTGCAAGCCTCCCCGCAAACCGCAGGTGCCCGGTGGCGCTACGCCGGCGGGGGCTGGTCACGCAACGCCCGGCGCGGTCACCCCCTGCGCGCGCACGATCTGGCGCACGCGCTCCAGATCCTTCGGCGTATCCACCGAGAGGCCCAGGCCCGGCTCCACCACGATCATCTTCAGCGGGATGCCGTTTTCCAGAAAGCGCAGCTCGTTGATGTCCTCCACCGCCTCCACCGGGCCGCGCGGGGTGCTGGCAAAGAACTCCAGCGCCGCGCGGTTGTAGGACAGCACGCCGATATGCTTGTAATAGTCAAAGGCGAGGCTGGATTTCGGATAGGGGATCGGGCTGCGCGAGAAAAACACCGCATTGCCCGACGGCCCCCAGACCACCTTGATATTGCTGGGGTCCACCACCTCGGGCGGGGCAGACATCTTGCAGGTCAGGTTGGCGACGAAGGGCCGGTCTTCGGGCCATGTGTCGGGGATCACCTGCTCCACCATCGCGGGTTCGATCAGCGGCTCGTCGCCATTCACCACGATATAGAGATCGGCGGGAATCATCCCCGCCACCTCGTTCAGGCGTTCGGTGCTGGTGCCGTGATCGCTGCGCGTCATGACGTAATCCAAGCCCGCCGCCGCACAGGCCTCGGCCACGCGCGGATCATCCACCGCCACCACCACGCGGGCGATGCGCGCGCTTTGCGCCACGCGCCGCGCCACCCATTCCACCATGGGCCGCCCCTCGATCAGCGCCAAGGGCTTGCCCTCGAACCGGCTGGAGCCATAGCGGGCCGGGATCACGGCAACGACATGCGGGTTTTGCATCACTGGCCTCCTGCCGGACGGTATTTGTGGTGTTCGCTGGGCGCCACCGTCTTTTCTTCCGACCCCAGAACCAGCTCGGCCTCGCGGATCTTCGCCACATAGTCGCGGAAATCCCCCGTGGTCAAATCCAGCGCCACCGCGTCGAAATGCGCCCAGTCGGTATTGCCCAGCTTCACATGCTTTTCCACCATCCGCGCGCCCGCCGCCACCGCGAGGCTTGATCCGAACCAGCCCGCATCATGGCTGGAATAGGCCGGAATCAGATGCGGATGCTGTGCCGCAAGGCGGGCGTAATGGCGCACAACGCCGATGTTGCAATCCTGTGCCGGGGTCGGATAGGCGGAATTCGCGTGCATCAGATACAGCTGCGGCACGGCGGCGAAGGTCGCCAGAATCCACTCCTCATAGGCCTTGTCGGTCATGCCGGTCGACAGCACCACCCCGCAATCGGTATCCCGCGCCACGGCCGAAAGGTAATCGGTGAACTCCGAAATCGTCGAGGGCAGCTTGATCAGCGCCGGCTTGAACTGCCGGATGAACTGGTAAGAGGGCGCATCCAGCACCGAGGCGAACCAGCGCAAGCCGATCCGGCGGCACAGCGCATCCAGAAATTCAAAATCCTCGCCCGAAAGCTCCAGCTGGCGGCGATAATCCCCAAAGGTGCTGCCGAAGGGCGATTTATAGGGCGCGGCAAGCTGTTCGGCGCTGTAAAACGTGTCGGGGTCGCGCTTTTGCACCTTCACCCAATCGGCCCCCGCCGCCCGCGCCGCGCGCACCATGCGCTCCAGCCGCGCGCGGTCGCCGAAATGGTTGGTGGTGATCTCGGCCACCACCGCCACTTTCGGCTCGGCCCGCGCGGTGGCGGGCAGGGGCGCATATTCCGCCACCAGTTCCTCGGGCGTCAGCCGCGAGAAGCTGCGATGCCCCACATGGGCCACATCCACCTCACTGCCCCGCAACATATAGAGGGCATTCAGGAAGAAATTCTCCTGCATGCCGATCAGCAGCCGCCGCTGCGCCATGTCGCTGGCGTCAAAAGACGGCCCCGCCACCTGCGCGCTGCCCGCCTCGGCCGAGAAATCGAAGCCCACCAGATAGACCTTCTGGGGCCGCCCGCGCAGCCGCGCCACCTCCAGCGCCAGTTTCAGCGCCGAGATGAACAGCACATCCTCCAGCACCATCGGGCCGGACAGCAGGCGCTGCATCATCAGATCGCCGCTTTCCTGCCCCAGGGCCACATGCGGCACCCGCGCCACCTGCGCGCCCTCGGGCTGGTAATCGGTCGAGGTCACATACAGCTCCGACCGCGGCCCCGTCGCCCGCAAGGCCCGCGCCACCCATTCGCCATGAAACAGCGTGATCGCCACCGGATGAATGCGCTCGGCATCATTGATGCCGATGGTCAGCGCGCCGTCGAAAACCTCAGGCGGAACCTGATTGGCCGAGGGCCCCTTGCCCAGAATGAAGATCGTATCGGTGGCGTATGTCGACGCGATAGCGCTGATCCGGTTCCAGAAACTGTCCATCATACACCTTGTCATTGACGATCACGTCGCATCCCGCCTCGCGCGCCAGCACAACGCCCGCCAGCAAATCCCAGGACCGCGCGCCCTTGGGGTTCACAAACCGCGCATAGGCGCCCCGGATCACGTTGAACAGGTTGTAAACCGCGCAGCCCATGATCCGCCCCTCGGGCGTCTCGGCCAGACCCTGCGCGATGGCGGGGTTGAACGAGGACGAAAACCCCACGATGCGCGAACGCGGCACGCGCGGAATGCGCCCCGAAGACATCACCTCGCCCAGTTCGGGCAGCATGAGCAGGCTGCCGCGATGCGCGCCCCCCTGCCAGAGCGAGAGCGAGATGCCCCATTCCTTGAGCCCCGAGCAGAAATTCTCGGTGCCATCAATCGGGTCCAGCACCGCGCACCAGCCGCTGCCCAACCGCCCGCCCGCCTGCCAGCTTTCCTCGCCGATGAAGGTGAGGCCGGGCAGATGCCGGTGCAAAAGATCGGCCAGAAGCCCTTCCAGATAGGTATCCGCCGCCGTCACCGGGCTGCCATCGGGCTTCCACTGAATGTCATAGCGCCGCGCCTGAATGGCGGGCATGGAGGCCGCCATCAGCGCCTCCACCTCGGTGAAAATCCCGGAAACATTGGTCATGATCAGCCCTGATTGCCGGGCCACGCGCCCTTTGCGGCAATTTAACAGCCGCAAAGGGAAGGTCCATGGGCAAAAACCGCTTACACGATCCCGCCACCGCCCGCCGCCGATCTGGGCCGCACGGCTGCCACGCGGGCGCGGTAGCCGCTGGCGCGGTAGGCCGCCACCGGATCAATCGCGCCGCCCTTGCGCAGCCGCGCCATGGCGAGGATCGGCTCCACATCGGTGCGGAAGCCCTGTCGCAGGGTGGCCGCGGCCATCAGCGCGTCATTCCCCTCGCGGTATCCCGCCAGCGCCGCCCGGTCCACCAAACTCGCCTGCACATAGGCGCGCTCGATCTCCATGGCGGAAATCATCAGGCTTTCAATCGGGTCGGTCACATTATGGCTTTGGTCGATCATATGCGACAGGTCGAGGCCGGGGGTCTCTTCCAGCTCCACCAGCTCGTTCCACACCAGAAACAGCCGGAACGGATCA
>NZ_JAEULU010000355.1 GCF_016792925.1 Gemmobacter sp.
GCGAGCTGGGCATCACCACGATCTTCGTCACCCATGATCAGGAGGAGGCGCTGTCGATCTCTGACCGTATCGTGGTGATGAACGGCGGCATTGCCGATCAGGTCGGCACGCCATTCGAGATCTATAACCGCCCGACCACCCGCTTTGTGGCGAATTTCGTGGGGCAGCTGAACGTGTTCCGCGCCGATGAGGCCGGGCGGATCGGCGGCGTTGCGCTTGGCAACGGCGATTTCGCCGCCCGCCCCGAGGCGCTGAGCCTGGGCCGCGCGCCCGGCGATGACATCGTGCTGCCCGCGACGGTGACGGAAGTGCATTTCCTCGGCTCGGTGATCCGGGTGACGGCGGATGTCGCGGGCACCAAGGTGGCGCTCGACACATTCAACCGCCCCGACACGCCGCCTCCCGCCGTGGGGCAGGCGGTGGAGGTCAGCCTTGCCGCGCATGATCTGATCCGGCTGGGGGCGTGAAGACAGGGGGCATGAAGACAGGGGGCGCTCGCGCCCCCTCTGGGCCTCGCGGCCCATTCACCCCCTGAGGATATTTTTGAACAGAAAATGGGAAATAAGCCTGCTTCATTTTCTGTTCAAAAATATCCTCGGGGGGAGGGGCCAAAGGCCCCGTGGGGGGCAGACAGCCCCCCGCGACGGTGCCGCCTTGTGCATCCTCTCAGGTCTTGCCATGGTGCCCGTGAGTTTCAGGAGGCACCCATGCGTTTGGCCACCATTACCCTGCCCGGACGGGGCGAGACCGACCGGCTTTTGGCGGCTCTGGCAGCGCGGTTGCAGGGGCAGGGCGTGGCCTTGGCAGGCGCCGTGCAGTTCAACGTCGAATGTGGCGAGGATTGCGAGATGGAGGTGCAGGTTCTGCCCGATGGGCCGGTGATCGGCATCAGCCAGAGCCTTGGGCCGGGATCGCAAGGGTGCCGTCTGGATGCGGGCGCGCTGGAGGCGGCGGTGGCCGAGGTGGCGGCGCGCATGGCGGGGGCGCGTTTGCTGATCGTGAACAAATTCGGCAAGCATGAGGCCGAGGGGCGCGGGTTTCGCACGCTGATCGCCGAGGCGCTGGCGTCCGGCATGCCGGTGCTTCTGGGGGTGAATGCGATGAATATGCAATCCTTTCAGGTATTTGCGGAGGGTCTGGCAGAGCCGGTCTTGCCCGATACGCTGGATGCCTGGTTGGCCGAGGTGCTGGCATGAGTGCGACCGTTGCCATTCTCACCGTCTCGGACCGGGCCGCTGCCGGCATTTACGAGGATAAGGGTGGCCCGGCGATCGAGGCCTGGTTGCGCGGGGCCATCACCTCGCCTTTGGTGATCCACCGCCAGATCGTGCCGGACGGGCGCGAGAGCGTGGCGGAGGCGTTCCGGCATTGGGCCGATGAGGGCGGCGCCGATCTGATCCTCGCCACCGGCGGCACCGGCCCCAGCCCGCGCGATCTGACGCCCGAGGCGATGGAGGATGTGGTGACCCGCCATTTCCCCGGCTTTGGCGAGCTGATGCGGGCAGTCAGCCTGCGCGAGGTGCCGACGGCGATCCTGTCGCGGCAGGGCGCGGGCACGCGCGGCAAGACCCTGATCATCACCCTGCCGGGCAAGCCCTCGGCCATTGCGACCTGTCTGGATGCGGTATTTCCGGCGGTGCCCTATTGCCTTGACCTGATGGGCGCAGGGCGGATCGAGACCGATCCGGGCGTTTGCAAGGCCTTCCGCCCCAAGGCCTAGGCGGCGCGCAGCGCCTCGGCGATCAGCCTTGCGGCCTCGGGGTGTTCGCCGATGGCGGGCAGGAGGGTGCCCTGAAACCCTGCACTTTCAAGGGCTTCTGGCACATCCTGCGCCACATGGCCCGCGCGGGTGGCAAAGAGCGGCAGGCAGAAGGCCGGGCCATCCAGCCGGGCGACCTCTTGCAGGAAAGGTGCCTCCTCGACATAGCCGGTGAGGATTTGGCGCCCGGTTGCCGCGCGCAGGGTTTCGGCCAGCGCCTCGGTCTGGGTAGCGGAGGCGCGCGAGACCTGGCTGCCATGGGCGGCAAGCAGCACCGTGCCGGGCTGCGCTGCCACCACCTGCGCCAGCAGCGCAGGCAAAGCCGGGTGATGGCCGAAAGCAGGCAATTGGCGCGGGCCTGCCATCCCGGCACCGGCCAGCCGTTTGGGCAATTGGCGCCGGGTGAAAAAGCCCTCCGCCATGAAGAACGGGTAGATCAGCGCCTGCGGTTGCCGCGCCACGGCGGCCTCCAGCGCGCCGGGCAGGGCCAGCGTGGTGCCGGTGATGCGCCAGTCCGGCAGCCACATCCGCACCCGGGCCGCAAGCGCCTGCATCCACCGCTCTTGCGGTAGCGGATCGGCGGGAGAGCCATGGGCGATGATCAAGGCATCAGACATGCGGCGAAGATAGAGGGCAGCGACGGAATGTCCAGTTGCGCCGCCGCTTTGGCCCGCGCAGGATGCGCTTATGGCATGGATCGAGTTCTCCGGGGCGCTGGTCGCCTTTTATCTGGCGCATCTGCTGCCCGCCCGGGCGGCGGGCTTGCGGGCGCGGCGCGGCTTTCATGCCGCCTATGGCTTGGTGTCGCTGGCGCTGCTGGCCTGGGTGATCGCCGCCGCCGGGCGCGCGCCTTTCGTGCCGCTATGGGATCAGGCGGGCTGGATGCGGCTTGTGGTCAACCTGGCGATGCCGCTGGCCATCCTGTTGATCTGCCTCGCGATTGGCGCGGTGAACCCGCTGAGCTTTGGCGGCCGCAGCCAAGGGTTTGATCCGGCGCGACCGGGGCTTGCCGGGGTGGTGCGGCATCCGCTGCTTTGGGCCTTGCTGATCTGGGCCAGCGCGCATGCGCTCGTGAATGGCGATCTGGCGCATGTGATCCTGTTTGGCGGTTTCGCGCTTTATGCCGTGATCGGCATGCGGGCGATCGACGCCCGCAAGGCGCGCGACTGGGGGCGGGGCATGTGGGTGACGCGGGCCTCGGCCACCTCCAACCTGCCGTTTCGCGGCAATTGGCGCAGCTATCGCCCGCCCGTGATGCGGCTGGTGCTGGCTTTGCTGGTCTGGGCGGCGCTCTGGCATCTGCATGAGCCGGTGATCGGGGTCAGCCCGCAACCCTGAGCCGCTCACAACCGTAAGGCGTTGCGGCCCTGCCCAAACTTTCGGCGCTTTGCCTTTGGCGAAGGCGGCTGGCCTTTGGCTTAGTGCGGGCCTAATTCGGGCTTCCGCAGGCGATAATTTACCCGAACCCCCTTCCGGTTTCTGCTGGGCGCAACCCAACCGAAAACCGGAGGCAGCTGGCCTTGCGCGACCCCCGCTATGACGTCTTGTTTCAGCCGATGCAGATTGGCCCGCTGACGGCGAAGAACCGCTTTTATCAGGTGCCCCATTGCAATGGCGGCGGCTATCGCGACCCTTCAGCCGCCGCCGCCATGCGCGGCATCAAGGCCGAGGGCGGCTGGGGAGTGATCTTCACCGAACAGACCGAGATGCACCAGACCTCGGAGATCACGCCCTTCATCGAGCTGCGCCTGTGGGAGGACAAGGATATTCCGGGCCTGCGCAAGATGTCGGAGGCGATGAAGACCCATGGCGCGCTGGCGGGCATCCAGCTGGCCTATTCCGGCATCAATGGCCCGAATTTCTACACCAAGGAAGTGCCGCTGGCCCCGACCGCCCTGCCGATCCGCACCTTTACCAATGATCCGGTGCAGGCCCGCGCGATGGACAAGACCGACATCCGCAATCTGCGGCGCTGGTTCGTGAATGCGGCGAAACGGTCAAAGCTGGCGGGGTTCGACCTGATCTGCCTCTATGGCGCGCATGGCTTTGGCATCTTTCAGCATTTCCTCAGCCGCGCCACCAATCAGCGCAGCGACGAATATGGCGGCAGCCTGGAAAACCGCGCGCGCTTTGCCCGCGAGGTGGTGGCTGATATGCGCGACGCCGTGGGCGATACGATGGCGATCACCATGCGCGTCAGTCTGGACGAGAGCATCGGCGATCTGGGGTTCTCCAATGCCGAGGTCCGCGATTTCATCGAGATGAATGCGACGCTGCCCGATCTTTGGGATCTGGCGCAGGGGTCTTGGGAAGAGTGTTCCGGCCCCTCGCGCTTCAAGGAAGAAGGCGCGCAGGAGGTGCTGGTGCAGGGCATCCGCGATCTCTCGCCGCGCCCGGTGGTGGGGGTGGGGCGCTTCACCTCGCCCGATGTGATGGCGCGGATGATCAAATCCGGCAGGCTGGATTTCATCGGCTGCGCGCGCCCCTCGATTGCCGACCCCTTTCTGCCCAAGAAGGTGGAAGAGGGCCGGATCGAGGACATCCGCGAATGTATCGGCTGCAATATGTGCATCACCGGCGACATGACGATGAGCATCAGCCGCTGCACCCAGAACCCGACCTTCATGGAGGAATGGCGCAAGGGCTGGCACCCCGAAAAGATCGCGGCGCGGGGCGAGAGCGAGACTGTGCTGGTCATCGGCTCTGGCCCGGCGGGGCTGGAGGCGGCGCGGGCGCTCAGCTTGCGCGGCTATGACGTGGCGCTGGCCGAGGCGGGCGACAGTTTCGGCGGCCGGGTCGCGCGCGAGCGGCTGTTGCCGGGCCTCTCGGCCTGGGGGCGGGTGGTGGATTACCGGCTGTATCAGATCGGTCAGCGGCCCAATGTGCAGATGTATCAAGGGTCTGAACTGGGCGTGGACGAGGTGCTGGAGTTCGGCTTCCAGAATATCTGCGTGGCGACCGGCAGCCGCTGGCGTGCCGATGGCGTGGCGCGGCAGCATGTGGTGGCGATGCCGGGCCTGGGCAGCCTGCCCAGCTTCACCCCCGATGACCTGATGGCGGGGCGGATGCCCTCGGGGCGGGTCGTGGTCTATGATGACGACCATTATTACATGGGCGGCGTGCTGGCCGAGATGTGTGCCAGGGCGGGTTGCGATGTGACGCTGGTGACGCCTGCGGCCTTCGTGTCGGACTGGACGCGCAACACCCTGGAGCAAGGCGCCATTCATCGCCGTCTGGCCGAGGCGGGCGTGCAGATCGTGTTGAACACCGGCGTCACGGCGCTGCGCGGCGATGGGGTCGAGGCGAATTGCACCTATACCGACAGCCGCCGGGTGATCGCGGCGGATGCGGTGGTTCTGGTGGCCTCGCGGGCGTCGAATCATGCGGTTTATCATGGGCTTATGGCGCGATCTTCAGATTGGGCGGATGCGGGCATCCGCTCGGTCCGGTTGATCGGCGATGCCGCCGCGCCGGGGCCGATTGCTTGGGCCACCTATGCGGGCCACCGCTATGCGCGGGAATTGGACACCGGGGTCTGGGGCGAGGATTGGGGCGATACCCTGTCCTTCCGCCGCGAGATCACCGAATTGGCGGTGGATTGATCATGCGCAACAAGGCCATCGAGGTTCAGAATGTTGCCAAATCCTTCGGCAGTTTTCAGGCGCTGAAAGGGGTCAGCTTCGACATTTACGACAATGAGTTCTTCACCATGCTGGGGCCGTCGGGCTGCGGCAAGACCACGCTGTTGCGGATGATCGCAGGCTTTGAGGCCCCGACATCGGGCAGCATCCGCCTGCATGGCCGCGACATCGGCGCCGAGCCGCCGCACAAGCGCCGGGTGAACACGGTGTTCCAAAGCTATGCGCTGTTTCCGCATATGACGCTGGAGGGGAATATCGCCTTCGCGCTGGAAAATCTGGGCTGGAAGAAAGACCGCATCCGCGCCCGGGTGGCGCAGATGCTGGAGCTGGTGCATATGTCGCAATTTGCCAACCGGCGCCCGGCGCAATTGTCGGGCGGGCAGCGGCAGCGGATCGCCCTGGCCCGCGCGCTGGCGTCAGAGCCGGAGGTGCTGCTGCTGGACGAGCCGCTTTCGGCGCTGGATCTGAAGCTGCGGCAGGCGATGCGCGACGAGCTGCGCGCATTGCAGCGCGCCACCGGCATCACCTTCATCTTCGTGACCCATGATCAGGAGGAGGCGCTCGACATGTCCGACCGCATCTGCGTGCTGGGCGCGGGCGAGGTGCAGCAGATCGGCGCGCCGAATGAGGTGTATGAAGACCCGGCGAACCGCTTTGTGGCGGATTTCATTGGCGAAACCAATTTCCTGCCCGCAGAGGTCATCGCAGTGGAGGAAGGCCATGCCACGGTGCGCACGCCGCTGGGGCAGGTGAAGACCTATCACAAGGGCGCGCGGGTCGGCGCCGCCGCCACCCTGTCGCTGCGCCCGGAAAAGATCGGGTTGGATGAGCAGGTGCCGCAAGACGCCCCTCGCTTGCAGGGCGTCGTCACCAGCCGCAATTACATGGGCGGCTATACCCATTACACCATCGCGGTGAACGGGGTGGAGCTGCGGGTCTCCAAGCGCAATGCGGTGTCGCATTCCGCCAGCCTTGAGCCCGGTCGCCAGGTGCAACTGGGCTTTCGCCCCGACAGCGCCCGGGTGCTGGGGCAATGAGGCTGCGCGATTTCCGCATCTGGGGCCTGGCGCCCGCCTGGGGGATCATGGCGCTGACCCTGATCCTGCCCATCGGCATCGTGGTGCTGGTCAGCCTGGCCACCCGCGGTGCCTATGGCGGGTTTGACTGGGGCCTGTCTTTCGACAGCTATGCCAAAATCCTGTTCGAGGAGGATTGGGACGGCAATCTCGCCTTCACGCCGCAATACCTTGCCATCATCGGGCGCACGCTGTGGCTGGCCAGCCTGACGACGCTGATCTGCGCCGCGCTGGCCCTGCCCGCCGCCTATACCATCGCGCAGGCGCCGGGCCGGTGGAAACCGGTGCTGATCTATCTGGTAACGCTGCCCTTCTGGGTCTCGATGATCGTGCGGGTCTATGCCTGGATCATCATTCTGGGTAATGACGGGGTGATCGAGAAAACCCTGCGGGGCCTTGGTCTTGTGACCGACATCGACAGCCTGCTGTTCACCGATGGCGCCATGCTGGCGGGGCTGGTCTATTCCTATATCCCGCTGATGATCCTGCCGGTTTTCGCCTCGATCGAAAAGCTGGATGGCAGCCTGATCGAGGCGAGCCATGATCTTTATGGCAGCCGCTGGGTGACGGCGCGGCGGGTGATCCTGCCGCTGACACTGCCGGGCGTGATGGCGGGGGCGGTGCTGGTCTTCGTGCCCTGCCTTGGCGCGGTGCTGGAGCCGATCCTGCTGGGCGGGGGCAAGACCATGCTGATGGGCAACCTGATCCAGACGCAATTTGGCGGCGGGCGCAACTGGCCCTTTGGCGCCGCCATTGCCGTCACGCTGATGGTTTTGGTGATGATCTTCCTGATGCTGAACGCGCTCCGGGCGCGGAAAGGCGGCGCAGATGTCTGATGTGAAACGCTATCCCGGCGCGCGGATTTTCACGGCGCTGTTCTTCGTCTGGCTTTACGCGCCGATCCTTGTGGTGATCGCCTATAGTTTCAACGAGAACCGCCTTGCCTCAGTCTGGACCGGATTTTCCTGGCGCTGGTATGACAGTGCACTCCAGAACCGGGCGCTGCTGGATGCGGTAAAAATCTCGCTGACAGTGGCAAGTGTGGCCACGGTGATCGCGACCACGGTGGCGCTGATGGCGGCGCTGGTGCTGGTGCGGGGGCGCGATGTGCGGCTGCGCCGGGTCAGCGAGACGGTGGTGAACCTGCCGCTCTTGCTGCCAGAGATCGTGCTGGCGGTGGCGGTCTTGATCCTGTTTTCGCAGATCGGGTTGCAAAATGGCATGGCCAAGCTGATCATCGCCCATACCGCCTTCTGCATCCCCTTTGCCTTCCTGCCGATCCGCGCCCGCCTGCAAGGGATGGAGCCGGATTTCGAGGAGGCCGCGCAAGACCTTTACGCAACGCCTTGGGTGGCGTTTCGCCGGGTGACGCTGCCTTTGATCGCGCCGGGGGTGTTTGCCGGGGCGATGCTGGCTTTCGTGATCTCGATGGATGATTTCATCACCTCGAACATGCTGAACTCCGGCGGCTCCACCACCTTGCCGGTCTATATCTTCGGCCTGATCAAACAGGGCACCACGCCCGAGCTGAACGCGATTTCCACGCTGATCGTGCTGGGCTCGCTGGTGCTGGCGACCACCGCCCTCATCCTGACCTTCCGAACCCCGAGCCGGGGCTGAACCCCGGCCATCCCATCAACAAGGAGATATTCCATGAAACGCGTCCTGCTTGCCACCACGCTTTGCGCCCTGCCGATGGCCGCCGCCGCCGAGGGGGAGCTGAACCTTTACGTCTGGTCCGACAGCATCGACCCCGCCCTGATCGCCAAGTTCGAGGCTGAGGCCGGGGTGAAGGTGA
>NZ_JAEULU010000356.1 GCF_016792925.1 Gemmobacter sp.
AGCGGCTTGACCTGCTGGAACAGGCCGGTGGCCTCCAGCGTGTCCACGACCTTGGGGTCGATCGCCTGATCCAGATAGAGGATCGCGATGGCATCCTGCCCCACGCCCGAGCGGCCCAGGGTGAAGTTGGCGATGTTCACGCCATTCTTGCCCATGGTCATGCCCAGAAGGCCGATGATGCCCGGCACGTCGTCATTGGTGGTGTAAAGCATATGGGCACCGACTTCGGCGTCGATATTGATGCCCTTGATCTGGATGAAGCGCGGCTTGCCATCGGCAAAGCAGGTGCCCGCCACCGAACGCTCGCGCGTGTCGGTGACCATGGTGACTTTGATATAAGCATCAAAGGCGCCGGTCTTGTCTTGCCGGGTGGTCGAGATCTGGATGCCCTTGTCCTTGGCCACGATGGGCGCGGAGACAAGGTTCACATCCGGGTTCTGGGTTTTCAACACGCCCGCGATGACGGCCTGATTGAGCGCGGCCAGATTCATATCGGCCACGCGGCCATCATAAAGAATGTTGATGGCGCGGATCGGCTCTTCGGTCATCTGGCCGATGAAGGCGCCCAGATGGCTGGCAAGTTTGATCCAGGGCCCCATGACAGCGGCCTGTTCGGCGGTCACGTTGGGCATGTTCAGCGCGTTCGAGACGGCGCCGGTCAGCAGGTAATCGGCCATTTGCTCGGCCACTTGCAGGGCGACGTTTTCCTGCGCCTCGGTGGTGGCGGCGCCCAGATGCGGGGTGACCACGACATTGGGGTGGTTGAACAGCACGTTCTCGGTGGCGGGTTCGACCTCGAACACATCCAGCGCGGCCCCGGCGACATGGCCGCTGTCGAGGGCATCTTTCAGCGCGGCCTCGTCGATCAGGCCGCCACGGGCGCAGTTGATGATGCGCACGCCCTTCTTGGTTTTCGCAAGGTTCTCGCGCGACAGGATGTTGCGGGTCTTGTCGGTCAGCGGGACGTGGAGGGTGATGAAATCGGCGCGGTGCAGCAGCTCGTCCAGCTCCACCTTGGTGACGCCCAGTTGCTTGGCGCGCTCTTCGCTCAGGAAGGGGTCATAGGCCACAACCTTCATGCGCAGGCCCACGGCGCGGTCGCAGACGATGCCGCCGATATTGCCCGCGCCGATCACGCCGAGGGTTTTGTTGAACAGCTCGACGCCCATGAATTTCGATTTCTCCCATTTCCCGGCATGGGTGGAGACCGAGGCCTCGGGCAGTTGCCGGGCGATGGCGAACATCATGGCGATGGCATGTTCGGCGGTGGTGACCGAGTTGCCGAAGGGCGTGTTCATCACGATCACGCCTTTTTTCGACGCGGCCGGAATGTCCACATTGTCGACACCGATCCCGGCGCGGCCCACCACTTTCAGATTGGTGGCGTTTTCCAGCAGCTTTTCGGTGACCTTGGTGGCCGAGCGGATGGCGAGGCCATCATATTGGCCGATGATTTCGGCCAGTTTCTCTTTGTCCTTGCCGAGCTTCGGCATGTAATCGACCTCGACGCCACGGTCGCGGAAGATCTGGACGGCGGTTTCGGAAAGTTCGTCGGAAACGAGAACGCGGGGGGCCATTTGGGTATCCTCGGGATGCGTTTTGAGAATGGGGTGGAGGCGCGCCCCCACCCGGATGTCATGCAAAAGGCGCGCGGCTCAGGCCGCGACCGTCAGCGCCGCGATCTCGGCGTGGAAGGCGTATTCGATCCAGGGCATCAGGGCCGCCACATCGCTGGTTTCCACCGTGGCGCCGCACCAGATGCGCAGGCCCGCCGGAGCATCGCGGTAAGCGCCGGCATCCAGTGCCACGCCCGCCTTTTCCAGCCGCTTCGCCACGTTCTTGGCGAAGGTGGCGCCATCGGTGATGCGCGGATCGGTGAATTTCAGGCAGACGCTGGTGCAGGAGGCGATCTCGGGCGTCACGGCCAGATTGGCGATCCAGTCCTTGTCGGCGATGAAATCGGCGATGGCCTTGGCATTCGCCTCGGACCGCGCGATCAGGCCTTTCAGCCCGCCGATGGTTTGCGACCATTTCAGCGCCACGAGGTAATCCTCGACACAGAGCATCGAGGGCGTGTTGATGGTCTCGCCCACAAAGATGCCTTCGGAAATCTTGCCCTTGGAGGTCAGGCGGAAGATTTTCGGCAGCGGCCATGCGGGGGTATAGGTTTCCAGCCGCTCCACCGCGCGGGGGCTGAGGATCAGCACGCCATGGCCACCCTCGCCGCCCAGCACCTTCTGCCAGGAGAAGGTGGTGACATCCAGCTTGTCCCAGGGCAGGTCCATCGCGAAGGCGGCCGAGGTCGCGTCGCAGATGGTCAGGCCCGCGCGGTTGGCGGGGATCGCGTCGCCATTGGGCAGGCGGCAACCCGAAGTGGTGCCGTTCCAGGTGAAGACCACATCGCGGTCGAAATCGACGGTGGCGAAATCGACAATCTCGCCATAGGGCGCGATCTGCACCTTGGCATCCAGCTTGAGCTGTTTCACCACATCGGTGACCCAGCCTTCGCCGAAGGATTCCCAGGCCAGCATCTCCACCGGGCGGGCGCCCAGCAGCGACCACAGCGCCATCTCGACGGCGCCGGTATCAGAGGCGGGCACGATGCCGATGCGGTAATCCGCCGGCACGCCCAGAATTTCGCGGGTGAGGTCGATCGCCTCTTTCAGCTTCGATTTGCCCACAGCGGCACGGTGCGAGCGGCCCAGCGGCGCATCAGCAAGCATGTCGAGGGTGAAGCCGGGGATCTTGGCGCAGGGGCCAGAGGAAAAGCGCGGGTTGGCCGGGCGCAGTGCCGGGGCGATCAGATCAGCCATGGTATCCTTCCAGATAAACGCCCCTCGGTGGGGAGGGGTTTCCCACCGCCGTGCATATGCAACTGCGGCACGGCTGGCAAGCGGGAAATGTCGCAACTGCAAAACAAAGCGTCGCAGGTGGCCCGGCCTGTCGCGGGAAGGCGGCGTTTCCCGCTGCGGCGGGGCGGGAGAAGATGTGATCTGCCGGTGCCTTTATGCGGGAAAGGTTAATCTTTCGCGAAAAGCTGTTGCCTTGGAGGGCTTGGCGCAGTTTCTATCGCCAAATCTGCTCAATGCTTTGGCCCCGATTCTTGAAACGGCCCTGATAAAATGCTGCTGACTGCCATCACCCGCCTGACCGCCCTTGGCGCGCTTGTTCTGCTGAGCGCTTGCGCCGCCCCGCCCAGCTCCAACCCGACCTCCGCACCGGCGACGGTGCCGGGGTATGAAGGCGTGCAGGATGGCGAGTTCTTCATCGAACCCGTGCCCGCGCATTACCTGACCGGCACCATGCCGCGGGCGCAGGTGGCCTTCAACGGCGATGACGCGCCGGGCACCATCGTGGTCGATCCCTTCGCCCGCAACCTGTATTACGTCATGCCCGGCGGGCAGGCGATGCGCTATACCATCGCGGTGGGCCGGGCCGGTCTGGGGTTCCGGGGCAGTGCCACGGTGAACCGGAAGGAAGAGTGGCCTGCCTGGACACCCACCGCCAATATGGTGCGCACCTTCCCCGAAATGTA
>NZ_JAEULU010000348.1 GCF_016792925.1 Gemmobacter sp.
GCTGTCGGCCTGAGCCTGCCATGGCGCCGCGCATCCTGATCCATGCGGGGTTTCACAAGACCGGCAGCAGTTCGGTTCAGGCCGCCTTGCGCGCCCACGCCGCCGCCCTCGCGCCGCATTGCGCCGTGCTGTTGGCCGATACGCCCGAAGGCCACCGCATGCAGGAGGCCGCGCGCCTGCTGTCGCGCGCGCCGGGGGTGGTGAACCGCCGCCTGTTCCGCCGCGCCTTTGATGCGTGGCTGGGCTTGATTCCGCTGGGGCAGGATCAGCGCCTGATCCTGTCATGCGAGGATCTTTCGGGCCATATGCCCGGCCATCCCGGCATCGACGCTTATGCCATGGCGGGGCGTCTCGCCTCGGTCGCCGCCCGCGCCGCGCGCGAGATGTGGCCGGGCGCCGAGGTCTGGCTGGCCTATGGCACCCGCGCCCCCGAAAGCTGGCTGGCCTCGGTCTATTGGCAGCAGGCGCAGCACCCGCATCTGACCGAGGATTTCGCGCCCTTCGCCGCGCGCCTGCGCCCCGCCTGCGATTTCACCGCCTTGGTGGCGCAGATCGGGCTGGAGGCCGACACCCCCGCCATCGCCATGGCGCTGGAGCGGCACGGCCCGCGCCGCCTTGGCCCGGTCGAGGCGCTTTATGACCTCATCGCCCTGCCCGACTCGCTGCGCGCCACGCTGGCCCCCGTGCCGCCGGTCAATGCCAGCGGCAAGGCCCGTATCGCGCGCAAGCTGGTGGCACTGAACCGCCGCGGCCTCGACCCCGAGGCGTTGACCGCCGCCAAACGCGCCCTGCTGGCGCGCGGCACCCCGCCGGGCCGCTGATCCCTTTGCAAGCAGGCCCGCTTTGCCCTAAACCACCGGGCATGAACAGCGATGATCCCGTGCCGCCCGCCGAACCCAAGACGCCGCCGATGAAAAGCCATGGTCGCCTGACCATTTCGGCCAGCCTGCAACCGCGCGACCTGATGGCGCGGCAGCGGGTCAAGGGCGCCTGGGCGGCCAGGATCATCACCCTCTTCCCCGAGGCCTTTCCCGGCACGCTGGGCCTGTCGCTCACCGGCAAGGCGCTGGATATGGGGCTTTGGGCGCTGGAGACCATCGACCTGCGGCCCTTCGGTCTGGGCAAGCACCGCAATGTCGATGACACGCCCGCAGGCGGCGGCGCGGGCATGGTCTTGCGCGCCGATGTGGTGGCGGCGGCGCTGGATCAGGCGCAGCGCGGCGCGCCCCCGGATCGCGCGCGCTGGCCCATCGTGTTCCTCACCCCGCGCGGCGCGCCCTTCACCCAGGCCCGCGCGCAGGCCTGGGCCGAGGCCGATGGCCTCACCCTGCTCTGTGGCCGCTTCGAGGGCGTGGACCAGCGCGTGATCGACGCCTATGGCATCGAGGAGGTGAGCCTTGGCGATTTCGTCATGACCGGCGGCGAGATTGCCGCGCAGGCCATGATCGACGCCACCGTGCGCCTGATCCCCGGTGTGCTGGGCAATCACGACTCCACCGTGGAGGAAAGTTTTTCGGATGGCTTGCTGGAGCATCCGCAATTCACCAAGCCCCCGGTCTGGGAGGGGCGCGAGGTGCCGCCGGTGCTGCTGTCGGGCAACCATGCCGAGATCGCCAAATGGCGCCGCGCGCAATCGCACGCCCTCACCGCCACCCGCCGCCCCGACCTCTGGGCCGCCTGGCAAGCCCGCCAGCCGGTGAAAAAGCGCTAGGTCCAAAGGGCCGGAACAGGAAACGCACCGCGTTTCCCCGCCCGATTGAAACCGCCCCGCAAGACCCTCTCGGCTCATGACCCACCGGCCCGAACTCACAACCGCGACCATCTGACCTCGGCAATGCCCTCGGCCAACTGGGGCCGGAACAGGAAACGCACCGCGTTTCCCCGGCCCTGTAGAACCGCCGCCGCAAAACCGCCTCAGCCCATGACCGAGAGGCCGGAGCCCGCCCGGCGGGTGCGAAGCGCCCGCCGCCCGAAGGGCGGGCGCTGGCCGGTGGCTTCGGGCCACCGGCCCGATGTGGAGACGGGGCCGCGTGACCTCGGCAATGGCCTCGGCCATCGTCAAACCAACCCCGAGACGCCAGTTCAGACCATGGCCCCTGGCTTTGGGTCACCGGCCCGAACTCGCGCACGCTCCCACATGGCCTCGGCCATTGTCAAACCACCCCCAAACGCAAAACGCGGCGGCCCTTCGACCACCGCGTTTCACAACCCTTGCGAAAAGCTCACGCCTCCGGGATCAGAATTTCCCGCTTGCCCACATGGTTCGCCGTCGTCACCACGCCCTCCTGCTCCATCTGCTCCACCAGACGTGCGGCCTTGTTATAGCCGATGCCCAGCTTGCGCTGAATGTAGCTGGTCGAGCATTTCCGGTCCTTGGCCACGATCGCCACCGCCTGATCGTAAAGCGCATCCTCGCCCTCGGTATTGCCGCCGGTATTCAGCCCCAACACCGCGTCAATATCGCCCGCCACATCGTCTTCCGGCCCCTCAACCACGCCCGACATATATTGCGGCGGACCGAAGGATTTCAGGTGGTTCACGATCTCCTCCACCTCCTCATCCGAGACGAAAGGCCCGTGAATCCGGGTGATCCGCGCGCCATTGCCCATATAGAGCATGTCGCCCTGCCCCAGCAGCTGCTCTGCCCCCTGCTCGCCCAAGATCGTCCGGCTGTCGATCTTCGAGGTCACCTGGAAGGAAATCCGCGTCGGGAAGTTCGCCTTGATCGTGCCGGTGATCACATCGACCGAAGGCCGCTGCGTCGCCATGATCAGGTGAATGCCGCTCGCCCGCGCCATCTGCGCCAGACGCTGAATGCAGGCCTCGATCTCTTTGCCCGCCACCATCATCAGATCGGCCATCTCGTCCACGATGACCACGATATAGGGCAAGGCCACCGGCGCGAATTCTTCCGTCTCGAACACCGGCTCGCCGGTATCCTCATCAAACCCGGTCTGGATCGTGCGCTTGAACAACTCGCCCGCCGCCAGGGCCTCGCGCACCCGGCCATTATAGCCGTCAATATTGCGCACGCCCATCTTGGACATCTTGCGATAGCGCTCCTCCATCTCGCCCACCACCCATTTCAGGGCGACAACCGCCTTCTTGGGGTCGGTGACCACAGGCGAGAGCAGATGCGGAATGCCATCGTAAACCGAAAGCTCCAGCATCTTGGGGTCGATCATGATCAACCGGCATTCCTCGGGCGTCAGCTTGTACAGCAGGCTCAGGATCATCGTGTTGATCGCCACCGATTTGCCCGAGCCGGTCGTCCCGGCAATCAGCAGATGCGGCATCTTGGCCAGGTTCGCCACCACGGCATCGCCGCCAATATCCTTGCCCAGCGCCAGCGGCAGCCGCATGTTGCTGTCGCCGAAATCGCGCGCGGCGAGGATCTCGCGCAGCACCACCTTCTCGCGGGTGGCATTGGGCAATTCGATCCCGATCACGCTGCGCCCCGGCACCGTCGAGACCCGCGCCGACAGCGCCGACATGCTGCGCGCAATGTCATCCGCCAGCCCGATCACCCGGCTGGCCTTCAGGCCCGGCGCCGGTTCCAGCTCATACATCGTCACCACCGGGCCAGGGCGCACGCTGACAATCTCGCCCTTCACGCCGTAATCATCCAGAACCGATTCCAGCATGCGGGCGTTTTCTTCCAGCGCCTCATCCGACAGCGTATGGCGCTGCACCGTGCTGGCCGAGGCCAGCAGCGACAAGGGCGGCAGCTCATAGGCCTGCGCCATCTGCTCCTCGAAGCGCAGGCGCGGCTGTGCCTCTGCCGCTGCCCGGGCCGAGGGCTGCACCGGCTTTTTCAGCGGATGCTGCACCACGCCGCGCTTCACCTCGGGCGCGATCAAGGGTGCCGAAACCCGCGCAGCCGCCATCTCGCGCGAGGCGCTCAGCCGGGGCGCCGCGATCAGGTCATCCTCCTCTGCGGCGTCATCCTCGGGCTGCCAATCCTCATTGTACACCTCGGCGGCAGGCACTGCCCCGCGCCGCAGGAACGCCGGGGCCGGAGAGGCCGGGCGATAGGCCGCCAGATCGGCCTCCTCCTGCCAATCCGCCTCGGTCTCGGGCAGCATCCAATCCTCATCCTGCGGCACCGCCACCGGCGCGGACGCCGCAACCGGAGCCGACACCGGAGCCGGAACAATGGCGGCGGGCGCCTTCACCGGCGCTGCCAGCCGGGGCTCGGCCCGCAGCACGGGTTTCACCGGCTGCGCCGCCGCCGGGGCGCGGGCCAGAACCGGCTGCACCACCGTTTCGGGCCCGGCGGGGATCTCTGCCGCCTGCGGGTCCGGCATCGGGCGCCCCAGCGGGGCCGGGCGTTCCATCGCCGGGGCGGGTGCCTGCGCCCCGGCTGCCGCCTGCGCTTTCGCCGCGCCGGCGCGGATCGCCGCCGCCACTGCCTCGGCTGCCGCTGCCGCAGCCGGGCTGCGCGCCAGCGCCATGCCCGCCCGAAGCGGCGCCGCCTGCGCCTCTGCCGCCGCCTTGGCG
>NZ_JAEULU010000065.1 GCF_016792925.1 Gemmobacter sp.
CTGCGGGGGCGCGGCGGTCGGCGTCACCGCATTGCGTCAGCCGCACCGCCCGCATGCCCTTGCTTTGGCCCAGCTTGCCCTGCCCGCGGCCACGCCCGTCCTGCCCGGTCACTTCGATCCGGTCCAGCGCCGCATGGGGCAGCGCCAGCAGATCGCCGGGCTTCAGCGCCAGCACCTGCGCCAGCGGCAGCGACAGCCGCGTCAACACGCCCTGCACCAGCACCTCGGCCTCCAGCACCTGATCGCCAAGCGCCTCGGTGAAGCGCGCGCCCTCCTGCGGATCGGGCGAGACCGCCGCCACCTGCCGCTGCGGGCGGCGGCCATGCCCATCGGCGGGCAGCGCGAGAATCATCTGCCCCCGCCGCGTCGCAGCCAGTTCGGCCTCGACCATCAGCACCTTGTAGCTGGTATCCTCCAGCAGCAGGGCCAGCGGGCGCGGCTCGTCCAGATGGCTGGAATAGCGGAACCCGTCGGTCCAGACCAGATCCTCCTCGGTCAAGAGCTGCTCCTCCAGCCCCGCCATCACGGTATCGACCCAATCCGCCACCATGGCCGCATCGGTGCGCGTCGGTTTGCGCGGCAAGACCGGCTGCGCCGTCACCTTGCCCAGCGTCTGCGCCTCGATCAGCCCGGCCAGCATATCGGCATCCATCACCAGCACGCCGATCGCTTCGCGCGGGCCTTCCAGCAACAGGATCAAGGCTCGTTCCGGCGGCAATTCCAGCAATTCGGCCAGCGAATAGCGATGCGGCCGCACGGCCACACAGTCCAGCGCGAGGCCGAACCCGTCGCGCGCGGCCCGCGCCAATGCCAGCGGCAAGGCCCGTTCGGCCCCACCCGCCACGGGCGGCGCCTGCCCGTCGCGTGCGGCCGCCGCCAGCTTGCGTCTGATCACACCCTGATCCACGGAATCGTCTCCAAACGGTCCCCGAAACTACCGGACGTTTCTGCCCTTGCAGCGACCTTATCGGGCAAAGCGTTTAGAAAGGGTTACGCTGCATCTGCGAAAGGATGTTTTTCCAGCCGCAAAGGCAGCGTCACCCGAAACGCCGCGCCGCCCTGCGCGGGCAGATAGGCGATGGTGCCGCCCAGATTGGCCATGATCTCGCGGCAGATCGCCAGCCCCAGCCCCGCCCCCCCGGCCCGGGTCTGATCGCTGAGCCGCGCGAATTTCTCGAAGATGATCTGCTGCTTGTCCTTCGGAATCCCCGGCCCGTTGTCGATGAAATCGACAATCACCCGCGCGCCGCGCTGCTTGACGTTGATCCGCAGCTCGGGCTTCGCCGCATCGCAGTATTTGCGGCTGTTCGACACCAGGTTTATGAAAACCTGGCTCAGCCGGTCGGGGTCGGTGCGCAGGAACAGCGCCTCCGAGGGCAGGTCGCGCCAGACCATGAACACCCGGTCGGGCCGCACCTGCGCCGCCGCGCGCAGGGCGCGGTCGATCAGCTCGTTCAGGCTGGCCAGCCGCAAATCCAGCTGCACCGTGCCGTTTTCCAGCACGCTGAGGTCCAGCAGATCATCCAGCAGCCGGGTCAGCCGGATCGCCTCGTCATGGATGATGCGCGCCTGCCCGCCCGCCACCTCGGGCGGCACATCGCCCTCCATCAAGATCTCGGAAAACGCCCGGATCGAGGTCATGGGCGTGCGCAGCTCGTGGCTGATCTGGCTGAGAAACGCATCCTTCTGGATCGACAATTGCGTCAGCTTTTCATTGGCTTCGCGCAACTGCCGGGCCGTGCGCTCCATCTCGGCGCGCTGCGCCTCCAGCCGGCCCGAATATTCCATGATCTGCGCCGTCTCATCCGCCACGCGCATCAGATCGGCCACCGTCACCCGCGCCCGCCCGGCCAGTTCGGCGATCATCGCATGGGCCGCCGCCGCGCCCACGGCGCCGGCCAGCTTGCGCTCCAGCGCATCCAGAAATTCCGGCGTGGGATCGGGCAGATAGCCCTCGGTGCCCTGCGCGCTCGCCGCCTCCTCGAAGAAGGTCAGCGCCGGTTCATCGCCCAGGATCCGCTGCGCCAGTTTCAAGAGCTCCTCGGTCTCCACCTGCCCGGCCTCCCAGGCCAGCGGCTCGGTGCGCTCGGTGTCAAAGACGTTCACGAAGGCCAGCCCCTGCACCCGCTCCACCGGGGTGGGAAAGGACACCAGCGAGCCGATGGCAAAGGCGGCCGTGTTCAGGCTGAGGCTCCAGAACAGCGCATGGATCAGCGGGTCCATCCCCGCCACGCCAAACAGCGCCTGCGGCCGCAGCCAGCCGATGCCGAAGGGCCCCTCCATGAACATCGACAGCGGGTAAACCCCGCCCGGCCCGAAAGAGGGCAGGAACAGCGTATAGGCCCAGATCGCAAAGCCGATGCACAGCCCCGCCGTCGCGCCCACCCGCGTGGCGCCGCGCCAGAAGATCGCGCCCAGCATGGCGGGCAGCATCTGCGCCACCCCCACGAAGGAAATCAGCCCGATGGCCGCCAAGGCCGCCGAGCCGCCCGAGAGCGAGTAATACAGATAGCCCAGCCCCAGCACCCCGGCGATGGAAAAGCGCCGCGCATGCAGCACCAGCCGCCGCACATCGCCCGTCACCTCGCGCGTGGGGCGCAGGCTCAGCCACAGCGGCATCACGATATGGTTCGACACCATGGTCGACAGCGCGATGGAGGCCACGATCACCATCGAGGTGGCCGAGGAAAACCCGCCCAGGAAAGCCAGCATGGCAAGGCCCCCCTGCCCCTGGCTCAAGGGCAGGGTCAGCACGAAGAGGTCGGGATTGGCGCCCGCAGGCAGCATCTGCAAGCCGACCACCGCAATCGGCACCACGAACACGCTCATCGCCGCCAGATAAAGCGGAAAGGCCCAGCTTGCGGTGGCCAGATTGCGCTCATCGCCGCATTCCACCACCAGCACCTGAAACATGCGCGGCAGGCACAGCACCGCCGCCGCCGACAGCGCGATCAGCCCCGACCAGCGCGAGGGGATCAGCTGCCAATCCGCCAGCGCCGAGGCATTGATGCGCTCGAAAATATCCACCGGCCCGTCGGCCAGCACCCAGACCACATAAATCCCCACCGCCAGCAGCGCGACCAGCTTCACCACCGCCTCCACCGCGATGGCGGTGACGATGCCGGTATGCTGCTCGTTGGCGTCCAGATTGCGGGTGCCGAACAGGATGGTGAACAGCGCCAGCCCCGCCGCCACCCACAGCGCGGTGGCATTGGTATCGGGCATCGCCCAGCCATAGGTGCCCGCAGCGGCAAAGACGCCAAAGCTCAGCGTGACCGATTGCAGTTGCAGCGCGATATAGGGTGTGGCCGCCACCACCGAAATCAGCGTGACAATGACGCCCAGCAGGTTCGACTTGCCGTAACGGCTTGAAATCATGTCGGCAATCGAGGTGACGCGCTGCCTGCGTCCAATCCGCACCATCTTGCGCAAGACCCACCACCAGCCCACGAAGACCAGCGTTGGCCCCAGATAGATGGTGGCAAATTCCAGACCAGAGCGCGCGGCATAGCCCACCGCGCCGTAAAAGGTCCAGGCGGTGCAATAGATCGACAGCGACAGCGTATAGACCAGAGGCGAGCGCAGCCAGCGCGCCGCCCCCGCCTGCATGTTGCGCTCGGCCACAAAGGCGATGGCAAACAGCAGCACCGCATAGCAAAGGCAGGCCAGAACCAGCAGGTTGAAGGGCATCAGCGCTCTCCCCGGCGCGGGCCATCGGGGCCGTTTTCGGCGTCAGTTGCCTCGTCGCTGTCCTCGCCTGCCGCCAGCCCCTGCGCCAGCCAGGCCGCCAGCGCGATCAGCCCGCCCCAGACCGCGAACAGATAGATCCCGTCCCAGGCGGTGTTGCGGTCCGAGGCCTCGGGCGGCTCCCACAGGATCGGCAGCAGCAGCAGAAAGGCCCCCGCCACCGGCAAAAGCCGCGCCGCATCGCGCAAGCGGCGCAGGCGATAGGCGCGGCGGGCCAGAAAGACCGGGCTGCGGCGCCTCACGCCCTCTGACCCTCCACCGAGACCAGCGACCGCGCCGCCGCCACGAATTCGGCATTGGCAAAGGGCTTGGCCATGAACAGATTGGCCCCCGCCCGCTCTGCCGCCTCGCGGTCGCGGCCCTGCCCCTTGGCGGTCAGCATCATCACCGGCAGGCCCGCAAATCCCGGATCGGCGCGCAAGGCGCTCAGGATTTCCAGCCCCGACCGCCCCGGCAGCATCAGGTCCAGGATCAGCAGATCGGGCCGCGCCGCCCGCAGCGCCGCCTCGGCCTCCAGCCCGTCGGCCAGCGCGCTCACCTGCCAGCCGTCGCGGGTCAGCAGGAACCGGATCGCCTCGGTGATATGCGGTTCATCCTCGATCAGCATCGCATGACGCGCCAAGAGCCTTCCTCCGTCCCGCAGCGACCCTGCGGCCGCCCCTCCCCCACGGCTTGCCGCCGCCCTCGGCCCGACTATCGGCGGAAAAGCGCTGCCATGTCAAAGCCTGCCCGCATCCGGCCCCCCTATCCATTGGTCGGGGGGCGCGCCGCGGGCAAGGCAAGGCCCCGGAGTGATCCGGCGCCCAAACCGCAGGTCACATCCGCGCCAGCCCGGCTGCGGGCGCTGGTCAAGCCGCCCGGCCTCTGGCACTCTGGCCGCACAAGACCCGATCCCGAGGCCCCGATGCGTTGTTCCCTGTTGCTGCTGCTTCTGCTTTCCAGCCCTGCGCTGGCCGATACGCCCCCGATGAGCGCCGAGGCGTTTGAAGCCTATACCACCGGCAAGACCATGACCTATGCGCAGGCCGGCGAGATTTTCGGCACCGAGCAATACCTGCCGGGCCGCCGCGTCCGCTGGGCCTTCACCCAGGATGAATGCCGGATCGGCCATTGGTATCCGCAGGATGACCTGATCTGCTTTGTCTATGAGGATCAGGCGCAGCCGCAATGCTGGGCCTTCTGGCAAGAGCCCGGCGGCGGCTTGCGCGCGCGCTTCAACGATGACCCGGAGGGCACCGAATTGTCAGAGGTGCGCCAGACGCCCGAGCCGATGTCCTGCGCAGGCCCCGATGTGGGCGTGTGATCGCCCCCTGCGGTGGCTGGCGCCGCTTCTGGCCCTGCTTGCCGCCAGCCCCGGCCTTGCCGAGCCGCTGGACGCCGCCCGCTTCGAGGCGCTGACCCAGGGCCGCATCATGGGCCATTTCGTTTATGGTGACCGCTACGGCGCCGAACGCTACCTGCCGGGCCGCAAGGTGATCTGGGCCGATGGCGAGGGCTGCATGTCGGGTCGCTGGGAGCCGCGCGGCGCGCTGATCTGCTTCATCTATACTGACGGTCTGCCGGATCGCTGCTGGCTTTACACGCAGGATGCAGAGGGGATGGTGGCGCGCTTCAACGGCGACCCGACCGAACCCGAGGTGCTGCTGCGCCCCGAACC
Organism: Gemmobacter sp.; assembly: GCF_016792925.1. Classification (GTDB taxonomy): domain Bacteria; phylum Pseudomonadota; class Alphaproteobacteria; order Rhodobacterales; family Rhodobacteraceae; genus Gemmobacter. Next base: position 5,405 of record NZ_JAEULU010000065.1, read on the forward strand.
CAGCCCGCTGGATTGCCCCGGCGATGCGCCAACGGCCTAAGCCACCTCAGGGCGCAAAGGTCAGCCGCAGCCCCGCAGGCCCGGTCAGGATCAGCTGCCCGCCCGCCAGCTCTGCCGCCGTCACCCGGCCAAGCGCCTCGTGAAACCGGCTTTCCGCCGCCAGATCGGGGCAGGCCATCTGGGTCGAGGCCACCATCGGCAAACGAAATTCGGGAAAGCGGCCCTCCAGCTCGCCAAACCAGCGATTGCAAGGCCCCTGCCCGGCGGCGCGGCCCGGCGCGCGCAGATCCATGGTCACGCGCGGCGGCAGGGCGCCTTCGCTGAACCCCACCAGCTTCCAGTCGCGCGCCAGATCGGGCGTCGCCTCCGGCAATGACTGGCAGGCCGCCAGCAACAGGGGCAAGGCCGCAAGGCCAAATCGCAGGGTCATGGCATGTCCTCTCACCAAAGCACTCATCATCAGACGCAACCCTGCCCTGACTCCTTGGCCCCCTGCGAGAAAAAATGCGATTTTTCGACGAAAAATCGTGGCCCGACCGTCAGGCGAAAGCCTGCGGCTTGGCCTCGCGTGCCATATGGTCCAGCACGGCATTCACGAATTTCGGCTCTTTGCCCGCGTCAAAGAAGGCCTTGGCCACATCGACGAATTCGGTGATCACCACCTTGGGCGGCGTGTCCATCGCCACCAGTTCGGCCCCCGCCGCGCGGAACAGCGCCCGCAGCACCGGGTCGATGCGGTCGATCGGCCATTTGGCGACCAGCGCCCGGTCGGTCATCTGGTCGACCTTGGCCTGCCAGTTCACCGCATGATCCACCAGCGCGCGGAAATGCACCGCGTCGCCCTCGGCCATCTCATAGCCTTCCTCGAAAACCTCGCCAAAGCGATGGGTCTCGAATTCGCGCACGATCCGCTCCACCGTCTGACCCGCGCTTTCCATCTGGAACAGCGCCTGCACCGCAAAGAACCGCGCGGCCGAACGCATCTGCTTTTTGTCAGGTTTGCTCATGCCCGTGTTTTGGCTCATGCCCGTGTTCCTTCCTCGACGCGAAAACCGATGCCCTTGCGGGCACCCGCCCATTTGCGGCCAAGCGCCACCAGATGCAAGGCCGCAGCCGCCGCGCCGCCGCCCTTGTTCTGGCCCGCCACCTCGGCCCGCGCCAGCGCCTGCGCGCGGTTTTCCACCGTCAGAATGCCATTGCCGATACAGGCGCCTTGCAGCCCCAGCAGCGTGATCGCGCGGCTGGAATCGTTGCACACGGTCTCGTAATGCGTGGTCTCGCCCCGGATCACGCAGCCAAGCGCCACATGGCCGTCATAGCTTGACATCCGCTCGGCCATGGCGATGGCGGTGGGGATCTCCAGCGCGCCCGGCACCTCGAT
>NZ_JAEULU010000075.1 GCF_016792925.1 Gemmobacter sp.
CCCTTTGGCGGCATGAAGCAATCAGGCTTCGGGCGCGACCTGTCGCTGCACAGTTTCGACAAATACGCGGCCCTGAAGACGACTTGGATCAAATACTGAAACGGGTTAGGCTGCACCTTCCCCCAAGGCGGAAAAGGATAAGCCATGCCCTTGCGCTTCACGCTGCGGCAATTGGAATATCTGGTGGCGGTGGGCGAATGCGGCTCGATCGCGCTGGCCTCGGATCGGGTGAATGTGTCCTCGCCCTCGATCTCGGCGGCCATTTCGCAGCTAGAGCAGGAATTCGGCCTGCCGCTGTTTGTGCGCAAACATGCGCATGGCCTCTCGCTGACCCAAGGCGGCAAGCAGTTTGTCGAACAGGCCAAGGTGGTGCTGGCGCAGGCGGCGCGGCTGAACGATCTGGCGAACACGATCACCGGCAAGGTGCGCGGCCCGCTGAATGTCGGCTGCCTGCTGACCTTTGCGCAGGTGGTGCTGCCGCATCTGCGGCGGGGGTTTGTCGATGTGAACCCGGAGGTCGATTTCCACCAGTTCGAGCGCAACCAGTCAGAAATCTTTGACGGCTTGCGCCATGCGAGCCTCGATCTGGCGCTGAGCTATGATCTGAACATTCCGCCCGATCTGGATTTCGTGCCGCTGGCCTCGCTGCCGCCCTATGCGGTGCTGCCCGAGACGCATGACCTTGCGCATCGCAGCACGCTGTCGCCCGCCGATCTGGCGGATCATCCGATGATCCTGCTGGATCTGCCGCTGTCGTCGGAATATTTTCTCAGCCTGTTCAGCGAATTGGGGGTAAAGCCCCGGATCGCGGAGCGCACGCGCGACATGGCGGTGATGCAAAGCCTTGTCGGGCAAGGCTTTGGCTATTCCATCGCCAATATCCGGCCCTGGTCGGATCGCAGCCCCGATGGGCAGCGGCTGCGCTATGTGCCGCTGAGCGCGGCCAGCCCCGCTGCCTTGCGTCCGATGCGGCTGGGGCTGGTGCTGTCGGAAGGGGCGCGGGCCTCGCAGACGGTGCGGGCCTTTGTCGATCACTGCCGGGCCGAGCTGACGCCGGACAGCGGCCATGGGCTCAAGCTGCGCTTTGATGGCGCGCCGCGCGAGGGCTAGGCCTGAAAGATCAGGGTGCCCTCGCGGAAGGTATGGGTCACGCGGGCGGCCTGCGGATCGGCGGCGAGGCCCGCGAGATCGCCCGCCACCAGGACCACATCGGCCTCCATGCCGACCGCCAGCCGCCCGCGCTGGTGTTCGGCAAACATGCCGTAGGCACCGCCCTCGGTATAGGCCGCCAGCGCCGCCGCCAGCGGCAGGCGCTGGTCGGGCATCCCCGGCGCCCAGGGGCGGCGCGACAGCGCGCAATGCAGGCAGTAAAGCGGGTCCAGCGGCGAGACCGGCCAATCGGTGCCAAAGGCCAGGGGCGTGCCCTGCCCCGCAATCCGCGCCCAGGCGAAAGCATTGGGCCAACGCGCGCGCCCCATGATCGAGATCGTCGGCTCCAGCGGCAGGCCCGCGCTGCCCGGCGGATGCACCGGCTGCATCGAGGCCATGACGCCAAGCGCCCTGAGGCGCGGCAGGTCATCCTCGTGGATCGTGTCGATATGCTCGATGCGGTGGCGGCTGTCGCGCGGGCCATTGGCCTCGCGCGCCGCCGCATAGCCCTCCAGCACGGCGCGCACCGCGCCATCGCCCACGGCATGAACGGCAATCTGCAAACCCGCCGCATCGGCGCGGCAGCAAAGCCGGGCGAAACCGGGGGCCGAAATCAAACGTGGGCCATCCTGCGCCGGATCATCCGGGTAGCCGCCGACCAGATGCGCCGTCCAGGTGTCAAACACCCCATCCATGAACATCTTGATCAGGCCGAATTCCAGCCGCCCGCGTGGCGGCGCCTTGGCCTGCGTGATCAGCGCCGCCACGCGGTTCTCGTCCTGATCCTCGGTCAGGTTCATCGGCAGCTTCACCCGGATCGGCAGATCCTGAGCCAGTTCGGTGAACAGCCCCGCCTGATACAGATTGCCATCCATATTCACCGCCGAGGTGATGCCATGGCGCGCCAATTCCTGACAGGCGCGCAGGATGGTGGCCTTGTCGCGCGCCCGCATCGCGGCATCGGGGATGCCCGGCGGCTCCTGCCCGATCATCGCGGTGGAATCGCGCCCGCCCGTGGGCGTCAGCCGTCGCACCAGCTCCATCGCCGCGCCCTCGCGCAGCTCGCCGGTGGCCAGCCCATCCGCGCCCATCACCACCTCAGACCCCGGCGGCGTCTCGGCTCCCTGCAAGATGCCCGCCAGCCGCAAGGCGGCGGTATTGGCCCAGGCGGCGTGGTAATCGGTCGAGGTGATGAAAACCGGGCGATCGGGCACCGCCGCATCCAGCGCCTGCCGATCTGGCCGGGTGCCCGGCCCCAGCATCTCGTAATTTGCGGCATAGGCGCAGAGAAACTCACCCGGCGGCAGGCCCACCGCAAAGCCTTGCAAGGCCTGCACAAATGCCGCCCGGCTGGTCACCTTGGCCAGATTGAGCTGCCCAAGCGCCGTGCCGCCCAGAAACAGATGCACATGGCTTTCGGTGAAGGCGGGCAACAGCGTGGCCCCTGCCGCGTCGATGATCCGCGCGGCCTTGGGCGCCCCCTCCGGCGCGCCGATCCAGGCGATCCGGCCCGCCTGCACGGCCAGCGCAACCGCCTCGCCCACCAGATCGCGCGCGTTGGAAATCAGCAGGTCCATCACATTTCCCAGCCAGAAAAAGCCCCGGCGGCAGGGCACGCAAAACCGCCGGGGGCGCCGCTTATTGCAGCAGTTGGGTCCAAACCTTGGTCACAAGGTCTTGCGCGGCGGGCGAGCAGCTGCGCGAGAACTCCACCTTCACCGTCGGGAACAGCTCGGGGGCGTTTTCGGCGGTATATTTGGCCGCCGCCGCATCAATCGCCACCGGCGCGGAATGACCGTAGAAATTATACTGCGCCGTCGCGTTTTCGACCCGCGACATGAAGTCGATGAACTTCTTGGCGTTTTCCACATTCGGCGCGCCCTTCGGCACCACCATGCTGTCCAGCCAGCCCACCAGACCCTCTTTCGGCATCGCATATTCAATGGGGGCATTGTCGTTGAAGCGGATCTTCAT
>NZ_JAEULU010000076.1 GCF_016792925.1 Gemmobacter sp.
CGAAGCGATGGTGCGGCACATGATCGGAGCCGCAGAATGAACATCCTCTGGAAACTGATCGTCGGGGGGCTGTGGAAGCCAATCCTCGCCGTGCTGGGGGCGCTCGGGCTGTATGCCAAGGGCCGGTCGGACGCCAAGGCGAAGGCCGACCTGCGCGACCTGAAGGGCTTCAAGGAAACCACGGAAAGGATGACCGATGCGGATGTTGCCATGGGTGATGATCCCTCTGCTCTTCGCGAATGGCTGCGTGACCGCGACCCCGACAAGCGGTGATGCCATCTGCACCGGGACGCGGGCGGCGCGGGCCGATCATGCGGCAGCCTTGGCGGATACGCAGGACGAGCGGGTGCTGATGACCGGCGCGCGGCTGGTGGCCCTGATCGACGCGGGTTGCGCCAAATGACCGAACCCCAGGAACGCATCTGGAACGATCGCCTCGGCTGGATCGCCGCAGACGGCACCATCGAACGCGAAGCCGGGAACAAGAAGGAGCCGCCGATGACCGTCGATGAATTCTGCCGCCGCTTCACTTACCGCAAAGGCCTGCCGTCGCTCTTTGGCCGCGATATTCGCAAGTCAGCCGTGGGGGACTGCGGCTCCTTCGCGTGGACCGTCCTGCTGATCCTGGAGGGCGGTTTTTTCGGGGCAGTGAAGGCGCAGATCACCGGCAAGGCAAAGCTGGTCCGGGTCAAGTCGCCGGTCAACGGCACGATCCCTATGCATGTCGCCCTTTGGCACCGCGACTATGGCTGGATTGACAGCACCCGGCGCGAGTGGCGGGACGGCCCCGAGCCGCACCGGAAACGCTGGCCCTTGTGGTGCGAGAAGGCCGCTCTGGCCTTCGCCATGTGGCAGGCGTGGGAAAACCGGGGGCTGCTGGAATACCTGCTTGGGGCGCTGCAATGATCCGCGTCTTCCTCTGGGCCTTCGCCCTGACGCTGGCCGGGCTGTTTGCCATCATGTCGGTTATGCCCGCTGCGGCGCAGACCCCGCAATGCACCAGCCTGCCGGAAGCCCTTGCCGCGCTGCAACAGCGCTATGGCGAGGTGCCCCGCGTCTCCGGGCTGGCGAGCAACGGCTCGTTGATGGTGGTGACGGCCAGCGAGGCGGGCGGGTTCTCGGTGCTGCTGGTAACGCCGGACGGGCTGGCCTGCATGGTCGCCTCGGGCGAGGCGTTCGAGGTGCTGCCGGGAGGGGTGGAGGGCTGATCAGGGCTTGGGCGTGAGGGCGGGCATCTTCCAAACCTGATACCACTTCTTGACGCGAGACAGCTTTTCTCTTTGGGGTTTCACGTCTTCCGGCCAAATGCAATGGATCCAGAGCGCTCCATCTTTGGCGTATAATTGAGCCACAACGCGGGTCGGCGGGATTCCGAATGTGAAGCTGACGAAGTCCCCCTCTTGCAAAACCGCGCCGTCGTCGTCGCGCTCGCTCACGGCTCTTGCTCCTGGCTGGTGGATGTGGTGGGGCGGGTGGCGGGGAAATGCCACAGAAGGCCCCTTGCTCTGGCCTCTGGCGGAATGCCGCCGT
>NZ_JAEULU010000084.1 GCF_016792925.1 Gemmobacter sp.
ACGCCGCTTTCGGCCAGTGCGGCCTTGGCCTTCTCCACGTCAAAGGCAAAGGGCGTGTCTTCCAGCGCCCCGAGGTATCCCTTCGGCAGGAAGGCCTGATGCGGCACCATGCTGCCTTTCAGCACGGTTTCGGCCAGCCCCTTATAGTCGATGGCATAGCGCATCGCCTCCAGGAACTTCTGGTTCTTGTACAGCTCGTTCTTCTGGTTGAAGGACAGATAGAAGATCTGGCCGCCCACATCCTTTTGAATTTTCAGATCGGCATTGCCGGTGATGCCTTCAATATCCACCGGGGTCAGCTCGCGCGCGATGTCGATATCGCCCTTCTCCAGCAGCAGGCGCTGCGTCGCGGCCTCGGGCACATGGCGCATGAACACGGCTTTCATCGCCGCATCGCCGCGCCAATGGCCCTCGCGGGCTTGCAGGATATAGCCCTCGTTCGGCTTGTAGGATTTCAGGATATAGGCGCCGGTGCCGGCCGAATTGGTTTTCAGCCATTCATTGCCCATGTCGCCATTCGCGTCATGCTCCATCACCGTCTTCATATCGACGATGGAGGCCACCCCCGCGGTGAGGCAGTTATACAGGAAGGTGGGCGCATAGGCCTTGTCGGTTTTCAGGGTGACGGTATCGCCCTCGGCGGTCACCATCTGATCAACGTTTTCGGCCGTCCAGCCGAACTGGTTCAGGATGAAAGCAGGGGATTTGTTGATCTTCACCGCGCGTTGCAGCGAATAGGCCGCATCGGCGGCGGTCACCGGATTGCCGCTGCTGAAGGTGATGCCCGACTTCATCTTGAAGGTGAAGGTCATGGCATCTTCGCTGACCGACCAGCTTTCCGCGAGGCCCGGCTGCGGCCCGGTGGGCTGCGAGGGGTCCAGCTCGATCAAGCCGTCATAGACATTGTTGACCACATCGAGGCCAGAGAATTCATAGGCCTCATGCGGGTCCAGCGACACGATGTCGTCAATCGCATCGGCAATCACCAGCGTATCGGCAGGGGTTTCGGCCAGCAGGGCCGAAGGCGCGGCGGTGAGCATCAAGGCAGCAGTGGCGGCAATGCCCACCCGGCGCAGGGTCGGTTCCATCAACATCTCAAATCTCCCGTTGGTGTCATTTTTCTAGCGACTCCGTGCGGATGCCGGAAATCTTGACCGATTGGGCAATTTTGGCGGGCACTTGTCAACCGCTGTGAAACATGGCGTGATCGCCCCCGCACAGACTGCCCGAAAAGGAAGCACCCATGCCGCTTCAGCCGGTTTTTGATGGTCACAACGATCTGCTCTCTTGCCTCTGGGCGGCGGGCGACCGCGAGGGCCGGGCGTTTTTCGAGGGCGGTCAGGGCATGGTCTCGCTGCCTGCCTGCCGGGCGGGCGGCATGGCGGGCGGGTTCTTCGCCATCTGGGTGCCGGGCGAGAAGGCGGGCGCCCCCGATCCGATGGCGACCTATCGCGCCTATCCGCCCGTCAGCGTGGAAAAGGCCCATCGCGTCACGCTGGAACAGGCCGCGATCCTGATCCGCATGGCGGCGGCCCGCCCCGATGCGATCCGGCTGTGCCGCACGGTGGCCGAGATCGAGGCCGCGCGGGCGGTGGGGGCCGTGGCCGCGATCCTGCATATCGAGGGCTGCGAGGGCATTGGCGAAGGTCTGGACGAGCTGCATGTGCTGCATGCGGCGGGGCTGCGCAGCCTCGGCCCGGTCTGGAGCCGCGACAATATCTTTGGCCATGGCGTGCCCTTCAACTTTCCCGCCTCGCCCGATACCGGGCCGGGCCTGACCGAGGCTGGCCAGCGGCTGGTGGCGGAATGTGACCGGCTGGGCGTGCTGGTGGACCTTGCGCATCTCAATGAGGCCGGGTTCTGGGATGTGGCGAAAATCACCACCCGGCCCATGGTCTCCACCCATTCCGCCGCCCATGCGATCTGCCCCGCCACCCGCAACCTGACCGACCGGCAATTGCGCGCCATGGCCGAAACCGGGGGGCTGGTCGGCCTGAATTTCGGCGTGGGCTTCCTGCGCGATGACGGGGTGAAAAACCCCGCCATGCCCGCCAGCCAGATGATCCGCCATCTGGATCACCTGATCGGCATCCTGGGCGAGGAGGGCGTGGCGCTGGGGTCGGATTTCGACGGCACCACGGTGCCCGACTGGATGGAATCAGCCGCCCACCTGCCCCGGCTGATCGCCGCCATGCAGGCCGCAGGCTATGGCGAAGCGCTGATTGCGCGCCTATGTTGGGACAACTGGATGGGGGTTTTGCGCCGGATCATCGGGTAAGGCCGCATTTTGGCCCTTGAAAATCAGGGGAAACGGGCGCATCTAGCGCCCGATGCCTGCGGCTTTCGCGGGCCAAACCCTATTGGAGTGACCATGGCCAAGGAAGAACTGCTCGAATTCCCCGGTGTCGTGAAGGAACTCCTGCCGAACGCGACATTCAAGGTCGAGCTGGAAAACGGCCATGAACTGATCGCGACGATGGCAGGCAAGATGCGCAAGAACCGCATCCGCGTTCTGGCCGGCGACAAGGTGCAGGTGGAAATGACCCCCTACGACCTGTCGAAAGGCCGCATCAACTACCGCTTCAAGTGAAGCTGATCCTCGGCTCCGCCAGCCCGCGCCGGAAGGATCTTCTGGCGCAGCTTGGCCTTGCGCCCGACGCCATCCTGCCCCCCGACATCAACGAAGACCCGAAACCGCGCGAGCTGCCGCGGCCCTATTGCGCGCGTCTGGCGCGGGAAAAGGCGCTGGCGGTGACGGCGGCGGCGGAGGATGTCGTGCTATGCGCCGATACCACCGTGGCGCTTGGCCGCCGCATCCTCGGCAAGCCGCGCGATGCGGGCGAGGCGGCGCAATTCCTCACCATGCTGGGCGGGCGCCGCCATCAGGTCATCACCGCCGTCGCGGTGCGCCGGGGCGAGCGGCTCTGGTGCCGCGAGGTGGTGACCGATGTGAAGATGAAGCGCCTCTCCGATCTGGAGCTGAACAGCTACCTCGCCAGCGGCGAATGGGAGGGCAAGGCGGGCGCCTATGCCATTCAGGGCCGCGCGGGCGCGTTCATCCCGTGGATCTCGGGCTCTTTCACCGGCGTCGTGGGCTTGCCCGTCGCCGAAACCGCAGCGCTTCTGGCGGCTGCGGGCTACCCTGTTTATCGGAGCTGACGCCATGAAGGGCCGCGTGATCGTGCTGGACACTTGGGGCGAGCGGCAGGCCGCCGCCCTTGTGGTGGACGGGGTGCTGCAAGACCTTGCGATCGACCCCGCCGATGACAGCGCCCTGCCCGGCGCGCTGTATCGCGGCACGGTGGATCGGCTGGTGAAGGGTCAGGGCGGCGTGTTCGTGCGCCTGCCCGAGGGGCGCTCGGGCTTTCTGCGGCAGGTCTCTGGCCTTGCACCGGGGCAATCGCTGCTGGTGCAGGTGACGGGCACTGCCGAACCCGGCAAGGCCCTGCCGGTCACCACGCGCCTGCTGTTCAAAAGCCGCTATGCCATCATCACCCCCGGCGCGCCGGGGCTGAACATCAGCCGCCGCATCCGCGACGAGGAGGCCCGCGCCGATCTGGAAGCCCTGGCCCAGGCCGGGATGGAGGGCGCGCCGCAAGACCTTGGCCTCATCCTGCGCTCGGCCTGCGAAGGCGCCGACGAGGCCGAGGTGGCCGAGGATATTCTGGAAATGCGCGACCTTGCGGTGGCGGTGCTGAACGATGCCGATGGCGCGCCGGAACTGCTGATCGACGGGCCTTCCGCGCATGAGACCGCCTGGCGCGAATGGGCCGATCCGGCACCGGACGAGATCGTGGAGGGCGCCTTTGCCGATCACGGCGTGGAGGAGATGCTGGATGCGCTGCTGAGCCCGCGCATCGCCCTGCCCGGCGGCGCCCATGCGCTGATCGAGCCGACCCGCGCCCTGATCGCGGTGGATGTGAACACCGGCGCCGATACCTCGCCCGCCGCGAGCCTGAAGGCCAATATCGCGCTGGCCCGCGACCTGCCGCGCCAGCTCCGCCTGCGCGGGCTTGGCGGGCAGGTGGTGGTCGATTTCGCGCCGATGCCCAAGAAAGACCGCGCGACGCTGGATCAGGTGCTGCGCGCCGCCTTCAAGGGCGAGGCGGCGGAAACCAGCCTCGCCGGCTGGACCACGCTCGGCCTGTACGAGCTGGTGCGCAAGCGCGACCGCGCCGCCCTGTCGGAGCTGCTGGGAGAGCGGGGATGAGCTGCCCGATCTGCCAGAAAGCGGCGGATGCCAAATACCGCCCCTTCTGCTCGCGCCGCTGCGCCGACATCGACTTGGGCCGCTGGCTGAAGGGCGGCTATGTCATCCCCGGCAGCGCGCAAGAGGAAGACGATCCCGCACGGAGCGAAGACGAAAATCCGCCCCGGCACTGATTTTTTCGCCTTTTGCCTCTGGACAGCCCCCCCGCCCTCGCTTAATACCCGCCTCACCAAGCAGCCACAGGCTGACAGTGCCCGGATAGCTCAGTTGGTAGAGCAGCGGATTGAAAATCCGCGTGTCGGCGGTTCAAATCCGTCTCCGGGCACCACTTCTTACTCCCTGATACGCCAAGATTTTCTCGCAGGCCCCGCGCTGTGCTGCTGTCTGTGTGCAGGGCCATGGCGGCGCGTTGAGCGGCTGCGGCTGACGTAACGTCGCGTCCCGAAGCGCCGGCGCCCCTTGACCCCTCCCGCCGCCTGCGGCCTCCTGCCGCCATCAGGAGGAGCCCCATGCAGCCCCAAAACATCCCCGAAAATCTTGCCATCGACCGCCAGCCCGACGGGGTCTGGGTCGTCACGCTCAACCGTCCCGACAAGCGCAACGCGCTGAATGCCGCCACCGTGGAGGAGCTGGTGGCGCTGTTCTCCACCGCCGCCACGGCGGGGGCGCGCGCCATCGTGCTGGCGGGGGCGGGCGATCACTTCTGCGCCGGTCTGGATCTGGTGGAACATCACCGCGCCGACCGCAGCCCCGCCGAATTCTGGCAGCTTTGCCTGCGCTGGCACGAGGCTTTCACCAAGATGGAATATGGCGGCGTGCCGGTCATTGCGGCACTGAAAGGCGCGGTAGTGGGCGGCGGGCTGGAACTGGCCTCGGCGGCCCATATCCGCGTCGCTGATGCCAGCACCTATTTCGCCCTGCCCGAAGGCCAGCGCGGCCTCTTTACCGGCGGCGGCGCCACGATCCGGGTGGCGGATCTGATCGGCAAGGCCCGGATGATCGACATGATGCTGACCGGCCGGGTCTATCAGGGCCAGACGGCGGTGGATCTGGGCCTCGCGCAATATCTGGTCGAGGATTCGCTGGCCCATGCCCTCGCGCTGGCGCGGCGCTGCGCCGAAAACCTGCCGCTGACCAATTTCGCCATCTGCTCGGCCATCAGCCATATGCAGAACATGTCGGCCCTGGATGCCGCCTATGCCGAAGCCTGCGTGGCGGGGGTGGTGAACACCCAGCCCGAGGCCCGCGCGCGTCTTGCGGCCTTTGCCGACAAATCCGGCCCGCGCATCCGCCCGACAGAGTGACAGCAAAAAGCCGGACCCGGTTTCCCGGGCCCGGCTGATCGGGTGTCGGCGAGGGTCAGACGTTCTTCGACCACTCGTCGACGCGGCGCTCGGCCTCGTCCTTGGCCAGGCCATAGCGCTCCTGCACCTTGCCCGCCAGCTGGTCGCGCTTGCCCGCCACCACATCCAGCTCGTCATCGGTCAGGTCACCCCAGGTTTCCTTGGCCTTGCCCTTCAGCTGCATCCATTTGCCCTCGATCTGATCCCAATTCATCATCGTCTCCTTTCGCAGGGTCTGTGTCATGCTTGACGGCTCCACAACGCCCCCTGCCGCGCTCCGGTTCCGGGTTCTGTTCAAAAATGTATCCGCCACCCGCCGCCAAAATTTCTCTGTGCGGCAGGGAACCATTTCCGGGCCCCCGCCGTTGAACTGGCATCAGCGCCGCACTTGGCGCATCCCAATCGGAGAGTGCAGAATGTTCGCTTTCAAACCCTTTGCCGCTGCCACCCTGCTGGCCACGCTCACCGCCGGTTCGGCCTTCGCCGCCGTTGACAAGGTGGCGGAAATCGACGTGACCGCCGATGTTTCGGCCATCCAGAACGAGAAAGCCGCCGCCTATTGGGCCAATATCGAAAAGGATCTGGAGGCCGCCATCGGC
>NZ_JAEULU010000018.1 GCF_016792925.1 Gemmobacter sp.
CCATTCACCCCCTGAGCGAAACAGAAAATGGGCGGGGGCCGCGTGCTTTGGCCGGGGCAGCCTGTCGCGTGGACGAAGGCGGCGCCATGCCCTATCTAGGGGCAAAGTGCGGAGGGCGTGAGATGCGCGACGAGACCGATATCCTGATTTCCGGCGGCGGCGTGGCGGGTTTGGCGGCGGCATGTGCCTTTGGCGCGGCGGGCTATCGGGTGACCTGCGTGGAGCCGCAGCCGCCGGTGACCGAGGCCGAGGCCGAGGGCTCGGACCTGCGCACCACCGCCTTTCTGCACCCCTCGATCCCGGTTCTGGAGGCCGCAGGCCTTTGGGCGCGGCTGGCGCCCCATGCGGCGGCCTTGCAGATCATGCGCATCGTCGATGCCGGCGGGGTGGAGGCGCGGCCCCGCGTGGTGAAGGATTTCGACGCCGCCGATCTGAGCGACAAGCCCTTTGGCTGGAACCTGCCCAACTGGCTGTTGCGGCGCGAGATGCTGGCGCGGATGGCCGAATTGCCGAATGTGCGTTTTCTGGCGGGAGTGGCCACGGCCTCGGTGCTGACGCGGGCGTCGGAAGTGCTGGTGACGCTGTCGGATGGCAGCCGCCATGCCGCAAAGCTGCTGATCGGCGCCGACGGGCGCGGCAGCCTGGTGCGGCAAGCCCTTGGGATCGAGGTGAAAACCCTGCGCTATGGGCAAAAGGCTCTTGCCTTTGCGGTGAGCCACCCGGTTCCGCATGACAATATCTCGACCGAGATCCATCGCTCGGGCGGGCCATTCACCTTTGTGCCGCTGCCCGATGCGGGCGGGCAGCATCGCTCGGCGGTGGTCTGGATGGATCATGCCGCCGAGATCGACCGCCGTCTGGCGCTGCCCGCCACAGAGTTCGCCGCCGAGATGCAGGCGCGGTCTTGCGATCTGCTGGGAGAGCTGACCCAGATCAGCCGCCTCACCGCCTGGCCGATCATCGCCCAGATCGCCGCGCGCATGGCGGGCGAGCGCACGGCGCTGATGGCAGAGGCTGCGCATGTCATGCCGCCCATCGGCGCGCAGGGGCTGAACATGAGCCTCGCCGACCTGACGGCGCTGCTGGAGCTGGCGACGCCCGCAAACCTGGGCGATGCGGCGATGCTGGCGGCCTATCACCGCAAGCGCCATTGGGACGTGGAGGCGCGGGTGCGCGGCATTGACCTGCTCAATCGCGCCTCGCAGATCGGGGCGCAGCCCTTGCGCGACCTGCGCGCCGCCACGCTGAACGCGATGTATTCCATCGCCCCGCTGCGCCGGGGCCTGATGCGCGCCGGGATCGGGGTGCGCTAGGCCGCCATCTGCCCGGCTTGCACCATGGCGGCATAGGTGCCGCCTTGGGCGAGCAAGTCGGCGTGGCGCCCACGCTCCACAATGCGGCCCTGATCGAAAACCACGATCAGATCGGCGCGTTGCACGGTGGCGAGGCGATGCGCGATGACCAGCACGCTGCGGCCCTGCCGCGCGGCATCCAGCGCGCGGTTGATCCGCGCCTCGGTCAGCGGATCGAGGGCCGAGGTCGCCTCGTCCAGCATCAGGATCGGGGCCTGTTTCAGCAGCGCCCGCGCCAGCGCCAGCCGCTGCCGCTCGCCGCCCGACAGGGCCTGCCCGCGTTCACCGATCACGAAGTCAAAGCCGCCGGGCTTGGCTGTGATGAACTCCAGCGCCTCTGCCGCGCGGGCGGCGGCGATGACCTCTGCCACGCTGGCCTCGGGGCGGCCCAGCCTGATATTCTCGGCGATCGAGCGGTTGAACAGCCCCCCCTCCTGCGCCACCACGGCGATGGAGTCGCGGATCGAGGCAAGCGTGGCCTCTGCGATGTCCTGCCCGTCGATCAGGATGCGGCCCAGATCGGGGCGGCGCTGGCGTTGGATCAGCGCCAGAGTGGTGGATTTGCCCGAGCCGCTGGCCCCCACCAGCGCAACCATCTGGCCGGGCTGCACGGCGAAATCGGCCTCGATCCCGGCCTGCGCGCCGGGATAGCGAAAGCGCACGCCCTCCAGCCGGATTGCACCGCGCGGGGCGTGCAGGGGTTGCGCGCCGGGACGGTCGGGTGCCTGATCGGCGCTGTCGATCAGGGTGAAGTAACTGCCCAGCGTGGCAGATTGCTGGAAGATGCCGCCGACAATGCCGGTGATGCGGTCCAATTGCCCGATCAGCAGGCCCGCGAAGGCGCCGAAGGAGACGATCTCGCCCACCGTCATCTCGCCCTTGGCGGCCAGCAGCGCGCCCAGCGTGAAGACCGCGACCATGGCGAGCGTAGCCGCGGCGCGGGTCAGCACGGCGAGCAGGCCCCACCAGGTCAGCACTGGCAATTGCGCCGCCAGAAAGCCCTGCATCAGCCCCTGCATCGCCTGCATCTCGGCCCCGATGCGGCCATAGGCCTGCACCGTGCCCAGATTGCCCAGCACATCGCCCACATGCGCATGCAGCGCGCCCGCCTGCGCCTCGACCGCGCGCTGGCCTGCGCGGGTGCGGCGGATGACGGTCAGGTTCAGCGCGAGATACACCACGCCAAGACAGGCGAGGATCGCTGCCATGCGCAGGTCGATACTGGCCGCCGTGGGCAGCAGGAGGGTGAGCGACAGCGCCGTGGGCAGATGGTCGCGCAACAGGCCAAGCCATTGGCCGAACAGCACATCCGCCCCCGCCATGATCGCCCGCATCACCGCGCCGCTGCCCTGCGCGGCCTGCATATGGGCAGGCTGGCCGAGCGCGGCAGCAAAGCCCTCGGCCATGGCGGCCAGCCGCGCGCGATGGGCCAGCCGGTCGGCGCTGATCGCCAGCAGGGCACTGGCCGCGATGCCCGCCAGCCCGAACCCGGCCCAAAGCCCGATGAGGCCAAAGGCGCCCTGCCCGCTGGCCAGCCGGTCGATCATGCGGCCAAACAGCAGCGGCTCCACCAGCTGCACGACGGCCAGCGCCGCCCCCGCCAGCATGAGCCAAAGCGCGCGCCCCTGCCGCAACAGCAGCCGCAAGGCGCGCAGGTAGAGCGACAAGGTGGATTGGGGCATGACGGGCCTCCGCAGGGGTGGGAGGCGTATCTAGGGGCTTGGGGTCACAGGAAAAAAGGGGGAAAGCCGGGCGCGGTTCCCCCTTGGGCCAATGGAAAAGGGCACCCGAGGGTGCCCTTTTGGTTTGCAGCAAAGC
>NZ_JAEULU010000243.1 GCF_016792925.1 Gemmobacter sp.
CGGCACCGGAGCTGACCGCGCCCCAGACGGCCGCTCAGCCCGCCGCGCAGGCCGAAACGGCTGTGGCCCCGCAGCCTGAATTGCCGCTGGCCAGCGAGGCCAAGCCCAAAGCCAGAAAGCCCGCAGCGCCGCGCAAACCCAAGGCGGAAAAGCCCAAGGCCGAACAGCCCGACTCGCCCGAGGCGGCAGAGTGACCCAAAGCAAACGGCCCGCCATCTGGCGGGCCGTTTCATTTTGACAGTGCGGCTAGCTCAAGCCTCGCCCGCCACCTGACGTGCCAAGGCGCAAAATCCCTCCAGCGAAATCTCCTCCGCCCGTGCCGTCGGCTCCAGCCCCGCCGCGCGCAGCTGGTCCTCGATCTGCGGCCCCAGGGCCTTCAGCGACGAACGCAACATCTTGCGCCGCTGGTTGAACGCCATGGCGATCACCCGGCTCAAGACCTTTTCGTTGGCCGGAAAGCGCGGGCCGGGCAGGCGGGTGATATGCACCACCGCCGAATGCACCTTGGGGGCCGGGGTAAAGGCCTCGGGCGGCAGATGCAGCACGATCCGCGCCTCGCAGCGCCACTGCGCCAGCAGCGCCAGCCGCCCGTAATGATCGCTGCGCGGCTTGGCCACGATGCGCTCGGCCACCTCTTTCTGGAACATCAGCGTCAGGCTGTCCCAGAAGGGCGGCCAGTTGTCCGGCGTCAACCAGCGCACCAGCAGCTCGGTGCCCACATTATAGGGCAGGTTCGCCACAACCCGGATCGGCGGGGTCAGATGCGCCAGAACATCCACCTCCAGCGCATCGCCATTGATGACATCGAGCTTTCCCGGATAGGCCGCCGCAATCTCGGCCAGCGCGGGCAGGCAGCGCGGGTCTTTCTCCACCGCCAGCACCCGCCGTGCGCCCTCGGCCAACAGCCCGCGCGTCAGGCCGCCGGGGCCAGGCCCCACTTCCAGCACATCGCAGCCCGACAGATCGCCCGCCTGCCGCGCGATCTTCGCGGTCAGGTTCAGATCCAGCAGGAAGTTCTGCCCCAACTGCTTTTTCGCCACCAGATCATGCGCCCGGATCACCTCGCGCAGCGGCGGCAAACCATCAATCGTCGCCATTCTCGCGGCTCCTGCTTTCAACCTGATCCAAATATCCCGGGGTCCGGGGCAGCGCCCCGGAGTTTACCGCAGGCGCGCGCTGGCCATCTCATGCGCCATGCGCAGCGCCGCCACAAGACTGTCTGCCATCGCCACGCCCTTGCCTGCGATGTCGAAGGCCGTGCCATGATCCGGCGAGGTGCGCACGAAGGGCAGGCCCAGGGTCACATTCACCCCGCCGTCAAAATCCAGCGTCTTGATCGGGATCAGCGCCTGATCATGATACATGCAGATCGCCACATCATATCCCGCGCGCGCGCGCGCGTGGAACAGCGTGTCGGCGGGCAGCGGCCCGCGAATGTCAAAGCCCTCGGCGGCCAGTTTCGCCACCACGGGGGCAATCAGGCTGGCATCCTCATGCCCCATGGCGCCGCCTTCGCCCGCATGGGGGTTCAGCCCGGCCACCACCATGCGCGGACGGGGCAGGCCGCAATCGCGCTGCAAGCCCGCCGCCGTGATGCGGATGACCTTTTCCAGCCCGGCCGCCGTCAGCGCGCGTGGCACATCGGCCAGCGGAATATGGATCGTCGCCGGCACCACCCGCAGCTTGGGCGAGGCCAGCATCATCACCACATCCTCGACCTGCGCCAGATAGGCCAGAAATTCCGTATGGCCGGGATGCACGAAGCCCGCGCCATCCTTCAAGGCCTTCTTGTGCAAAGGCGCGGTGCAGATGGCCGAGGCCTCGCCCCGCGTCACCAGATCGACGGCGCGGGCAATCACCTCGATCACCCCGCGCGCATTGGCATAGGTGATCTTGCCCGGCGTGGCCGGTGCGGCAAAGGGGTGCGGCAGCACCGGCAACACGCCCCCCGGCACCGAAAGCGCCTCGGCCGGGCGGGTGATCAGCCGATGCGGGCTGCCCTCGGGCAGGTGGCGCGGATCGCCCATCCAGAAGAAGGGCAGGCTGTCACCCAGCACGGCGCGCGCCTTCACGGCGATTTCGGGGCCAATGCCTGCGGGCTCGCCGCAGGTCAGCGCGATCGGAGCCAGCACCGCCATGGGATCACGGGGTCCGGATGATGGCATCGGCCTTCAGGCGGGCCAGATATTGATCGGCCATCTTTTCCATCTTCTGATTGACCAGCCGCACCCGCAGCCCCTCGCGGTCCACCGGGGTTTCCGAAACCGGCGCGCGGCTGCACAGCATCAGCAATTCCTGCGCCGCCCCCCGCGCGCGCATCACGCTTTCGCCGGGGTCCATGCGCGCCAGCGTCAGGCCGGTATCGGCCGGAATGGCCGACATCGCGGCCTTCTCGACCACCAGCTGATCGGCGGGCAGATCGGGCAGCAGGCCGTAAATATCCTTGCAGGTCTGCGCCTTGGTCTGCACCATCGCCATTTGCGCGGCGCTTTCGGCGGGCAGGGTCAGGCGGGCATATTCCACCTCGACCGGGGCGGCATCGGTCGGCTTGCCCTCGGTGATGGACCGCAGCTGGAACAGCGCCACCCCGCCGGGGATCGGCACTGGCGGCGAGACCTGACCGGGCGCCAGCGGCAGCACGACCGAGGAAATCTGCGGCGGCAGATTGGCCAGCGGCATGGCATCCAGCCGCCCGCCGCGCTGACGCGAGGCCGCCGCCGAGTAATTGGCCACCGCCGCCGCAAAGGCGCCCTCGCTGCGGATTTCGCGGCTCAGCCGTCGCGCGAGGTCCAGCGCCGCCTCCTCTTGCCCCGGCTGGGCGGGGATGATCAGCTCCGACACCGCGACGGTCAGGGCCATCTTGCGGGTCTCGGCCTCGATCGCGCGGTCGATCTCCTCATCGCTGACCTTGGCGTAATTGGCGAACTTGCCCCGCGCGATCTCGCGCCAGACCAGCCCCGAGGTCACGAAATCGCGGAAGGTTTCCGGCTCGACCCCGGCCTGACCCAAGGCCTTGATGAAATCATCCGCCGAAAGATTGGCGCGCGAGGCGAATTCTTCCATCCCCTTGCGCACATCCTCCTCTTTCAGGGTGACCTTGAAGCGCTTGGCCTCCTGCATGCGCAGCCGGTCATCCACCAACCCATCCAGCGCCACCTTGTCCAGATCGCCGGGCGCGCGCAGCAGTTGCAGGAACAGGCGGCGCTGCTGAAACTCGAACTCGGTGACCGCCTGATCATTGATCACCAGGCGCGGCGCGAACAGATTGTCCTGCGCAAAGCCGGGGCCGGGCAGCGCCATCGGCGCGGCAAGGGCAATCAGGCTGGCGGTCAGCAGGGGCAGGAAACGGGTCATCTTGCAGCGGTCTCTCTTGCAGGTCCGGCTTGTGGTCGTCAGGTGGGGCGATCTTTCCCGGCTCATCCGCGGCATCCCCGCGCCGGTCCGGCTTTTGCCGATCCGCCAAAGCCCAGCAGATCGACCGAGACCCCCACATTCGTGGTCGGCTTGACACTAGTCGAGGTCGTGAAGCGGCGCGAGAGGGAAAGATCGACGCGCAGGCATTCGTTGCGGAATTCCAGCCCCAGATCGCCCCGGTTCAGCCGGTCGGCCTCCATGTCATAGCGGCCAGAGACCCGGCCCGTCCAATTGCGGCCAAGGCCGTGGCGGCCATCCAGGAACAGCTCTTCGGTATCGGTGGCGCGGTTCTCGGCCGCATCGGCCTGCACCCAGACGTAAGAGGTGGAGAGGCCAAACTCGGCCCGGTCCATATCCAACCGCAGCTCGGCCTTGCTCAGCCCGTCGACATCATCCACCAGAAGCCGACCCGTGGCCGAAAGCCCCTCGGGAAAGCTGACCTGACTGGCCAGCAGCCAATCCGAGGTGGCGCCATCAAGGCCGGAGGCCGCCGAGAACTGGCCCTCATCGGAGGTGCGGAACACCCGACCGGCGGCAAAAGCCAATGACCAGCCCGCCGGATCAAACCGCGTCCAGCTGAGGCCGACATTCACCCGGTTGCCTTCCTCGCGCGCGTCCGAGCCGGAAAACCGCCCCAGCGAGAACAGGTTGCCCTCGTCAAACTCCACCAAGGCGCTGTCTTCATTGGGAATATCGGCATTGTCGGAAGGCGCCGCCACGAATTGCACCACCGGTTCGATCACATGGCTGGCGCCATCGGCGGTAGAGCCAACCCAAGGCCAGCGCAGCTCTGCCGCCGCCGCGCCATGGAGGCGGCTGATCGTGCCCTGATAGACCGCATCCTGCCGGATCGAGTAAATATCGGCGCTGCCTTCCCCCATCACCGTGCCCACAAGCCCCGGCCCGATGATCCAGTTGCGCCGCCAATCCAGCCGCAGCGACATGCGCGACAGATCGCGCCCATCGGCAATGCCATCGGCATCGGTGTCGCGCGGATCATCCGAGGCGCGGTAATGGCTGTGGGTCTGGAATTTCATCCCCGCCTCGCCGCCCAGCGGACCGCCGGAGAAACGGCGATGCCAGGTGAAATCGCCCACCAGTGTCGGCAAGGTGGCGTTGCTTTCAATGCCATTCCCGGTATCGCGGATCGAGCGGAAGGCGGAAAGCCGCCCCGAGATATACTCATTGCGCCGGGTTCGCGTCGCCTCGATCCGGCTTTCGATCCGGTCGGTATCCGAAATGCCGTAATCCACCAGATAAGAGGGATCGCTGACCGCCAGCCCCGAGAAACTGAGCGTAAAGCCATCGGGCAAGGCAAAGCTGCCCTTGGCCGCCAGATAGCCGCGATCCTCGCCGGGGCGGATGCGGTCGCGCGAGGTGGCGCCGCTGATCTCGACGGTGCCGGTCTGGAAGGCCTGCCGATAGGTCAGTTCCAGCGACTGCGCCGATTGGGTCGAAAGGTAAGGCGTCACCGTCAGATCGCGCGAGGGGCCCAGCGTGATGAAATAGGGCAGCTTCAACCCGGTGCCCAGTTCCGAAGTGGTGCGCAGGCGCGGCGACAGAAAGCCGGTGGCGCGATCCAGCGTCGGGTCGGGCATGCGCAATTGCGGGATATAGGCCACCGGAATGCCGACAAAGCGCAGCTGCGCGCCATCGAACCAAAGCTGGCGCTCCACCTGATCATGGATCACGCGTCTGGCGCGGATCTCCCAAAGCGGCGTGGGCGAGATGGCGCAGACCTCGCAGCTGGAGGCGACCGAGTCGGTCAGCTGCGTATAGCGCCCCTCGCTGCGCCAGATCTGCCGCGCTGCAATCTGCATCCGGCGATCCAGCACGATGCGGGCCGAGGTCATCAGCCCTTCGGTCAGATCGGCCGAAAGCGTCGCGGCCTCGGCGGTGATCAGGTTGCCCTCGGCATCGGTCACGGTGATCGGGCCGTCCAGCTCCAGCTTTTCGGCGCCGCGGTCATAGCGCAAACCCGCGGCGCGCAGGATCTGGCCGCGATAGCGCAGCTCGACCCCGCCGGTGGCATGGAGCAGGCTGTCGCCGGTCACGGTCACAATATCGGCTTGCAGCGAGGCCATATCCTGCGCGCGCAAGGCCAGCGGCGCGGCCAAGGGCAGCGCCGAAATCAGCAAGGTGGCGATCAGCCGCGAAAGGCGCATCAGCCCTCCTCCAGATGCAACAGCAGCGTCAGCGCCAGCAGCGCCGCCGCAACGGGCGGTGCCCAGGCGGCCACCACCACGGGCACTTGTCCGTTCTCGCCCAGAACTTGCGCGAAATTGCGCAGGAAGAAAATGGCAAACCCGCCCATCAGCGACAGCAGCACCAGAATTCCGGTGCCGCCGAAACGGGCATGGCGCATGGTAAAGCCCGCCGCCACCAGCACCATCGCGCTCATCAGCAGCGGCAGTGCCAGTTGCGTCTGCAACCAGACCTGATGATTGCGCGCGGTAAAGCCCGCCCGTTCCAGCCCGCGAATATAGCCCGGCAGCTCCCAGACCGGGATCGAGGAGGGCTTGCCGAAACTGTCGCGGATGGCCGCAGCCGTCAGATCGGAGGGCAACGCGCCTTTCGCGCTGGCCTCGGCCCCGGTTTCGGGGTTTTGCGCCAGCAGGCGCCAGCGCTTCACCTGCGCCAGCTCCCAGGCGCCGGGCACAAGGCGGGCGCTTTCCGCCTCGACCCGCTCTTGCGGCAGGCCCTCGCGGTCAAAGGTCAGGAAGGTCACGCCGAACAGCTCGGTCCCGTCGGCATTGGCGCGGGTGGCATGGATGACGGTTTGCGAACCATCGCCCCCCTGCCGCAGCCAAAGCCCGTCCTCCGAGACCGAAAGCACCCGCTCCGCCCCCTGGGCATAGGCGGCATAGCGCGCCTCATAGGCCTTGGACGTGGCCGCGACCAACGGGTTCAGCACCGCCACCGCCAACACGCCGAGGCCCAGCGAAACCGCAAGCGGCGCCAGCAGGAAGCGCAGGCCAGAGCGCCCCGCCGCCCGCACCACCACCAGCTCGGACGAGCGGGCAAAGCCCAGAAACATCGCAACCGCCGACAGGATCATGATCAACGGCAGGATGTTATACAGGCTTTCCGGCACGTTCAGCACCGAAAGCTCCAGCGCCTGCACAAGGCCGACCCCGCGCCCCGACAGGCGGCGCAGCTGATCCAGCATGTCGATCAGCATGAGGATGCCGAAAAACACCCCCAGCACCCGCAGGAACATCCAGAAAAACCGCCGCGCGATGTAAAGGCTCAGCGTCATGCCGCAGCCTCGCGTTTCAGGCGGCGCGGGCGCTGCGACAGCCACAGCAGAAGGCCCGACAGCACCAGCCCCACCAGCGGCGCCAGATAGACCAGGGGCCAGGCCCGCATGTCGCGCAAAGCCTGACCCGAGGCCCAGGTATGCACGGTTTGCAAGCCGATCAGCATCAGCACCGCCAGCCCGATCTGCCGCCACAGGCCAAAACGTGAAAACCCGCCCAGCAGCAGCGCCGAAAACCCGATCAGCGCCGCCGCCGTGGCCAGGAAGGGCATGGCGAAACGCAAATGCCCCTCGGCCAGAAAGGCCGCGCGATCCTCGCGGGTTTCGGTCAGCATGGCCGGGTCGGCGCGCAGCAGATCGGCGGTGGAAAGCTCGTCAATCGTGCGGCCGGGCAGGGCGCCCGCGTCGATCATCTGCCCCAGATCATAGGTGAAATCGGCAAACCGCGTGACCGAAAGGCGCTCCTTGACACCCAGATCCTGCACCATGCCGTCAAACATGATCAGCTTCGGCCCGCTGTCACCCCGCACCAGCAGCGCCCGGCTGGCGGTATAGGTGCGCCGCGCCTCGGGTTTGCGGTCATCGGCGAGGAACACATCCGTCAGCTCGCCCCGCTCGCTGATCCGCGCGATATACAGCGTGACGCCCTCGGTCGGGTGCATGAATTCCCCATCCGAGAGATAGCGCGCGGTGACATTCTCGCTCAGCTCGGCCGAGCGCGCAGCCAGCATGGCGCGGCTTGCAGGCACCAGCACATGCAGCAAAACCGCCATCATCAGTGCCACGCAAAGCCCGAAATACAAGACGGGCCGCGCCAGCCGGAACGAGGAAAACCCGGTCGCCTGCATCACCACCAGCTCGCTGTCGCCCATCAGACGGTTCACCGCGTAAACCGTTGCCGCAAAAGCCGAAATCGGCAGCACCAGCCGGATGACATTGGGCAGCGTCAGCAGCGAAAACTCCAGAAACACCAGCGCCGTCTGCCCGTCGCCGATCAGCTCGTCAAACAGGCCGACCGCACGGTTCACCCAATAGATCGCCACCAGCACCAGCGAGAAAAACCCAAACAGCGCCAGCAATTGCGACAGCAAATATCTGTCGAATCTGGACAAGCGGCACTCTCCCCTCTGGTTTCGCCGCGACACTAGCCGATTGCCGCCAGAGGGGAAAGGGCAGGCCGGCGCGCAGCCGGTCCGGGCGGCGCCGTCTTGCCTCTGGCGGGCTTTCGGCCATGATGGCGCCAGCAACAGAAGGTTCCCCCCATGACGCAACGCCCCATCGAGCTGCATTACTGGCCCACCCCCAATGGCCACAAGATCACCATCGCGCTGGAGGAATTGGGCCTGCCCTATGAGATCAGGCTGGTGAATATCGGCAAGGGCGCGCAATTCGCGCCCGATTTCCTGAAAATCGCGCCCAACAACCGGATGCCCGCGATTGTCGATCCCGATGGCCCCGATGGCGCGCCGATCGCGATCTTTGAAAGCGGGGCGATCCTGCAATATCTGGCGCGCAAGACCGGCCAGCTTTACGGCGCAACGGAACGCGCGCGGGTGGCGACCGATCAATGGCTGATGTGGCAGATGGGCGGCGTGGGGCCGATGGCAGGGCAGGCGCATCACTTCCTGAAATACGCGCCCCAGATGGACCCGCCGCAGGTGCTGCCCTATGCACAGGAACGCTACCGCCGCGAGGTCGGGCGGCTTTACGGCGTGCTGGATCGTCAGTTGCAGGGCCGCGCCTTCGTGACGGGCGACGCGCTCACCATCGCCGATATTGCCATCTGGCCCTGGGCGATGGGATGGGAGGGCCAGCAACAAACGCTGGACGACAAGCCAGATCTGAAGCGCTGGCTCGACACGCTGGCCGCCCGCCCGGCCTTCCAGCGCGGCCGCGCCGTCGCCGCCGAGGCCCGCCAGCCCGAGATGGACAAACAGGCGCTCGACACCCTGTTCAAACGCTGAAACGCAAAAAGGGGGGCGCGGCGCCCCCCCATTCACCTTGGCTCAAATATCCATATCCGACGGCTTACCCGCGCGGCTCCGCCTCGGAATAGGTCTCCAGCAGCTTGCCCTGCGACAGGAAAAAGGCAAACAGCGCGAAGGTCAGGCCGAAGGTCTTGAAATTCACCCAGGCCGCATCCGACATCAGGCGCCAGACCAGCTCATTCGCCAGGGCCAGCCCGGCAAAAAACAGCGTCAGGCGCCTCGTCAGGATCAGCCAGCCTTCCTCGCGCAGTGGCAAAGCCTCGTCCAGCACCGCCGAGAGATAGCTTTTGCCCCGCAAAAGGCCAAAGCCCAGCACGGCGGCGAAGATCAGATACAGCAATGTCGGCTTCATCTTGATGAACCGCTCGTCATTCAGCCAGACCGACAGCCCGCCCATCACCACCACCAGCACCAGTGTCAGCACCTGCATGCGCGACAGATGCCCGGTCAGCGCCCAAAGCACGCCCGTCGTCAGGCAGATCAGCACGACAAAGGCCGCCGTGGTGACGATGAAGCCGGAATATTCCGTGCCGCCAATCAGATAGGTCTGATCCTTCATCCGTCCGAACATGATGAAGAACAGCAGAACCGGCCCCAGTTCCAGCACCGACTTCAGGATCGGATTGATCTTTTTGCCTGCCATTTTCTAACGGCCTCCCCATTCCACCAGCACGGCGCCCGCCGCGATCACTGCCATCAAGCCCACCTGCACCCGGCCCGAGCGCTCGCCCAGCACCAGCCAGCCGATCAGCGCGGCAAAGACGGTCGAGGTCTCGCGCAGCACCGCCGCCTCGCCCACCTTGTCCAGCCTTGTGGCCAGCATGATGCCGCCGAAACTTGCAAATGCCACCAGCGCGCCGAAGACGCCGCGCCGCAGCAAGGGCAGAATGCCCTGAACGCCAAGCGCCCGCCAGCGCCGAAAGGTCAGCGCCGGCATCAAAACACTGTCAATCACGAAAAACCACGCCAGAAAGGTGAATGGGTCGGGCGATTGCCGGATGCCCCAGGCGTCATAGGTCGTATAGGCCGCGACCAGCAGCCCGGTCAGCGCCGCAAGGCCAAGGGCAGGTAGCAGCGTGTCGCGCCCGGCTTGCACATGCGCAAGGTTCCAGCCCGCAAGCGCCAGAATCCCGCCCGACAGGCAGGCCACGCCCAGCCATTGCCCCGGCGCGAAATGCTCGCCAAAGACCACCCCCGCCAGCACCACCGTCACCAGCGGCCCGGTGCCACGCACCACGGGGTACACCACCGTATAGGCGCCGCGATCATAGGCCGCGGCTTGCAGCAGCTTGTAAAGCGCATGGATGA
This sequence comes from Gemmobacter sp., assembly GCF_016792925.1. Lineage (GTDB taxonomy): Bacteria > Pseudomonadota > Alphaproteobacteria > Rhodobacterales > Rhodobacteraceae > Gemmobacter. The sequence continues at coordinate 9,970 of NZ_JAEULU010000243.1, forward strand.
CAAAGACACCGGCCAGGATCGGCCACATCCGCGCCTCGGGCCAGGGCACGACGAACAGGGCGAAGGGCAGGGCGATCAGGCCATAGCTGGCATCAATCGCCGCGCGGCTGAGCCAGGGGTCATGCCTGCCCTTTTGCAGCGCGCCGAACAGCGCATGCAGCACGGCGGCCATCAGCGCGAGGGCCAGCGCAAGGTCATGGCCACCCTGGGTGCCCTCCAGCGAGATCAGCCAATCCGACATCACCCGAGACCTACCGTCGCCGGGGGGCTGTCTGCCCCCCGCACCCCCCGAGGATATTTTTGAACAGAAAATGGCATCAGGTCAGTCGGCAAGACCCACCAGGGCGTGGGCGAAATCTTGCGGATCGAAGGGCGAGAGGTCGTCGATCTGTTCGCCGACGCCAATGGCATGGATCGGCAAGCCGAACTTGTCGGCGAGCGAGACCAGCACGCCCCCCTTGGCAGTGCCATCGAGCTTGGTCATCACCAGGCCCGAGACATCGGCGATCTTGCGGAAGATCTCGACCTGCGCGACCGCGTTCTGGCCGGTGGTGGCATCCAGAACCAGCAAGGTGTTATGCGGCGCGGTCTCGTCCTTCTTGCGGATGACGCGGACGATTTTCGCCAGCTCCTCCATCAGGTCGGCGCGGTTTTGCAGGCGGCCCGCCGTGTCGATCAGCAGAAGGTCGGCGCCGGTTTCCTGCGCGCGGGTCATGGCGTCGAAAGCAAGGCTCGCCGGGTCGGAGCCTTCGG
>NZ_JAEULU010000245.1 GCF_016792925.1 Gemmobacter sp.
CGCGGCTGCGCGAATACGCCGAGCTGGGCGTCGATACCTTCGTGCTGTCCGGCTATCCGCATCTGGAAGAAAGCCTGCGCGTGGCCGAGCTGTTGTTCCCGCTGCTGGGCAAACAGGCCGTCACGCTGCACGGCTCCAGCCAGACCGGCGGCGCCTTTGACATGCGCCGCCAACGCGCGGCAAGCTGAAAGGAATTTCCATGAAAATCATCGACATGCGCTGCCGCCCGGCCTATCTGCACGATTTCTTCGGCAAGACCCCGGGCGGGCCGGATTATGAGGTGGTGAAGTGGCTGAACGCCCGCGTCGGCACGCGCGGCGATCTGGAACACTTCACCCGCTCTGCCACGCCCGAGGGCTTTCTGGCCGAAGTCGCCGCCGCAGGCCTGACCCGCGCCGTGGTGGTGGGGCGGCACACGCCCGGCCAGCATTTGCCCAATGACACGATCCACCGGATCACCGCCGCCTCGCCGCTGCTGGAGGGCATCGGTTCCGTCGACATCATCACCCAGGGCCGCCAGACCGCGCTGGACGAGGCCGAACGCGCGATCCTGACGCTGGGCCTGCGCGGCATCGACCTGGAACCCGGCTTCGGCACGCCGCCGCGCCATGCCGATGACCCGGCCTTCTTTCCGCTTTACGAGCTTTTGCAAGGCCTTGACGTGCCGCTTTACCTGATGAGCGGCCCGACGACGCCCGATCCGCGCTTCAATGATCCGGCGCCGGTGGCCAATGTCGCGCGGCAGTTTCCGCGCCTCAGGATCGCCGCCTATCACGGTTTCTGGCCCAATGTGGCGGGGATTCTGGGCGTGGCCTTCCGGCATGAGAACGTGTTCCTGATCCCGGACATGTATGTCTTCCAGCCCGGCAGCCAGCTCTATATCGAGGCCGCCAATGGCTTTCTGCGCGATCAGTTGCTGTTCGGCTCCTCTTATCCTTTCCGCCCGATCCGCCAAAGCATCGAGGATTTTCAGGCGCTTGGCCTGAAGGATCGGGTGTTGGAAAAGGTGCTGCACGACAATGCGGCGCGGCTGTTGAAGCTGTAACGCAAAGGGCCGGGGGAAAACCCCGGCCCCGCCACATGTAAACAGATCACCCTTGAACCAGCCTCTTTTGAACCGGCGCCTCAGCGCGCGCGCAAGCGGCGCACCGCCCTGTCGCCGGTCACCTGCACCACCGAAACCAGCGCCACCAGAATGACGATCACCGCCACCATCACCGTGGTATCAAAGCGTTGATAGCCATAGCGGATCGCCACATCGCCCAGCCCACCGGCCCCCACCGCCCCCGCCATGGCCGAGGCACCGATCATCGAGACCACAGTGATCGTGAACCCGCCGATGATGCCCGGCAGCGCCTCGGGCAGCAGCACATGGCGCACGATATGCCAGCGGCTTGCACCGATGGATTGCGCGGCCTCGATCAATCCGGGGTCCACCTCGCGCAGGCTGACCTCGGCAATGCGGGCAAAGAACGGCGTGGCCGAGATCGACAGCGGCACCACAGCCGCCCAGACCCCGATCGTCGTGCCGGTCACCAACCGCGTGAAGGGGATCAGCGCCACCAGCAGCACGATGAACGGCACGGCGCGAAAGCCGTTGACCAAGGCGCCCAGCACGCGATTCAGCCGGGGCGCCGGAAAGACCCCGCCGGGGCCCGAGGTCACCAGCACCACCGCCAGCGGAATGCCCGCCAGCACTGCAACCCCGGCCGAGGCCGAGACCATCAGAAGCGTATCCAGAAACGCGGCACTCAGCCGGTCAATCATTTGCGGCGACATGGCCAAGCCTCCTGGCTGTTGAAGAAAGGGATCTGGGGTCAAGGCCTTGCGGCGCCAGAACCACCAGCCGTCCGACGGCATGGCCCTGAATCGGCTCGACCTGCGCCTGCACCAGACGCAGGCCCTGTGCCAGCGCCGCCAGAGGGGGCGCGGCCTCGCCGGTCATGGGCAGCTCGATCACCTGAAGATCGCCCGGCTCCGGCACTTGCCGCAGCCGCGCGGCCACATCCTCGGGCAGGGCGCGGGTCAGCGGCGCAAGCAGGGCCTGCGTGGCGGCGTGCTGCGGCTGCGCAAACACCTGCCAGACCGGCCCCATCTCGGCCACCCGGCCACGTTCCAGCACCAGCACGCGGTTGCAGACCTCGCGGATCACGCTCATTTCATGGGTGATCAGCACGATGGTCAGCCCCAGCCGCCGGTTGATGTCACGCAACAGGCGCAGGATGGACAGCGTGGTTTCCGGGTCCAGCGCCGAGGTCGCCTCGTCACACAGCAGGATCTCGGGGCGGCTCACCAGCGCACGGGCAATGCCCACCCGCTGCTTTTGCCCGCCCGACAGGCGCGAGGGATAGCTGTCTTCCTTGCCCTCAAGCCCGACCAGCCGCAAGACCTCGGCCACCCGGGCCTCCGCCTCGGGCTGGGGCACCCCGGCAATGCGCAGCGGCAGCGCCACATTCTCGCGCACGGTCTTGGCGGCCAACAGGTTGAAATGCTGAAAGATCATGCCGATCCGGCGGCGCAGCCGGATCAGCCCGGCCTCGCCCAGCCCGGCAATATCCTCGCCATCCACCAGCACGCGGCCCTCGCTGGGCCGCTCCAGCCGGTTGATGCTGCGCAAGAGGCTGGATTTCCCGGCCCCCGAGCGCCCGATGATGCCGAAAATCTCGCCCGGCTCGATCTCCAGATCAATGCCTTGCAGCGCCTGAACCTCGCCCGCAGAGGAGATATAGGTCTTCCCCAGGCCCTGAAACTGCACCGATCCCGCCACGCGCCGCGTCCGCTCTGCCGGAAGCGCGGGGGCGGCCTGCCCCCCCGCCCGCGGCCATCCGATGATCGCCGCCCCGGTCATTTCAGCAACCATGCCAGAACATACAGCTTGTCACTGCCGGCGAAGGACTTGTGAATCTGGTCCTTCACGGCCTGCGACCCATGGAACAGCGTGACGAATTGCTGGATGCGCGGGTCGTTCTCCTCACCTGCCCGCGACACGAAGCTCACGTTGAAAATCTTGTCCTCGACCCCGGAATAGATCAGCCCCGAGGTCGGATCAAAGGCACCCGATGCCACGATGAAATGCGGATAGCCCTGCGCCAGATCGACATCGGGGGTCACATGCACCAGCTGCGGCCCCTCGACCTCGGTGAAGGTCAGGTTCTTCGGATTGGCCGTGATGTCATTCAGCGTGCCCTTGAAGCCCACGCCGTCCTTCAAGGTGATCAGACCGGCCTTTTGCAGCAGCAGCAAACCGCGCCCCTGATTGACCGGATCATTGGCCACCGCCACGGTGCCGCCCTCGGGGATCGCGTCCAGCGTCTTGTGTCGGAGCGAGAAGAACCCGAAGTTTTGCAGGATACCCGGTGCCACAACACTAAAGTCATAGCCTTTTTCGGCCTCGGTGTTTTCCATGAACGGCTGATGCTGGAAGAAGTTCAGGTCAATATCCTTGGCATCCAGCGCAAGATTGGGGGTGTTCCAGTCGGAAAATTCGACCACCTCGACCTCCAGTCCCTGTGCCTTGGCTTCCTCGGCGGCGACGCCCACCGCATCGGCATAGGCGCCCGGCACCACGCCGATTTTCAGCGCCTCGGCCAGGCCGGGCAGCGCGGGGGCGAGGCTGAGTGTCAGGGCCAGAAGGGCGGTGGATGCACTCGATTTCAATGACATGGCAGAGTTCCTTTCTGAGGCGCGATATATCACGACTTGTTTTGTCGTTTTAATTTACGCCCCCAGCCGGGCCTTGGCCATTCCAAGTTTTTGCCCCTTCACAGAAGGCTTTTCCCCCCGCCGCCCCGTGCCGCAGGGGCAAATCACCCCTGCGTCGCCGGGCTTGGCAGGCTGGCCAGAATCTGCCCGGCCACATGTTCGGCCCAGGCAGTGACCTCGGGCACGCCCATCAGCTCGCCGACGGTGCCGCGCGCCAGCGGACCGGCCACGAACAGCCCGTCAACAGGCCCGGCCTGACCGATGGCCCGCCCGTCCGGCGCCGTCGCAAGGCCGAGTTTCAGCGGGTCCGGCTGCACCAGCCCCTGCCCGGCCAGTGCCGCCAAGGCCGGGTTGCCCGCAATCACCTGCGCATGGGCCGGGCCAGTGGCCAGCACCACCTTGTCCACCGTCAGGCTTTGCCAGAGGCGCGCGCCACGCGGCCGGATGGTGACCAGAAGGCCCCCGGCCTGCCGCTCTGCCCCCAACAGCCGGGCGGCGTGGAAGACGGCGCGTTTGCGCCGCTCGGCCTCGCACAGGGTGGCATGGGTCTGCGGGGCAATGCGGAAACGGTGAATGTCCCACAGGGCGCGCAGATGGCGCAGAAAGCGCTGGCGTTCGGGCAGCGGCAATGCGGCCCAGATCGCCGGGCCTTGCGCCCGCAGGCGATCGAACACCGCATGCCAGGTGATGCCCCGCGCCGCTTCGGCCCTGACGGCGGCCCGCACCTTGCGCAGCAGGGCCAGCGCGGTCGAGGCGGGCTCGGCGGCAAAATCGGCGCTGGTCTCCGCCTGCTTCGGGCCATGCGGCTGCGAGCGCCAGCCGTGGCGCGACAGCACATGCACCGGGGCACGCCCCTCCTGCCGCATCAGCGTGGCAAGAACATCTGCCGAGGTCAGGCCCGAGCCGACGATCAGCACCCGGTCTTGCGGCGCGAGCCCAGCCAACGCCGCCTCGCCCGCCGTATGGGTGATCAGGCCGGGGTCATCGGCGAGGGCACGCAGTTCCGGCGGCAAGGCCGGCGGCGGGTGCGAGACCGCCAGAACCACCGCCTCCACCTTTTGCACCTGCCCCCGATCATCCCGAACGGCAAAACCGGCGCCCTGCTTGCGAATGGAAGTTGCCGAGGCTCGACAATGCTCGATCCGGCCCGCTGCCAGCAAGGGCGCCAGCGCAGCGGCGACATATTGCCCGAACACCGCCCGGGGCGCGAAAATATCCCCCGCCAGGGTGGCGCTGCCCGCTGGCAGACGCGGCAGATCGGCCGAGGACAGCCAATGGCGGAAATGCAGCGGATCGTGGCTGAACAGGGTCATTTTGGAATCGGGCACATTCAGCCGGTGATCAGGGTCTGACGTGGAATAGGCCAGACCCCGGCCCAGTTCGGCGCGGGGTTCATAGACGATGACCCGCGCAGCCGCGCCCCGGTGCGCCAGATGCAGCGCAACCGCCGCGCCGCTATAGCCGCCGCCGATGATGGCGATGGTCGGATGCCGACAAACGAGCTGCGTCTTTGTCCGATCAAGATACATGATGAAGCCTTCCAACAGGGAACCGGCGAGGGAGAGCCGACAGAGTGTCGTGCGGGAAAGCCTGATCTTGCCAAGAGGCTGCGCCTTTCGAGGCCGTTGGTCATGCGCCGCACTGACTTGCCGAATAATCTACCGCATCACTCGTGTATTTTATTTCCCATTTTCAGCGCCAAAAGAGAAAATCCTGTTTCCGCATCCAGCAATCGGGCATGGCGCAGAACGGGGCGACATCAGCGCCGAGGGAGCAACGCCAAAAAAGAAAGCAGGCCAAAGCCGCCGCGCCTTTGCAGCGAAGCAGGAGCCGGGCTCAACAGGTCGAGGAACAGAGGCGCCAGCGGCAAGCCATGGCCCCAAACGGAAAATCCCGCTGTAAACCATTCAGCAACAGATTGATTTCAAGGGGGATTTTCAGAAAGTGGTGAGCCGGACAGGATTCGAACCTGTGACCCGCTGATTAAAAGTCAGCTGCTCTACCAACTGAGCTACCGGCCCACTTTCTGTGAGCGGGTATCTACGGAACTCGGCGGGGGGGGTCAAGGGCAGAAAAACAGAAATTTGCACCGCACTGGCAGAATCTTTGCAGCCGCAGTAAAAGGCCCGCATGACACAGCCAGCTTCCCTTGGCCTGCCGTTCATGAAGATGCACGGGGCGGGCAATGATTTCGTCGTGATCGACTCGCGCGGGCGCGGGGCGGTGGTCACCCCTGCCCTCGCGCGCGCCCTTGGCGATCGCAATCGCGGCGTGGGCTTTGATCAGCTGGCCGAGATTCGGGACAGCGATGTGGCTGATTTCGCGCTGGATTTCTGGAACAGCGATGGCAGCCGGGCGGGCGCTTGCGGCAATGCCACGCGCTGCGTGTCGGATTACATGATGGGGCAGCTGGGCCGCGACACGGTGCATCTGGTCACGCAGCGCGGCGATTTGCAGGCGCTGCGGCTGGCCGATGGCCGGGTGAGCGTCAATATGGGCCAGCCACAGCGTGACTGGGCTGAACTGCCGCTGTCGCATGCTGTGGACACCGATCACCTGCCGCTGCCGGGCGATCCGGTGGCCGTGGGCATGGGCAATCCGCATTGCGTGTTCTTCGTGCCCGATGCCGAGGCGGTGGATGTGGCGCAAGACGGGCGCCGGATCGAGACCGACCCGCTGTTCCCCGAGCGCACCAATGTGGAATTCGCCAGCCTCACCGGCCCCGACCGCCTGCGCATGCGGGTGTGGGAACGCGGGGCGGGCATCACGCTGGCCTGCGGCTCGGGCGCTTGTGCCACCGCCGTGGCGGCGCATCTGCGCGGGCTGACCGGCAAGCGCGTGACGCTCGATCTTGATGGCGGCGTGCTGGAGATCGACTGGCGCGCGGATGGCGTCTGGATGGCCGGGCCGGTGGCGCGGGTATTTGACGGCGTTCTGTCCCCCGCGTTTCTGGATGGCTTGCTGTGAGCGCGCCGGTCTTCTCCACCCTCGGCTGCCGCCTGAACGCCTATGAGACCGAGGCGATGAAGGAACTGGCGGCGGCGGCGGGGGTCTCCAACGCCGTGGTGGTGAACACCTGCGCGGTGACTGCCGAGGCAGTGCGCAAGGCCAAGCAGGAGATTCGCCGCCTCGCGCGCGAAAACCCCGGCGCCCCGGTGATCGTGACCGGCTGCGCCGCGCAGACCGAACCCGAAACCTTTGCCGCCATGCCCGAAGTGACCAAGGTGGTCGGCAATACCGAAAAGATGCAGGCCGAAACCTGGGCCGGGCTGCGCGTGCCCGATCTGATCGGCACGACCGAAAAGGTGCAGGTCGACGACATCATGTCGGTCAAGGAAACCGCCGGGCACCTGATCGACGGTTTTGGCCGCCATCGCGCCTATGTGCAGGTGCAAAATGGCTGCGATCATCGCTGCACCTTCTGCATCATCCCCTTCGGCCGGGGCAATTCGCGCTCGGTGCCTGCGGGCGTGGTGGTGGAGCAGATCAAACGCCTTGTGGACAAGGGCTTTCATGAGGTCGTGCTGACTGGCGTTGACCTCACCTCCTGGGGGGCCGATCTGCCCGCAGAGCCGCGCCTGGGCGATCTGGTCCTGCGCATCCTGAAGCTGGTGCCCGATCTGCCGCGCCTGCGCATCTCCAGCATTGACAGTATCGAGGCGGATGAGGCCCTGATGCAGGCCATCGCGACCGAGCCGCGCCTGATGCCGCATCTGCACCTGTCCTTGCAGGCGGGCGATGACATGATTCTGAAACGGATGAAGCGCCGCCATCTGCGCGATGACGCGATCCGCTTTTGCGAAGAGGCCCGCCGCCTGCGCCCCGACATCATCTTTGGCGCCGACATCATCGCCGGTTTCCCGACCGAGACCGAGGAGATGTTCGCCAATTCGGTGAAGCTTGTGGCGGATTGCGGCCTCACCTTCCTGCATGTCTTCCCCTTCAGCCCGCGCAAGGGCACGCCCGCCGCGCGGATGCCGCAGGTGAAAGGCCCGCTCATCAAGGACCGCGCTGCCCGGCTGCGCGCCGTGGGAGACGCGGCACTGGCGCAGCATCTGGGGGCGCAGCTTGGCGTTACCCACCAGATCCTGATGGAAGGGCCGCGTCTGGGCCGCACGGCGCAATTTACCGAAGTGGCCTTTGACCGCGATATGCCAGAGGGGCAGATTGTCACGGCCCGGATCACCGGCTTTGCGCAAGGCCAGCTGACCGCCTAAGCTGCTCGCGAAAGCGAGGCCCGCCATGGCACATGATCACAGTCACCCCGAAGGACGTCTGGAAACGGCGCTGACCGGCCTCACCCTGGCCGGGATGGCGGCGGCGCTGGTCGATGCCTTCCTGATCCCCGGTCCCTGGGGGCCGGTCGGGCTGATCGTGGTGTATCTGGTGGGCGGGTTGCCCACATTGATCGGCGCCCTGGGCGAGCTGTGGCACCATCGGCGGCTGGACATCGACCTGCTGATGGCTTTGGCGGCACTGGCCGCCGCGCTGGTCGGCTCGGCGCTGGAAGGGGCGGTGCTGCTGACCCTTTTTGCCATTTCGGAAGCGCTGGAGCATCGCGCCATGGGCCGCGCCCGCCGCGCGGTCGAGGCGTTGATGGCCCTGCGCCCCGATACAGCCCTGCTGAAAACGGCGGAAGGCGTGACCGAGGTGCCCTCGGCGCAGCTGGTGCCCGGCGATCTGGTGATCGTGCGGCCCGGCGGGCGGGTGCCGGTGGACGGGGTGATCGAGCGCGGCGAGGCGTCGATGGATCTCTCCACCCTCACCGGCGAATCCATGCCCGTGCATCGCGGCCCCGGCGCGCCGGTGTTCGAGGCGGTGGTGAACCTGAATGGCGTGCTGGAGGTGCGGGTGACCCGCAGCGCCACCGACAGCACCGTGGCGCGTATGGTCGCGCTGGTGACCGAGGCGCAGGCCGCCCGGGCGCCATCGGAGCGATTCTCGGAATGGTTCGGCCAGCGCTATACGGTGGCGGTGCTGGCGGGCTCGGTCCTGGCCTATGCCGCGCTGCGGTTCTGGGGGCTGGACCATGGCGGGGCGCTTTACCGTGCGGCGACGCTGCTGGTGGCGGCCAGCCCCTGCGCCATCGTCATCTCGGTGCCGGCGGCGATCCTGTCGGCCCTTTCGGCGGCGGCGCGCGGTGGGGTGCTGTTCAAGGGCGGCGCGGCGCTGGAGACGCTGGCCGGCGTGCGCGCCTTCGCCTTTGACAAGACCGGCACGCTGACCACCGGCCGGGCCGAGGTGGTGGCCATTGCCGCGCCCGGCATGGATGAGAACGCCTTCCTGCAAAGCCTGACCGGGCTTGAGGCGCAGTCGGAGCATCCCGTGGCGGCCGCCCTGCGGCGCGAGACTGCCGCGCGCGGCCTGTCGGTGGCCGAGGTGCCGGGCGCCCGCAGCCTGCCCTCCGAAGGGATTGTGGCGGGCGAGGGGGCGGGGGTGCTGTGGGCCGGCAATCCCCGCATGGCGGCGCGGATGGGGGCGGCGCTGGACGCGCCCGCGGTGGCGGCGCTGGCGGCCGAGCCCTGGACGACGATCTACCACGGGCAGGGCAGCCGCCTTCTGGGTGCGGTGGCGGTGGCCGACCGGCCGCGCGCGTCGTCGCGCGAGGGTCTGGCGGGCCTGCGCGCCTCGGGTGTCACCGGAATCGCGATGATGACCGGCGACCGCCGCGCCGT
>NZ_JAEULU010000250.1 GCF_016792925.1 Gemmobacter sp.
CTGGACAAATGGCTGTGGCAGGCGCGGTTCTTCAAATCGCGCCCGCTGGCCTGCGAGATGATTGCCGAAGGCCATCTGCGGCTGAACGGCCAGCGCTGCCAGAAGCCCGGACATCAGGTGGGGATGGGCGATACGCTCACCTTTCCGCAGGGCGACCGCATCCGGCTGATCCGGGTGCTGGCCCCCGGCAGCCGACGCGGCCCCGCCCCCGAGGCGCGCGGCCTCTATCACGATCTGGACCCGCAGCCGCTGTCTGACCAGGCAGTTTCGGATCTGGATGAGACCGAGGATCTGGAACAGATGCCACAGTCACAGGGCCGCTAGGAGAAGGATGTTCCGCGCGCCCCCGGTGCCGCAGGACAACCCGCCCCGGCGACACCCCGCCGCGCCGCTTCGCGCTTGAATGCCCGCACCGCCTGAGCTAGCTAGACGCCAACACGAGAGAAACCGGGGCCCTGCCATGACCTATGTGGTGACCGACAACTGCATCGCCTGCAAATACACCGACTGCGTCGAGGTCTGTCCGGTGGATTGCTTCTACGAGGGCGAGAACACGCTGGTGATCCACCCCGACGAATGCATCGACTGCGGCGTCTGCGAACCGGAATGCCCGGCCGATGCGATCCGCCCGGATACCGAGCCGGACATGGACAAATGGGTCGAGTTCAACCGCAAATATGCCGAGCTGTGGCCCGTCATCACGCAAAAGCGCGAGCCGATGGAAGGCTATAAAGAGCGTGACGGCGAGAAGGACAAGCTGACCAAGTATTTCTCGCCCAATCCCGGCGAAGGCAGCTGAGGCGCGCCCCCGGCGCCGCCCGCCCCCTTTGCGGCTGATTCGCTCCTGTGAGAGGCAGATGTGCAGCAAATGCCATGCCAATATGCAGAATCTGCATGGGCTCTGGCCGGTTGCGGCCCTCGCCGCAGTTGGAATCGCCGCGATTTCATGTTATATCTGCGTCATAAACACAGCATGGACGCCTGACCGCCGCCTCGGCGCTGCTCGCCCGGGACGGATTTTCTTGTGACAAAGCCCTGAACGCAGCCGAAGCCTATGGCCTCGGGCGCGATGTCTTTGTGGCAAGGCAGGCCCCTGCGCATGAGGAAGCCGCTGGAATGACCAAGACCAAGAAGCCCGAATTCCGCCCTGATGAATTCGTCGTCTACCCGGCCCATGGTGTGGGCAAGATCATCTCCATCGAAGAGCAGGAAATCGCAGGGTTCAAGCTGGAACTCTTCGTGCTGCACTTTGAAAAGGACAAGATGACCCTGCGGGTGCCGACGCATAAGGCGACGGAAATCGGCATGCGCCAGCTCTCCACCCCCGATGTGGTGAACAAGGCGCTGGACACGCTGAAGGGCAAGGCCCGGGTGAAACGCGCCATGTGGTCGCGCCGCGCGCAGGAATATGAACAGAAGATCAACTCGGGCGACCTCTTGTCGATCGCCGAAGTGGTGCGCGACCTGCACCGCAGCGATGACCAGCGTGAGCAAAGCTATTCCGAGCGTCAGCTTTACGAGGCGGCACTGGAACGCCTGACCCGCGAAGTCGCCGCCGTTTCGGGCGCGGACGAGGCGCAGGCCCAGAAAACCGTCGATTCGGTGCTGACCTCGCGCGCGGCCTGATCGGGCCGCACAGAAAACAAAGGCCGCCCCTCGGGGCGGCTTTTTGCTTTTCCGGCAAGGCCTTCGCGGCGTCAGCGGTGGAATTGGATATTTTTATCAGGTTGAAGCGCAATCCGCTTTCAACCTGATCCAAATATCCCCGCCGGAGGCATCGGGGCCGCGAGGCCCCGACCCTTTTACAGCGCAATCTGGGTAAAGCCGTCGCGCAGCGCCGCCGACCAGGCCTCGGACATGGCGCGGAATTGCGGGTCGCCCGCCTCGATCCGGCGGCGCGCGGTGATCTTGCAATCATCCGCCCCGATCACCACCAGATCCAGCGGCATGCCGACCGAGAGGTTGGAGCGCAGCGTGCTGTCCATGCTGAGCAGCACCGCCTTTTGCGCATCGGCCAGGCTGGTTTCCGGGCGCACCACGCGGTCGAGGATCGGCTTGCCGTATTTGTGTTCGCCGATTTGCAGGAAGGGCGTGTCTTCGGTCGCCTCGATGAAATTGCCCTCGGGATAGATGAGGAACAGCCGCATCGCGCCGCCCTTGCGCTGGCCCGCCACGATCATCGAGGCAGAGGCGCTTTGCTTCATGGTGGCCATCTTCTCGCCGATCTCGGCCCGGACGGTGGACAGCATATTGCCCACGATCTCGGCCACTTTCAGCAGGGTGGGCGCCAGCATGATCGAGGTTTCCGAGGTGGCGCTGTCCTCTTCCATCGCCTCGCGCAGGCGGGCGATGGTGGTTTGCGTCACGCTGAGGCTGCCCGCCGTCATGATGGCGATGACCCGCTCGCCGGGGTCTTCAAAGGTGAACATCTTGCGATAGGTCGAGATATTGTCGAGCCCCGCATTGGTTCGGGTATCAGACAGCAGCACC